>CANSKS010000044.1 GCA_947647615.1 uncultured Neglectibacter sp.
AGAACGCAGAGGCTCTGCGGGTGATGAACCAAAAGGTGAAGGACCGGGAAATGCATAAGCTTTATCTCTGTGTGGTCCAGGGGCAACTTCCCGAAAAGCAGGGCTTGCTCACCGGCTATTTAGAAAAGGACCAAGCAAAAAACCGGGTATATGTCTCCAAAAGACCCACAAAGGACAGCAAGAGCATTCGCACCAGGTACCGGGTATTGGAGGAAAAAAGAGACTGTTCCCTGTTGGAAGTAGAGCTTCTTACCGGGCGTACCCACCAGATCCGCGCCCATTTTGCCTCTATTGGCCATCCTTTGGCGGGAGACGGCAAATATGGAAAAAATGCCGGCGACAAAAAAAGAGGGTTCCCCTATCAGGCCCTTTATTCCTATAAACTCAGCTTTGATTTCCGCACAGACGCCGGGCTCCTCAACTATTTGAACGGCATGACCTTCACCGTCCGGGAGATCTGGTTTTTAGACAAATTCCGGGCCATGGCGCCTATTCAGGAAAGGAAGGAATGATCTGCTATGAAGGTGATTCATTTGATCGGCGGCGGCGACACGGGAGGCGCCAAAACCCATGTGCTCAACCTTTTGCGGGAACTGAATAATTTTATTGACGCCCGCTTGGTTTGTTTTCGAAAGGGCGATTTTTCCGAGGAAGCGGAAAAAATGGGGATTCCCATTGATGTGATCGAATCCGGAAACCCGGCGGTAGGCCTTCGGGAGCTAAAAAGACTCATCGGCAGCGAAAAGGTGGATATCATCCACTGCCACGGTGCCAGGGGAAACCTCATGGGAAATCTCATCAAAAAACATGTGGGTGCTCCTGTGGTGACCACAGTACACAGCGACTACCGGCTGGATTACCTGGGGCGTCCGGTAGCAAGGCTTTCCTACGGTACCACCAACATGGTGGCCCTGCGCCGGGTAAACTATTACATCGGCGTTTCCGACCCTATGACCGATATTCTCATTGAACGCGGGTTTCCTGCCGACCATATTTATACCATTTATAACGGCATCGACTTTAAAACACCCATTCACCCCGTCCCAAAAGAGGAATTTTTACGCTCCATTGGCATGAATTACGAAGAGGGCGACGTGATTGCCGGTATTGTGGCCCGGCTTTCTCCGGTAAAAGATATTCCCACTCTGCTAAAGGCCGTAAAGCTGGCCTCTCAAAAGAACCCTCATCTAAAGTTGGCTCTGGCCGGAGACGGCGAAGACAAGCAAAAGCTGACAGATATGGCAAAAGAGCTGGGCATTGCCGACAGGGTCTGCTTTGCCGGGTGGGTAAACGACATCAACTCCTTTTACCACGCTATCGATATCAACCTGCTTACTTCCCTTTCCGAAACCTTCCCCTATGCCCTCACCGAAGGCACCAGGATGCGCCGGGCCACCATTGCCTCTAATGTGGGCGGCGTTCCCGTACTGATCGACGACGGGAAAAACGGGTTTATCTTTGAACCCGGCAATGAGCAGCAGCTGGCAGAGTACCTGCTGGTCCTTTCGGAGCAGGAGTCTCTGCGCAAGGAAATGGGAGAGCTGCTGTACCAGAAGGCCTCCAAGCTGTTTTCTATAGACCGCATGGTGGAACGGCAGCTGGAAATTTACCACAGCATTTTAAAGCGCAGCGCCAGGAAAAGCGCCAGCAAACGCGACGGCGCCGTGATCTGCGGTGCCTACGGCTACGGCAACGCAGGCGACGACGCCATTTTAAAATCTATCATACAATCTGTGCAGGAGCTGGATGAATTCATGCCCATCACAGTTTTGGCCAAAAATACTCAAAGCATTAAAAAGCGCTTTCATGTGAATTCCATATACACCTTCCACCTTCCCAAAATGATAAAAGCCATGCGGAAGTCCCAGCTCTATATTAACGGCGGCGGCACGCTCATCCAAAACGCCACCAGCCACCGCAGCCTTTGGTATTACCTGTTTACCCTGCGGATGGCAAAATTTTTAGGCTGCAAGGTGGATATGTACGGCTGCGGCATCGGGCCGGTTACCGGGCAGAAAAACATTCGCCTGGTCAAAAAAGTGCTGAACCGTTCTGTGGACACCATCACCCTTCGGGAACAGGATTCCATGCAAATGCTGAATACCATGGGGGTGGACCGGCCCACCATCCGGCTCAGCTCCGACCCTGCCCTGCTGCTTTCCCCCGCACCGGAGGAAGACGCCTTGTTCTATTTGCAGAAGCACGGGCTTTCCCCTAAGGAACAATACCTCTGCTTTATGCTTCGAACCTGGTACGGGTTCCAAAAGAAGACGGAGGCTTTTGCGGCCTGTGCCGATTACGCCTATGAGAAATACGGGCTGAAGCCTGTGTTTCTCTCTCTCAATATTTTTCACGATACAGAGGCGGCCAAGGCGGTGGTGGAACACATGAAATCGCCCTATGTGATTTTGGATGATCCTGCCGAACCGGAGCTTCTGGTTTCCGTGCTTTCCCATATGAGCGCGGTAATTTCCATGCGGCTGCATGGGCTCATCTTTTCCTCTGTCAGCGGCGTACCCTTGACAGGCATTTCTTACGACCCGAAAATTGGCTCTTTTTTGCGCTATTTGGGATGCGGGAACTGCCTGGATTTGGAAGAGGTCACAAAAGAGAAGCTCTTGGCCGCAACAGACAAGTCTGTCTCCTTTATTTCCCCTTCCCGCAGGGAAGAGCTCCGGAGCCATGCGGAACGGCTAAAGGCCGTAGAGCAAAAAAATATCGCGGCAGTAAAGGAACTGCTGCCCTCCCCCGAAAACCGCTGAATTCTACCGCTTTTTCCTCTTGAAATTTTTGAAATACTCTTCCCGGGAAATGGCATAGCATTCGTTGTCAAACACGGCGCCGTCGAACCGCCGAAAGGCCCGGAGCCAAGTGCCCTCGTGACGGAACCCGCACTTTTCGATGACCCGCCGAGAACGCTGATTCACCGTAAAGTGGCTGACTGTCAGTGCCTCCAGCTTTTTCCCTTCAAAGGCGTACCGGATCATGGCGTTTACGGCCTCCGGCATGTACCCCTGTCCCCAATAGGCCCGGTTCAGCTCATAGGCCACAGAAAGCGTATTTTTCCGGGGCTGCCGGTACTCCTTTTGAAATTTGATTTGCCCAATTGCTTTGCCGGACTGTTTCAATACGATGGCAAAGCAATTTCTGTTTTTTAAAGAAGCCTGGAACATCGCTTCCCCCTCTTCCAGGTTTGCCGCGGGCTTGACGCCGGAAAGGAGCATCACATGAGGGTCGCCTGCGAATTCCATATAATCTCCCAAGTCCTCCGGCCTCCATCTGCGCAGCGCCAGCCGTTGGGTAGAGCCTGGCCCCCGACTGCGCGGCAGCGCGAAAATCCTCATTTTCCCCCTTCTTTCCAGGCTGTGACGGCCTCATTTAAAATACTGGTAGTATTGGCATTTGATCATGCCGTTATAGAGCTTCCTGCGCTTATTGGCCGGCCGACCAAAGACCTTCTCGAATTCTTCATCCGGGGTAATCACATGGTAGCTCCAACCCCGCCGGGGCTGGAACAGCCTGCCCATGACCCGGTACAGCTCTTCCGCCTCCCGCAGGTCTAAAAGCCTCTCCCCATAAGGCGGGTTGCAGATCACGCATCCATAGGGGCCTTCCTCCGCAAATTCCCGCACATCCCGGACCTTAGCCGTCACATGGGCAATGACCCCGGCCTTCCTGGCATTTTCCAGGGTTAAGGCCACCGCTCCTGGGTCTAAATCATATCCGGCAGCATGAAAAGGGGCCTCCGGTTTCGCCATAGACACCGCTTTTTCTCTTTCCCGCCGCCAAAGCTCCGCTTTGCTTTCCGCCCAATTTTCCGCCTGGAAGGGCCGCCCCAGTCCCGGCGCAATATTCAAAGCCAGCATAGCGGCTTCGATGAGCAGGGTGCCGGAGCCGCAGAAGGGGTCTATTACATTGCCGTCCCCGCGCACACGGGCCAGCTTCACAAGGCTGGCAGCTAAAGTCTCTTTGATTGGAGCCTCTGTGGAATTCTTCCGGTAGCCCCGCTTGTGAAGGCCCGCGCCGCTGGTATCGATCATAAGGCTGACCCGGTTTTTTAGAATGCGAAACCGAATTTTATGAAGCGGCCCTGTTTCCGGGAACCAACCTATGTGATATTTTTGCTTTAGCCGTTCCACAATGGCCTTTTTTATGATGGACTGACAGTCTGGTACGCTGTGAAGGGCACTGGAAAGACTGCTTCCGGAAACGGGAAACTGGTCTTCCCGGGAAAGATAAGCCTCCCAAGGCAGCGCCTTAACGCCCTCGAACAATTCTTCAAAGCTGAGGGCGGTAAATTCCCCCAGCAGGATCAGAACACGCTCTGCATACCGGGAACCCAGGTTGCTTCTGACCAGAATTTCTTCGCTTCCCTCAAACAGCACCCTTCCGTTTTCCGCCTTTACCTTCTCACAGCCCAAGGTACGAAGCTCCTCGGCCACCAACCCCTCCACTCCCAGCAGGCAGGGTGCACAAAAAATCATATGACTATCCATAAAAAATCCTTTTCTAGAATTTATTCTTTTCTTCTCCGGTCCCGTCCCCGAATTTTGTTTCTTTACCCGGCGGATAAACCCTTCCGCCGGTACCCCAAGGGCGTACAGCCATAGTGCTGTTTAAACTGCTTGTTAAACAGAGAGGCTTCTTTGAAGCCGCAGGAAAGGGCGATTTCTGTAACCGGCATTTCCGTGCCCAGCAGCATTTCCAAAGCCGTTTGCAGCCGGAATTCTGTGAGATATTCCTTAGGTGACCGGCCTGTTTGCTGGAGGAAAATCCGGTAAAGGTAGGTTCTGTCTATCCCTACGGAACGGGCGATCTCCGCCACGCCGATTTCATAACCGAAATTGGCGTGAATGAACTCCACGGCCCGTTTCACATGGCCTTGGGCCAGAGTTCCGGAGACTGGCTGTTTTTGCACCATCTGCCCAAGGCACAAATACAGCTGTCCCAGCAGGGAGTAGTTGTTTACTCCGGCCCGCCCAAAAGATTCCACCAGGCGGAGCATCTCCCTTCCCAGCATGCCTCCGCTTTGGTCTTCATAAATCAAGTTTTCCCGGTTCAGCCCGCACTCTTTTAAAATCGTTTCCACCTCGGTGCCGTTAAAGCCGATCCAGCAATATTCCCAGGGCTCCGAAAGGTCTGCGCTGTAACAGGTGGAATCGCCCGGGAAGATCAGAAAACCCTGGCCGCTGTGAAGTTCGGTACGAAGGCCGTTCCTGTCGTAAACGCCTTTCCCGGAAAGAATAAAGTGAAACAGGAAATGGGTGCGCACCGCAGGGCCGAAGGTGTGACCGGGATCGCATTTTTCCCAGCCGCAAAAATGAAAGCTCAGGGCATCGCCGGACCTGGTCTCTTGAAAATACTCTTTCACATCTGCCAAATCGTCACTCCCCTTCCCCTTTTTGCGAGAATCGCCCAGCCGTCGGAAATCCTTGATGTCCGTTTATCGCTTACAGCGTGAAAACACCAGCTATATTACGGCATGGGAATATTATAAACCCTTTTTTTGAACCGCTCAAGAACTTTCGGCGGCATTCCCGCCATTTTCTCTCCTGTCCTCCATTTTCCCGAAGGCGGAAGAGGAAAACTTCATGGAAAAGAGCAAAATTTCCCGTCCGGCGGCAAAACTTTATTTGAATCTTGCCCAGGAATTTGCTATAATTTGTTATACGCCATTTTCTCAAGATTTGGAGTGGATTTCCATGAATAAAAAATATTCTGCTCGCAAGGCGGCGGTGATCGAGATCGGTTCCAACAGTGTTCGGATGCAGGTCTCACAGTTTTCCAAGGGCGAGATCTCCTTGCTGGACAGCCTGGAGTATCCGGTAAACCTGGGGCACGATGTTTTTGAAACCGGCAGCATCAGTTTCGAAAGCCTGAGAGAGCTTTCCGGCGTTCTGGGAAAATTTTCTTCCGCTTTGCTTTCCTATGGGATAGAAAAGCCCAAGGTAATTTCCTGCACCGCGCTGCGGGAAGCCAAAAACCGTTCCCTGGTGGTGGACCAACTTAAGGTGCGCAACGGATTATCTGTTTCTGTTTTGGAGGAAAGCGAAGAGAAGGCCTACCTCTACTCCGAGCTGATCAACCGCTTGGCCGAGGGCGGAGCCCTGAAAAACAAGCATTCCCTTTTGGCCTATATTGGCTCCGGCAGCATTGGGCTGGCTGTCTTTGACGGCAGCCGGGTGGTCTATTCCCAAAACATTTCCATGGGCGCTTTGAAGCTTCACGATATCATGGCCCGGCTGCGCCGGGATATTGACGATTTTCACTTCATCGTGGAAGAGTATTTGGGCACCATTTTAAACCGCATCCACATTTCGGAATTCCAGATTGAGTGCCTTGTGCTCACCGGTTCGGGAATCTCCCAAATCGCCAGGCTGTGCGGGGCAGAGGAAAGCGAAAAAGAGCCCTACCGTATCGATGTGAAACGCCTTTCCTCCCTTTACCGGGAAATCTGTGCGCTTTCCATGGAGGCCATTGCTCAACGGTACAGTATTTCCGAGGAAGAAGCCGCCGTACTTTATTCCACCCTTTCCATTTACCACAGCATGCTCCGGTTCCAGCCCAATGCCTCTCAGCTGCTTTCCCCCCAGGTGGACATTTCCGAAGCCATTGCCCGGTACCTGCTGGCTCCCAAAACCGAGGGAGCCCTTCAAACCTACCTGCAGGAAAGCGCCGTTGCCTGCACGGAGCTTTCTGCCCGCCGCTTTGGCTGCGATTTAAAGCATTCCCGTCAGGTTGGCTTTTTTGCCTGCGCGATTTTCGATAAGTTAAAAAAGGTCCACGGCCTCTCCTCCTCCAAACGCCTCATTTTAGAGCTGGCCGCTTTGCTGCACAGCTGCGGGAGCTATGTGAGTGTGCGCAAGCATAACCAATGCACCTACGACCTTATTAAGGGTATGGATATTTTTGGCCTGCGGCAATCTGAAGTGACCGAAATCGCCTTTGTGGCAGGCAGTATTTCCGAATCCTTTTCCCCGGAGGAAAATTTAGACTTTTCTCTGCTCAGCGACGAGGAACAGCTTATCATTTCTAAGCTGGCCGCTATTTTTCGCCTGGCCAACGCTCTGGACAAGTCCCACGGCGGCAAGTTCCACGATCTGCGAGTGAGCTTAGAGGAAGACCGTGTGCTTTTCCGAGCCGAAACCTCGGAGAGCAACCATCTGTTGGAAAAATGGTCTTTCCGGGAAGCCGCCGGATATTTCCAAAAGGTATTCGGCCTTTCCCCGGAGCTGACTGTAAAATTCGAATTGCTTTAATCGCTTTGAAACCTTGGAGAAAGGAATGTGACACATGGCTGAAAAACAAATACCCTACTACAACCGGGAGCTCAGTTGGATGGATTTTAACGCCAGAGTTTTGGAAGAAGCCCTAAAAAAGGAAAACCCTTTGATGGAGCGCCTGCGTTTCCTGGCCATTACCGGCTCCAACCTAGACGAATTCTTCATGGTGCGGGTAGCAGGGGTAAAGGCCCAGGTAAATTCCAACTACAAGAGCCGCGATCCCTCCGACCTGAGTCCAGAAGCCCTCTTAAAAGAATTGGAGGAAAAGGCCCACCATTTTATGGAACGTCAATATTCCTGCCTGCACCGTTCCATTGCCCCTATCTTGGAAAAGAACGGCATCCGCTTCCTTTCCTGTGAGCAAATGAGCAGCAAGCAGCAGCAATATATCACGGAATATTTCCACAACGTCCTCTTCCCTGTGCTCACTCCTCTGGCCGTGGACGGCAGCCGTCCCTTCCCCCAGCTTTCCAACAAATCTCTGAACATCGCCGTACATCTTCGGGACAAGGAAAAGGCGAAAGGGAAAAAGGGCAGCAACGAAAACTGCTTTGCCACCATTCAAGTTCCCGCTATTTTGCCTCGCTTTTTGGAGCTTCCGGAGGAAGAGGGCCGTTCCTTCACTCTTCTGGAAGATATCATCATCCACAAATTGGACGAGCTCTTTGAGCTGCACGATATTGTTGCCGCCTGTCCCTTCCGGATCACCAGGGATTCCGACCTGGAGATCGACGAGGAGGCGGAAGATTTTATGACCGAACTAAAAAAATCTATCAAGCAAAGGAAGCGGGGCCGTCCGGTGCGGCTGGAGATTTTGCAAAAGTGTGACAAGGACATCCGCGCCTTTCTCATTGATATGTTAAAAATAAAGAAAAACGAGATCTATGAGCTGCCCGGCCCCTTAGACCTCACCTTCTTTTCCAAGTTCGCCGGGATTTCCGGCTGCGAATCCCTTTGCTTCAAGCCCATACGTCCTGTAAGCCCTGCCTGCGATTTTTGGGGCAGTGAAGACATTTTCGCCTCCATTCGGGAAAGGGACCGGCTGGTTCACCACCCCTATGAAAGCTTCGACTGCGTGGTAAAATTCATCGAACAGGCTGCGGAAGACGAAAACGTGCTGGCCATCAAGCAGACTCTGTACCGGGTCAGCGGAAATTCCCCCATTGTTGCGGCTCTGATCAAGGCTGCAGAAAACGGAAAGCAGATCACCGTTTTGGTGGAGCTGAAGGCCCGGTTTGACGAGGAAAACAACATCAACTGGGCCCAAAAGCTGGAAAAGGCCGGCTGTCATGTCATCTATGGCCTGCAGGGGCTAAAAACTCACTGCAAAATCGCTCTGGTGGTGCGGCAGGAGGAAGACGGCATCCGCCGGTACCTCCATTTGGGCACCGGAAATTACAACGATTCCACTGCCAAAATTTACACCGATATCGGCCTTTTCACCTGCAACAGCCAATACGGGGCGGACGCCTCTTCCCTGTTCAACGTGATTACCGGTTATTCCCGGCCCCCGGAATACCGCCGTTTTGTGGTGGCCCCTCACGGTATGAGAAGCTTCTTCCAACGGAAGATCTCCCAAGAAACGGAAAACGCCAAAAAAGGCCTTCCCTGCGGCATTACCGCCAAAGTAAACTCCCTCGTGGACCCGGGGATCATCTCTTTGCTGTATGAGGCCTCCCAGGCCGGGGTCCCGGTACGGCTGGTGGTGCGGGGCATTTGCTGCCTCATTCCCGGCGTACCGGAGATTAGCGAAAACATTACCGTGATCAGCATTGTGGGGCAGCTTTTGGAACACAGCCGCATTTTCCGCTTTGAAAACGGCGGCGCCCCCCAGATCTATATGGGCAGCGCCGACTGGATGCCCCGGAACCTGGACCGCCGTGTGGAGCTGGTGTTCCCCATTGAAGACGAAAACCTGAAGCAACGGGCCTTTGACATTTTGGAAACCTTTTGGCAAGACAACACCAATGCCCGCGTCATGCAGGCCGATACCTCTTACCTGCATGTCAACCGCCGGGGCAAGGCCGCTTTCAGCAGCCAGCTCACCTTCTACCGGCAGGCTCAAGAGCGCATGAAGGCCCTGCAGAAATTGGAAAAGGACAGCCCTCTAATCCCTATCCATTCGGCGGAGCAGGTGAAGTGAAACAACGGAGGCAGAAAGTAAGAGACGGCCTGTTCCCCTCTTTTTCCGAGAGCAGCGGCCGAGCCAGTATAAAGCAATTTATTACAGAAAGGTTGGAAAGCTATGAAACGAGTAGGGATTTTGACTAGCGGCGGAGATTGCCAAGGCCTCAACGCCGCCATTCGCGGCGTCGCCAAGGGGCTTTACGAGGAATTCGGAGACAATGTGGAAATTTACGGCATCAAAGACGGTTACAAGGGGTTGATCTTTGGGGAATACCGATTGATGCACGAGGAAGACTTTTCCGGTATTCTCACGCTGGGCGGCACCCTGTTGGGCACCTCCCGGCAGCCCTTTAAAACCATGCGGGTTATAGACGAAAACAGCGTGGACAAAGTAAAAGCTATGAAAGACCACTACAAAAAAATGAAGCTGGACTGCCTGGTGATCCTGGGCGGGAACGGCACTCAAAAAACCGCCAACCTGCTGCGGGAGGAGGGGCTTAATGTCATTCACCTGCCCAAGACCATCGACAACGATATTTGGGGCACCGACGTAACCTTTGGCTTCCACAGTGCCGTGGAAATCGCCACCAATGTGATCGATTGCATCCATACCACCGCCACCTCCCACGGGCGCATTTTCATTGTAGAGGTGATGGGCCACAAGGTGGGCTGGCTTACCCTTTCCGCCGGAATCGCCGGAGGCGCCGACGTGATTCTGCTGCCCGAAATCCCCTACGATATCGACAAGGTTGCAAAAACTTTGAACAACCGCATTGAAAGCGGCAAGAAGTTTTCAATTTTGGCAGTGGCGGAGGGCGCCCTTTCCAAAGAGGAGGCCGCCTTGTCCAAAAAAGAGTTCAAAAAGGCCCGGGCCGATTTCAAGCATCCCTCCATTGTATACCGCATTGCCGAAGAGCTGCAGGAAAAAATTGATAACGAGATTCGTGTGTGCGTTCCCGGCCATTTCCAGCGCGGCGGCAGTCCCTGCGCCTACGACCGGGTGTTGTGTACCCGGTTGGGCGCCACCGCTGCCAGGTTCATCAAGGAAAAGACCTTCGGCGTCATGGTGGGCGTTGTGGGCGGCGCAACTGTACCTGTGCCTTTGGCCGATGTAGCGGGAAAACTGAAATCTGTACCCGTAGACTGTGACGAAATTAAGGCCGCCCGGCAAATCGGCGTAAGCTTCGGTGACTGAGCCGCTTTCCCGGCGTTCCAATAAACCTAAAAAACTGAGGAAGGATTTTAACCATGCAATATTCTGTAAGCCATTATAGTTTTTACAAAGCCATTCAAAAAGGGGAAATCGCCCCGGAAGACTGCCTTTCCAAGGCCAAGGAGCTGGGCTTCGACGCCATAGAGGCGGTGGACTTTGTCACCTTCGCCAACAGAGAAGGTGACCTGCTTTCCCAGGCTGCCAAATGGAAGAAGGCCGCCGAAAAGCTGGGACTTCCCTTCTCTTCCCTGGCAGTGGGCTCCGACTTTTTAAACGGCAGCGACGGCAACCTGGAGCAGGAAATTCAAAAGGTTAAAAACTGGGTGGATGTAGCCGCCGTTTTGGGGGCTCCCCGCATGCGCCACGATGTGACCGCCGGATATGCCAGAAATTCCGGAAAATTCCGCAGCTACCAAAGCCTGCTGCCCCGCCTTGCTGACGCCTGCCGGGAAGTGACCGAATATGCCGCTCAAAAGGGCGTTTCCACCATGACAGAAAACCACGGGCTTTTTTCCCAGGATTCCCAGCGGGTAGAGGCCCTGTATAACCAGGTGGATCACCCCAACTTCGGCCTGCTTTGCGACATGGGCAACTTCCTTTGCGCCGATGAAAACCCGGCCTTGGCAGCCGCCAGGGTGGCTCCCTACACCCGGTATGTCCACGCGAAAGATTTTATTGTAAAGCCCTTCGACAGCGCCGCTCCCGGGGAAGGCTGCTTCCAGAGCCGGGCCGGAAATTACCTGCGGGGCACCATTGTGGGCCACGGAAACGTGCCGGTAAAGCAATGCCTTTCCATTTTGAAGGCTGCCGGGTTCGACGGCACCATCGCCATTGAGTTTGAAGGCCTGGAGCCCGTTGCGGATGCCCTTCGCATTGGGCTTGCCAACCTGAAGCGCTATTGGAGCGAAGTGTAATTTTTAGAAAGGAATCCTTTACCCATGAATATGAAAGATCTTTTTCTCGACCTGGTCTCTTACCCCAGCGCCTCTAAAGAAGATTCCGGCACTACGCCCAGCACCCCGGAACAAAAGGTTCTGGGCGCGCAC
Organism: uncultured Neglectibacter sp.; assembly: GCA_947647615.1. GTDB lineage: Bacteria > Bacillota > Clostridia > Oscillospirales > Acutalibacteraceae > Acutalibacter. The sequence continues at coordinate 11,670 of CANSKS010000044.1, forward strand.
CTGGTAGAGCTTATGAAAGGCATTGGCATTGACGATGCCTTCCAAGACGATTGGGGCTATGTTTACGGTACTATCCCCGCCACCGTCCCAGGGAAAAGCACTGTGGGGCTTATTGCCCACATGGATACCTACGGCGATGTGTGCGGGGAAAACATCCACCCCCAAGTCATAGAAAATTATGATGGGGGTGTTATTCTCCTGGGCGACAAGCTGCAGCTTTCCCCCGAGGAATTCCCGGACCTCTCCCAGCACAAGGGGAAAACCATCATCACCACCGACGGCACTACCCTGCTGGGGGCCGACGATAAAGCCGGCGTCACCGAAATTCTTTGTGCCGCAGAAGAAATTTTACAAGAGAAAAAGCCCCACGGCACCATCAAGCTGGCCTTTACCCCCGATGAAGAAGTAGGAGAAGGCGCCGATCACTTTGACGTAAAGGGCTTTGGCTGCGACTTTGCCTACACCGTAGACGGCGGGGCTTTGGGAGAGCTGGAATACGAAAATTTCAACGCCGCTTCCGCCACGGTAACCGTGGAAGGGCGGAGCATCCACACCGGCAGCGCCAAGGGAAAAATGCTGAACTCTGCCACTCTCGCTATGGAATTCTGCGCCCTGCTGCCCCAGGCGGAGGTACCGGAGCACACCGAGCTTTATGAGGGATTTTTCCACTTGACCTCCATTGCCGGCAACGTGGAAAAGACTACCCTGCAATTCATTATTCGCGATCACGACAAAGAACTTTTTGAAGGAAAAAAAGCATTTCTGCAGCAAGCCGCCGATTTTATGAACGCCAAATACCCCTCCAAACCCGTCGCCCTTTCTGTGAAAGACACTTATTACAACATGAAGGAACGTATCTTGCCGAAGTGGGAGATCATCACCCTGATGGAGGAGGCCATGCGGGAAAACGGCGTGGAGCCTGTGGCCCTGCCCATTCGCGGCGGCACCGATGGCGCCAGGCTCTCCTATTTGGGGCTTCCCTGCCCCAATGTCTGTACCGGCGGCGCGAACTTCCACGGCAAGCTGGAATATGCGGTTTTAGAGGATATGGCAAAGATTAAAGACATTTTAAAAACCGCCATAGAAAACATATAGAAAGGGAGGGTCTTATGCTCAGGTTTGGTACCATCGGTTCCGGCTGGATTACCGACGAATATATTCACGGAGCCATTGACAGCGGCTTGTGGGAACTGTCTGCCGTTTACTCCCGCACCCGGGAACGGGGCGAGGAATATGCCCGCAAGCACGGGGTTTCCAGGGTGTTTACCGATTTTGAGGAAATGGCCGATTCCCCGGAGCTGGATGCCGTATATATCGCCAGCCCCAACCTGCTTCACTATGACCACTGCAAGGCCTTCCTGCAAAGAGGCAAACATGTGATTTGCGAAAAGCCCTTGTGCGCCCAAGAGGAAAAGGTAAAAGAGCTTTACCGCCTGGCAGAGCAGCAGGGCGTGATTTTCCTGGAAGCCATCATGTTTCTGCATCTTCCTCAGCGGAAAATACTGGAAGAGGCTTTGGGGAAGATCGGCAAAATCTGCCTGGCCAAAATTGATTTTTGCCAGCGCTCTTCCAAGCTGGACGCCTATGAAAAGGGCGAGCTGCCCAACATTTTTAATCCCCGGCTGGAAACGGGCAGCCTCATGGACCTGGGGGTTTACTGCGTCTACCCCGCCTTGGCCTTATTCGGCATGCCCCAAAGCTTTCAAAGCGACCTGGTCCTTTTGGAAAGCGGTGCTGACGGCTGCGGCGTCGTCACCCTGAAATATCCGGAAAAGCTTGTGACTCTTACCTATTCCAAGCTGGGACAAGCCGGGGCCAATTCCGATTTTCAAGGCACGGAGGGCACTGTGGCCGTAGATTCCATTTCCCGCATTGCCGGCGTTTCCCTGTGGCGCAAGGATGGCTCCACCCAGCAGCTTTATGGCGGCGATGAAAAGTACCAGCTTATGGGCTGGGAGGCAAAAGATTTTTACCGCTATATCACCCAGCCGGAAGAAAGCCGGGAGGAATACCTGCGCTGTAAGGAGCTGAGCATTCAGGTAGCTCAGCTCATGGAAGCCATACGAAAGCAGTGCGGCCTCCGCTTCGAAAGCGACAGCGCCCATCATTAAAGCTTTGGTTCTCTCTTTTTGTTTTGGCCCAAAGCAAAAGCCAGAAAAGAGGCCTCCCGAATGGGAAGGCCTCTTTTGCTTTGGCTTACCTGAGATAAAATTCCAAGGGATATGTGGGGTGGGAAAGCTCCGCTAATTGGTCCACGGTCACCACCCCCGCAGGAGCCAGCAATACGCTGGGAATGCGGTTTACGATAGTGGCACAGGTATGCTCCACCGTGGCAGGTTTCACTACATGGAATTCCGTATTGGGCTCGCCGGTAAGCTTCCAGTCACACATGTCGCCGTCCTGAGGGCCGTACACCTTTCCAATACATTGGGTTTCAATTACCGGCCCCTGGAACGTTTCTGTGGTCACCACGGCCGCCATACCAATACAGTTTCCCTTGGGTATGGTTGCCCCCAATGTGGCGGAATAAAGGTCCTCCTCGTGAAAATAGGGGACACATTTTTGCTTTTGGCTTTTGATGGTCCAACCCATTTTGGCCGCCAGGGCTTCGTTGGAATTCCACACGTAAGAGGGCTCCAGGACCTCCGGGTGGGCCACCTGTTTTTCAAATTCCTCCGGCGTCAGGCCCACTCCGTGGGCCTTGGCCAGGGCCAGGCCGTATTCTTCCACGTTATAGCTTACAGCGCCTTCTATTTTTCGAATGGTGTGGCAGCTTCCGGCAACCAGCCCCACCATATTCACCCAGAACGTATCTTCCATACCGCTGCCCACAAAGGTGCAGCCGTTCCGCCGGGCCAAAACGTCCAACTCGTTGGTGCGCACCGGGTCGGTAGTCCAGCAATAGGTTGCCTCCTCACAGGTGGTAATAACGCTGATTCCCCGGCTCAGGCATTTCACGAAATGGTCGTAGCAATCGCTTACCAGGCTGAACAATGTGACAATGGCAATGTCCGGGTCGGTATGATTCAGCACCTCCTCGGCATTGTTGCTGATGAGCACCCCTGTTTTTCTGCCCAGCCCGGCGTAATCGCCGATGTCCATGCCCACAATCTCCGGATTCACGTCGATTGCCCCTACCACCTGCGCGCCGTGCTCGTACAGATACCGCAGAATGTATTTGCTCATTTTTCCGCATCCGTACTGCACCACTTTGATCTTTTCCATGAAGCAGTCCTCCTTCCAAACGGTTTCATCAAAAATTTTGAGACAAGGTTATTTTACAACCCCAAATAGAAGAAGAACCAAGGGTAAATTTGGAAACTTACTTTTTCATTTTTCACCGACTTTTGGATACTGTTTTAAAAAAAGTTCATCGGCTTCCAAAAGCCTCTGGGAATATTCCGCGTAAGACCGGCTCAGCCGGCGCATAGCCGGAAGGAATACCTGGTTGTAACCGCTTTTTTGGGAAAACTCTTTGAAAAATTTTTCCAACCGCCCGGCAGGGGTATTCTCGTATTCCGCAGATTGCTTATATTCCATATAAGCCTCTATTTCTTCCCGATGGGCTTCCAGATAAGGGCCTATTTCACAAAGGGCCTTTTCCACCTGAGAAGACAGCTTTCCCAAATCTCCGTCGCTTAAACCGGCTGTCGCTTTTTCCAGGTATTCCTGCAGGTCCCCGGGAATCTCCAGCTCTGTAGCATCCAAAAAATCGATCACAGTTTGAAAGGCATCCCGCTGTTCCTCCGTGGCAGCAGGTTCCTCTAAAAATGGCGCAAAATGCACACAGAGGACCCTGCCGTAATAGCCGGGAAACGCGTGGAGCATCCGTTCCAGAACGGAACGCTTTTCCTCCAGCTGCTCCAGCCTTTTCCAGGCCTTCTCCCAATTTTCTTCGGCGGCCAGGGCCTGGAAAATCTCTTGCTTTTCCCTTTGGGCGGCAGCCTCTAAAAACCGCTTTCCCGCCAGCTGGTTCCATGCCTGGGCATTTTTGGAAAGCAATACCTTTCGGATCTCCGCCACAGGAACCCCCAAGTTCCGAAGCACCGCAATCTTTTTCAAACGGTCTGCTTCCTCTTCGGAAAAATCGCGGTAGCCGTTTTCCTGAACAACAGGGAAAACCAGGCCCTGTTCCACATAATATTCCACTGCCTTCTTTGTCATATGGCAGCTTTTGCAAACCTCGTTTATCCGCATAGTTTTCTTCTCCTTCCCAAAAGCGATAAAACGGGAGAGCGTTTTCTCCCAGCTTTTTCTTTTATGATAAACCAGCCCCCAAGGCGGCAGTCAAGTATTTTGAAAAATTTTTTTGCGGCAATGGTAATACTGGCCGATATCTGGTATACTGGAACCAAAGCCAAAAGGGGGAAACCGCTATGACTCGTGAAATTGCAGAAAAAGATCTGGATGGCCTTCTGAACTTATATTCCCAGCTTCACGGCGAGCCTGTCCCGGAAAAGGGACCGGAGCTTCTGGCACTCTGGAAAACGATTTTAGCCGAGAAGCGCCAGCATATCATTGTAGCCGAAGAAAACGGGCGGCTGGTATCATCTTGCGTCTGTACCATTATTCCAAACCTGACCCACGGGCAGCGGCCCTACGCGCTTATAGAAAATGTAGTCACAGACGAGGCCCACCGGAACAAGGGATTGGCCACGGAATGCCTAAACCATGCCAAGGCCTTGGCCATAAAGGAAAACTGCTATAAACTCATGCTGCTCACCGGATCTAAGAAAGAAAGCACCCACAGGTTTTACCAAAAAGCCGGGTACAACAGCGAAGATAAAACCGCCTTTATCCAGTGGCTGCCTTAAATCCGGTTCCTCCGGCGATACCGGCAGGCACTTCCCCACCAGATAGAAAGGAAACATTATGTTGAAGATCGGCTGTCATTTATCCTGCGCCAAAGGGTTTCTTGCCATGGGCAAGGAGGCCGCCGCAATAGGCGCAAATACTTTTCAGTTTTTTACCAGGAACCCCAGAGGCGGCAAAGCCAAAGAGCTGGACCAGGAAGATATCGCCGCCTTTTTGGCTTTTTGGGAAAAGGAAGGGGGCTTCCCTCTTCTGGCCCACGCCCCTTACACCTTAAATGCCTGCGCCGCGGAAGAAGGTATTCGAGAGTTTGCCAGAAACACCATGGCAGACGACCTGCGCAGGCTGGAGTACCTGCCCGGTTCCTTATATAATTTTCACCCGGGCAGCCACGTAAAGCAGGGGCCGGAAAAAGGGATTGAGCTCATCGCCGCCCAGTTAAACGATCTGCTTTGGCCCCGGCAGGCCACCACCGTGCTGCTGGAAACTATGGCAGGAAAGGGCTCTGAGACGGGCCGAAGCTTCCAGGAGCTTCGGGATATCATAGAGAGGGTCAACCTTTCGGAAAAGCTTGGGGTCTGCCTGGATACCTGCCACGTCTGGGACGGCGGCTATGATATTAAAGACAATTTGGAAGCCGTGCTGGAGGAGTTTGACCGCGTGCTGGGCCTTTCCAGGCTGAAAGCCATCCATTTAAACGACAGTATGAACCCTCTGGGCAGCCGGAAGGACCGGCATCAAAAGCTTTGCCAGGGCTTCCTGAACCGGGAAACCCTGGCTCACCTGCTGCAGCATCCGGCCCTGCGGGAACTGCCCTTTTACTTGGAAACGCCCAACGACCTTGCCGGGTACGCAGAAGAGATTGCCCTGGTAAAAAAATTGGCGGCAGGGCCCGCCCTGCCGCTTTAAAATTTAAAGGAAAGGATATCGCCTTCCATGACCTACGCCATTCTATTTCACCCCGGCCACAACCGGATTTATTACGAAACCTCCCTGGCTCTTTCGGTTGCCGAATTTTCCATTGTGGCCCAAAATTTTTCTTCCCCCTGGGGGAACGTGCAGTGCCAAAAGCTTTCCGGCATAGAGTATTTGACCTTTGAGACCCAAGAAAGGCTTTCGCCTGCGGAGCTCAGCATGGTTTCGGAGCTTTCGTTTTTATATGCCCTGTTTGAAATTGTGGAGCTTCCGGAGGGGCGCTTCTTAAAGCCTATCGAAAAAAGCAACGTTGTTTTTGTAGAGGAAGGCATTGGCGGCATTCTAAAATATCCCGGGAAAACCAACGAAACCTTTACCAGAATGCTCATCAACCTGGCCTTCTATTCCCAGGAAAACCGGGAAAACATCCGCCTGCTGGATCCCATTGCCGGAAAGGGAACCACCCTGTACGAAGGGCTGGTCAAGGGGTTCCATGTCTACGGCATTGAGATTGGAGAAACTCCCGTAAACGAAGCCTACCACTTCTTAAAGCGTTTTTTAGAAAACGCCCGTTACAAATTCGAATACAGCTCCTTAAAGTTTTCCGGCCCCAAAAAGTCTTTTTCCGCCCAGCGCCATACCTTCCAAACCGCCAAAACCAAGGAGGAATGGAAGCAGAAAAACACCTGCACCATAGAGCTGGTCGCAGGGAATTCCCTATATGCCAACCGGTATTATAAAAAAGATTTCTTCGATATTCTGGTGGGGGACCTGCCCTATGGCGTACAGCACGGCAACGTGACCAAGGAAAACCAATCTTCCCTTACCAGGAACCCCACGGAGCTTTTGAACGCCTGTCTTCCCGTATGGCGGGAGGTGCTAAAGCCCCGGGGGACCATTGCCCTGGCCTGGAACTGTCATGTACTGCCCCGTCCGAAAATGGAACGCATTTTCGAAGAGCTGGGCTTTGCCGTAAAGCGGGACGCACCCTACTTACAGTTTGAGCACCGGGTAGACCAGTCTATTTTAAGAGATATTATTGTGGCCCGGAAAGACGGTTAAACAACAGCTTTTCCCCTTCCACTGCCAAAATGGGGAACAGAGAAAGGCCTGCCACAACTAGCCACTGAACCGGGGTAAGGGCCACAGTTTTAAATATGACGGTCAGGGGCGGGAACAAGATCACGCTCACCATAAGCAGCGCGCAAACCACACAGGCCGCCGTCAGCTTTCGGTTTTTAAAAATCCCCAAACGCAGCACGGAATGTTCGGAACGCATGTTGAAGCTGTGTACCAGCTGGGAAAGGCTCAGCACCGCGAAAGCCATGGTTCTGCCCACCAGGGGCATGGCTGGGTCCGTGTCGAACCATACCCTGCCAATGGTATATGCCAGCAGAGAAAGAGCCCCCACCAGACAGCCCTCCACTGCCACCGAAAAACCCATGCCCCCGGAAAAGATGCCTTCGCTTCTCTTGTGGGGCGGTTCGTTCATAATGTCCCACTCAATGGGGTCTGCTCCCAGGGCCAGGGCCGGTAAAGAATCGGTCACCAGGTTCACCCACAGCAAATGGATGGCCAGCAGGGGCGTAGGCGCCCGCAGTAAAAACGCTGTCAGCACCACCAAAACCTCGCCGATATTGCAGGAAAGCAGGAAATGAATGGTCTTCCTAATGTTTTTGTAAATTCCCCTGCCCTCTTTCACCGCGCTGACAATGGTGGAAAAATTATCGTCGGTAAGCACCATGTCGGCTGCGGACTTTGCCACCTCGGTACCGTTCCTGCCCATTGCGCAGCCGATATCGGCGCTTTTCAAGGCAGGGGCGTCGTTTACTCCGTCTCCCGTCATGGCCACCACCATGCCCCGGCGCTGAAAGGCTTTGACAATTTTCACCTTGTGCTCCGGCGCTACCCGGGCGAAGATCTGATAATCGAAGATTTTCTGGCTTAGCTCCGCTTCGGAAAGGCGTTCCAGTTCACTGCCGGTGAGAACCCCGGCGTTTTCTCCCGCAATGGCAAGGCGTTTTCCAATGGCCAGGGCCGTGGCGGCATGATCTCCGGTGATCATCACAGGCAGGATGCCCGCCCGCTTGCATTCCAGCACCGCGGCCTTCACCCCTTGCCGGGGCGGGTCCTCCATGCCTACCAGCCCGCAGAAGACCAAGCCGCTTTCCGTTTCCTTATCTTCCCGGGGCACTGTTGCCACATCTTTGTAGGCCACCGCCAATACCCGCAGGGCCTTTTCTGCCAGCCTGGCGTTGTCCGATAAGATCTTGGCCTTCATTGCGCCGCTTAAGGGGACAACCTCACTGCCCTTTTGCAGCCGGGTACACCGGGCGATCAGCAGATCCGGAGCGCCCTTGCTGATAATGCGGAACTCCTTCCCATTGCGGTGGGCCGTAGTCATCATTTTTCTTTTGGAAGTAAAGGGGATCTCCCCTACCCGGGGAAAGGTCTGTTCCAGCTCCTGCTTGGCTGTTTTACAGGCGTTCAGAAAAGCTGTTTCCGTGGGATCCCCCGTTATTTTTCCCCCAGACTCCTCGGAATTATTGCAAAGGGTAGCCAGCTCCAAGGCAAATTGAGCAGCCGCGCCTTCCAGCTTTTCCTCCCCGTAAGCGCCGGAAAATGCCACTACCGTCATTTTATTCTGGGTGAGGGTTCCGGTTTTATCGGAACAAATAACCTGGGTACTCCCCAGTGTCTCCACCGCAGGCATATGCCGCACAATGGCCCGTTTTTGGGCCATCCGCTTCACCCCCATGGCCAGCACAATGGTGACCACGGCGGTGAGACCTTCCGGAATGGCCGCCACTCCCAGGCTTATAGCGATTAAGAACATTTCCAGAGGCTCCGACTTTTGAAGCAGGCCAAGTCCCAAGACGATCCCGCAGATGAGCAAAACGCCTGCTCCCAGCACCTTTCCCGTCTGCTTCAATTTTTGCTGTAAGGGCGTCTGGGGCGTCTTTTCGTGTTCCAGCATTTTCGCGATCTTCCCCATATTGGTATCCATACCTGTGCCGGTCACTATGCCTACTCCGGCGCCGGAGGCGATTCCTGTGGAAGCGAAAACCATATTTCTTTGTTCCGCCAAAGGCGCTTCCTCCGGGCAAAGGGCTTCCGCGCTTTTTTCCGCCGGAACCGATTCCCCAGTCAAAGCCGATTCTTCCGCTTTCAGCTCCACGCTTTTTATGAGCCGGATATCTGCCGGGACCAAATCTCCGGCCTTTAGCACAACAATATCCCCCGGCACCAGCTCCCAGCTTTCCACCCGGTGCTTTTTCCCGCCCCGGATCACCGTGGCATGGGGAGACGAGAGCTTTTTCAACGCGTCAATGGCTTTGTCGGCCTTTAGCTCCTGCACCATGCCGATTACAGCGTTGCACACCACAATGGCCAAAATGATAAGGGAATCAATATAATCCTTATCGCCCTGAAACTTGGAAGCGGCGAAAGAGACCGCCGCTGCCGCCAGCAAAATGAGCACCATGAAATCTTTAAATTGCCCGAAAAACCGCAGCAGCAAATTGTTCTTTTTTCCGCTTCGGAGCTCGTTCTTCCCATAAACTGCCAGGCGTTTTTGTGCTTCGGCACGCCCAAGGCCCCGTTCCGGGTCGGACCCCAGCTTTTCTACGGTTTCTCGCCAGCCCGCACTGTAAACCCGCATCTGAAAAACCACGCCTTTCTCGCCATATTGTTTTGTGGGCCTGCGGCCCTGTCCCAAAACTATATTCGGCAAAAAGGCAAATTATGAATGGAGCCGCCGGGTTATGCCCGCTGCCCAAAAGGCGCCGCAAAAAAAGAGAGGAGCTTGCCATATGACTGGAATCAATTTCTTTGACGCCGTGGTCATGACCTTTATTCAAAAGCATTTTCACAATCCTGTTTCCGACGCCCTTTTCCCTATGATCACTTATTTGGGAGAGGCCGGGGCGGTTTGGATTGCCCTTTCCCTGGTTCTCCTTTGTTTTCGGGACTTCCGAAAATGCGGGATGCTGATGCTTCTTGCCATGCTGGGCGCTTTTCTCACCGGAGAGCTGCTTTTAAAAAACCTGATCTGCCGTCCCAGACCCTGCCAGGAATTTCCCAATTATGTGCAAATGCTGGTGACGCCACCCACCTCCTTTTCGTTCCCTTCGGGCCACAGTGCTTCTTCCCTGGCGGCCTCTACCGTGCTGCTCCTCCATTCCAAAAAGCTGGGGATTCCCGCCTGCCTTTTGGCCCTTCTCATCGCCTTCTCCCGTATTTTCCTCTTCGTTCACTACCCTACCGACGTTTTGGCCGGTATGGCCTTTGGTGTGTTTTTTGGAGTTCTCACCGTAGGCTTGTGGAAAAAGTTTTCCCAAAAAAGCAGCCCCACAGCATAGGCAAAAATGGGCCTGCCTATCCCGTGGGACCGTTCCCGGCGCCAAGCGCCAAAGGATCCATTCAAAAAGCCGAGGCTCACCTGGGCCAGCGGTCCTCTTTTTTCATCAGAGGTCCAAAGGGGGTATGAGGCTCTGTCTGGTACCAGTAGGCCACTGTGGCCACATCGTCCTGGCGCTCAAAGAGCCCCCTGTGACAAACGCCGATCTGCTGCAAAGTCACCTTGATCTCCTGCTCAAAATGGATGGGGTCCATAATATGCCAGCGGTAAAACCCCCGCATGGGCGGGCAATCGTCGTTATGGTAGTCGT
>CANSKS010000045.1 GCA_947647615.1 uncultured Neglectibacter sp.
GGCCTCTTGACCCCCAGTCAAGCGCGCTACCAACTGCGCCACACCCGGACAACGTGTTATATTATATCGGATAACTTTCAAAAATGCAAGGACTTTTTCAAGAAAAATGAAATATTTTTTTGAAAAGGGTTTAGCAGATCCTCAAAAAGAAGTCGAAAATGGCCCGGCCGTCTATAGTGTCAGGTCGCGAATGGCCGGCGCACATGCGTTCTGGATGAAACTGCACCGCGTAAAAGCCTTGTTTTGGAGCGGCGGCCGCCTCTAAAACGCCGTCTTCGGAAAAGGCCACAGGGGAAAGGGAAGGGGCCAGCTCCCGAATTCCCTGGTGGTGCGCGCTGTTTACCGGAAACCGGGGGCCATAAAGGTCAAAAAGGAAGCTGCCGGGCTCCGCATGGATCAAATGGATTTGGTCGCCGGTTTCTTCCTTCCAGCGATGAGCCTCTGCGGTGGAAAGGTCTTGGATAAGACTGCCCCCAAGGGCTACGTTGAGAATTTGAATTCCCCGGCAAATCCCTAAAATCGGCCGCCCGGTACGTTGGAACAGCCGGATGGCCTCCAGTTCGATTTCATCCCGGCGAAGGTCGATTTTGCAGCTTTCTCCGGTATTCTTTTCTCCGTAGCGCAAGGGCTCCACGTCTCCGCCGCCGGGAAGCAGCAAGCCGTGGCAGTCCGCCGCTTGTGCCAGGTTTTCCGAAAAAACCGGGCTTGCGCCGCAGCTTTCTAAAGCTTCTTGGTAATTTTTGAAATTTTCTTTTGCTCCCAGAATGAAAATCTTTTTCAAGTCTCCTCCAGCTCCTTTCCCAAAATCCGGTTGTGGCGGCCATGAAGCGCCTTTCTCATAAAAAAGCACCCTAGATTCTCCAAAAAATATATTCTGCTTCCTTTATGATTATAACAGGAGAAGGTACGGTTTCCCTTGTGGATCTAGAGTTATTTTACCAAAAACTTTGGACAAAATAAACCCAAGTTTTTGGAAGGGGTGCGGTATGTTGAAAAAAAATAAGTCGTGGAAAAGAAAAGATATGGTTACAGAATGGGTGGCGGCGGTGATCATTACCAGTGCTCTAATCTTGAGTGTGGTATTGAGTTATGCCGGCTTTTTACAAAATCGTAGGGCGATACAGTCCGTGGAGCAGGCTGCCGCCCAGGTAGAAAAGAGCCCTCAGAAAGAAGAAAAGCCGAAAGAAGAGGAGAAGCCTCTTGAGGAAGATCCCTTTCAGAACTATGAACAGCTTTCCGATCCTTTTCTGGTGTTGGTAAATGCCCAGGTTCCACTGCCGGAAGATTGGCAAGTTACCCCCAGAATGGTAGACGATGAGCAGGTGGACCTACGTATTTATGAAGACCTTTCCGCCATGTACCAGGAAGCTGCTAAAGAGGAGGTTTGGTTTTGGACAGCCTCCGGTTACCGCAGCGAGGAAGACCAGCAAATTATTTTAGACCGGGCAGTGGAAGAGAACGTTCAGAACGGCATGGAAAAGGAAGAAGCGTTAAAAACAGCTTTGCGCACCATAGCCATGCCGGGTCACAGTGAACACCATACGGGCCTGGCAGTAGACTTGAATGATGTCAGCGACGACTTCGAAGAAACCGAGGCTTACCGATGGCTGAAGGAGCACGGGGCCGATTTCGGTTTTGTCCAGCGTTACCGGGCCGATAAGGCAGGCATTACAGGGATCGATAACGAAAGCTGGCATTACCGTTATGTGGGGAAAAAACACGCCAAAGAAATGGAACGATTAGACATGTGTTTAGAGGAATATGTTTTATATTTAAAAGATAAGGGGATCACGTAAGATTTTTATTGCCAAACTGTGCCTTTTTGTTGTAATATAAAAGAATCATGGGAAATTAGAGGGCCGCATGAAAAGTGCTGCGGCCCTTCGGTTCAGGAAAAAGAAAGGAATGGTCGTGGATATGGCAACGGTAAGAACCAGGTTTGCTCCCAGCCCTACAGGCTTTATGCATGTGGGAAATTTACGGACGGCGCTTTATGAATATTTGGTGGCAAAATCGCAAAATGGCACATTTGTCCTTAGAATAGAAGACACCGATAGGGAACGCCTGGTGGAAGGTGCGGAAGAGGTGATTTACCAAACCTTGAAAAAGGTGGGGCTTCGTCATGACGAAGGGCCGGACCTGGGTGGAGAATACGGCCCCTATGTGCAAAGCCAGCGGAAAGAGCTTTATAAGCCTTACGCCGAACAGCTGGTAAAGGAAGGAAAGGCCTATTACTGCTTTTGTACCAAGGAACGTTTGGAGTCGCTCCATCAAGAAGGGGAATTCGGCGGCTATGACCGTCATTGCCGGGACCTTCCTCAGGAAGAAGTGGCACGGCTTTTAGCGGAAAACACTCCTTATGTGATCCGGCAAAAGGTTCCTTTGGAGGGCTCTACCACTTTTTGCGATTCTGTTTTTGGTTCTATTACCATTGAAAATAAAGAGATTGAAGATCAAATCCTGTTAAAGGCGGATGGATACCCCACCTATAATTTCGCCAATGTGATCGATGATCATCTTATGAATATTACCCATGTGGTACGTGGATGTGAGTATTTGACCTCTACCCCCAAATATAATCTGCTTTATGAGGCCTTTGGCTGGAAAATTCCTACCTACATTCACCTGCCCCTTATTATGGGAAAAAACGAGGACGGCAGTGTTTCCAAGCTTTCCAAGCGTCATGGCTCTACCAGCTTTGAAGGTTTGCTGGAGGAAGGGTACCTGGCGCCGGTAATTACCAATTACATCGCCCTGCTGGGATGGGCCCCGAAAGATAACCAGGAGATTTTTTCTTTAGAAGAATTGGTGCAGAACTTTTCGGTGGAAGGGATCAGCAAATCTCCCGCAGTATTCGATTACGAGAAGCTCAACTGGTTTAACGGGGAATATATTAAGGCCATGAGCGACGAAGAATTTACCAAAAATGCCATGCCCTACTACAAAGAGGTCTTTGAAGAAGAGGAAAAGCCTTGGGAAATACTGGCCTCTATTCTAAAAGCGAGAATTGGCAAATTCAAGGAGATCCCCGGGCTTTTGGAATTTTTCCGGGAGTTACCGGATTACCCGGCCGATTTCTTCGTAAATAAAAAAAGCAAGACCACCTTGGAAAATTCCCCCCAAATGCTGAAGGCTGCCATTGAGACACTGGAACAGCTTCCTTCCTGGGAGCTTCACGCCATTCACGATAGTTTAATCCAGCTGGCAGAAAAGCTGGAAGTGAAAAACGGCACGCTGCTTTGGCCGGTGCGTATTGCGGCGGCCGGGACTTTGGTGACTCCCGGCGGCGCGATGGAGATCCTGGCGATCCTGGGCAGGGAAGAGTCCCTTCGCCGGCTGAACGCGGGGCTTTTGAAATTTTAAAAATAGTGAGATAATTTCGCCGGAAACTGTAAATTCCCTTAGAAAGGATGCTGTTATACTATGAGCGAAAACATAAATTTTGAAGAAGTGGCTTCCACCAATTTCATCGACGATTTTGTAAAAGAAGATATGGCGGTCGGAGGGCGTACCGAGGGCATGAAGGTGCACACCCGTTTTCCTCCGGAGCCTAACGGATATTTGCACATTGGCCACGCCAAGGCCATTTATATCGATTTCGGCACGGCTCAGCGGTTCGGCGGAATTTGTAATTTGCGTATGGACGATACCAACCCTGTAAAAGAGGACGTAGAATATGTGGATGCCATTAAGGAAGATATCCATTGGCTGGGCTACGATTGGGAAGACCGTTTCTACTACGCCTCCGATTATTTCGAAGACATGTACCGGGGTGCCGAAGAGCTCATCGAAAAGGGGCTTGCCTATGTTTGCGAGCTTTCTCCGGAACAGATGAAGGAAATGCGCGGCGACCTGACAACGCCTGCCAGAAGCCCTTACCGTGACCGACCGAAGGAAGAAAGCCTGGATCTGTTCCGCAGGATGCGGGCCGGGGAGTTTGAAGACGGAAAGATGACTCTGCGAGCCAAAATCGATTTGGCTTCCGGTAATTTTAACATGCGCGATCCTGTCATTTACCGTATCAACCATACTGCCCACCACAGGACGGGGGAAAAATGGTGCATCTATCCCATGTACGACTACGCTCATCCCTTTGAGGACGCCATGGAGTGTATTACCCATTCCCTTTGTTCCTTGGAATTTGAAGACCACCGCCCCTTCTACGATTGGGTGGTACAAAACGTAACCCTTCCCTCCAAACCCAGACAGATTGAGTTTGCAAGGCTTGGCATTAACAATACGGTCATGAGTAAACGGAAGCTCCGGGCGTTGGTGGAGGGCGGCTATGTGGCAGGCTGGGATGACCCCAGAATGCCTACGCTGTGTGGCCTGCGCCGGAGAGGATATACTCCTGCGTCCATCCGCAGCTTTTGCGAGCGCAATGGTGTATCCAAGGTGAATTCTACAGTAGAATATGCTTTTCTGGAGCATTGCCTTCGGGAAGACCTGAACCTAAACGCCCGGCGGGTAATGGCCGTGCTGGAGCCGGTGAAGCTGACCATCGAAAATTACCCGGAAGGGAAAAGTGAAATCTTCCAGGTGGAAAACAATCCCAATAAGCCCGAAGAAGGCACAAGGCCTGTAACCTTTTCTAAGCACTTGTATATAGAGGGGGAGGATTTCTTGGAAACTCCCATTCCCAAATACAAGCGCCTTTTCCCAGATGGCCCCGAGTGCCGCCTAAAGGGCGCTTACCTCATCAAGTGTACAGGCTGCGTCAAAGATGAAACCGGGAAAGTGGTAGAGATTTTAGCTACTTATGACCCGGAAAGTACCGGCGGAAACCCGGCCGATGGCCGGAAGGTGAAGGGCGCTACCATCCATTGGGTAGACGCGGAAAACGCCTTGGATGCCGAAGTGCGGGTTTACGATAATTTGTTTACGGTAGAAAATCCCGATGAAGGGAATTTCCTGGACTATTTGAATGCGGATTCTCTTACCGTATTGAAGGGCTGTAAGCTGGAAAAATCTTTGGAAGAAGCTAAGCCAGGGGAGAGCTTCCAGTTTATGCGTCAGGGATATTTTTGCGTCGATAACAAAGACAGCGCCCCAGGGGCATTGGTGTTTAACCGCTCGGTAAAGCTCAAAGATAGCTTTAAGGCCTCAAAATAATTTTTTATATATTCTCATCCAAAAGAGCCCCCTTGTTTTGTACTGGAAACCAGTCAAAACGGGGGCTCTTGCGGTGAAAAGGGAAAAACAGGCGCTTAAGGAGAAACTTTTAAAAATTGCTCCACCTCCTCTAAGGAGGCTTCCGGGGAAAGCTCGGGGAGTTGCTCCTCGGAGTACAGTAATTCCGTTTCCCCCTGCAGAAAAAGGCTCTCCGGGCTATAGAGAACATATTCTCCAAGGTCCTGCCAGTAGAGGGTAGTGTTTTCTGTTTCCTCCTTTTGTGATGCGGCAGAGTCCAGGAGAAAAATTCCTTCCCGGCCTTCCAAAAGAGCGGACAAAAGAGGGTTGGGGGCGGTGAAGGTCCTGCCTGTGTCCAGCTGCTGGTAAGCGGCATGAGGCAGCACTACCGTTATGGCGTCGCCAGCCTCTGTGTCTCCCCGTATAGGATGAGAGACGAGAATTGTCATCACGGTGCCAAAGCTTGGGAATAGGGAACCGTCTTCCCGTCGGATCTCAAAGCTTTTCAGGCTGGTGACCGTCCCCCGTATTATGGCAGTGGAGTCGGAGTAGGATATTTTCGGGGATTCGCTACAGGAAGAACAGCCCTCCGTCTTGTTGTAAGAAAGCGCTTTCCAGGCATCGGCGTTTTCCTGGGGCTCTAAAGTATCCCTGAAATAGGCGGTGAGTCCCTTAGAACGAGATAAAAGAATTTCTTCCGGTTTGCCGGAAAGTAACCCCTCTCCCTCTTGAGCTTCCCGGCCCGGAAGGGGTTCCGATTCCCCTTCCCAGGCTCCGGCATCGGGATCGGGATCGAAGACCTCCTCTATCGTTTCTTCTGCTTCGCACGCGCCGGCTTCTTGAAAGGATTCCAAGGAAGAACCGGGACCGTAAGCCGTTCCTGTAGAGGTGTCGCCGGAGCTCCAGTACTTGAGAAAGGGAAAACAGAGCAAACAAAGGACGCAGAAAGAACCAGCCAGGATAAGGGCTCTCCGGTACTTTAAAGGGGGAGATTTTTTCCTGGAAGCTGCGGTGCTTTGGGAGGCCAGAATATTTTGGAGCATGCGCTCCTTTGCCTCCGGAGAAGGGTTCACATTGTCCCAAGCTGTTATGATCCGGTTATTCTTCAAAAAAATCACCTCCCAATTTTGTTCGAAGTAATTGACGTCCCTTCTGCAGGTGTGTTCGTATGGTAGAAGCGGGCTTATGTATGATCTGGGAAATTTCCGCGCTGGAATATCCTTCGTAGTAAAACAGGTAAAGGGGAAGCTTGTATTTTTCGGGAAGCTGGAGCAGGGCCTGTAAAGTGGCGTCAATATCCGGCGGGGGGAAAGGAGCCTGGTCCTCATGGGTTTCCAAGGGTTCTTTTTTGCGCCACCAATGGCGCAGGGAATCTTTACACAAATTGGAGGCTGTGACAATGAGCCAAGCCTTTTCATGCTCTGCTCCTTGAAAATCCGGGGCCGCCTGCAGCAGGCGCAGAAAAGTGTTTTGCACGGCGTCTTCCGTATCTGCAGGATTTTTCAAAAAGGAGAAGCAAATGCGGTATACCATGTCCGCATAGTTCTGGTAGAGCTTTAAAAACTGCTGGTTTTCCACCTTCACAACACATACACCTCCCGCTTATAATACGATATACTGCCCCTGTTTGTCGAGAAAAAATAGAAAAACACCGTCCCGCTTTACGTTCAGAGGGACGGCGTTTTGCGAGAAATCAATATTTCCCTGCGATTTTTACCCGGTCAATAATCGCCTGCATGTTTTCCAGGCTTACAGAATTGGGAATAGAGTGGTCGGAAGAGAAAATGTAGCCTCCGTTTTCCTTCATGACGGGGATGAGCTGGTCGATCTCCTGGCAAATCGCCTCTTTATCGTCCCACAGAACGGCGTTTACCCCACCGTGGAATACCAGCTTATCTCCAAATTTTTCCTTCAACTCCTTGGGCTTCATACCTGCCTTGACCTCCAATGGGTTTAAGGCGTCAAGACCAATCTCTACCAAATCCGGCACAATGGGCATAATGTCTCCGCAGGAATGCAGGTGGGCTTTAATGCCGTGGTTGTGCGCCCACTCAATGGCGCGTTTGTGGGCAGGCTTTAGAAGCTCCCGGTAGGTGTTAAGCGAGAAGAATTGGGAATTTTTATATCCCATATCGTCCCACCAGAAAATGCTGTCGAAGTGATAGCCGGCATCCCAGATCTGGTCATAGCAGCCAATGCACATATCGAGGTAAGTATTGAACATATCCATGGCCCATTCCGGTTCCTCCATCAGGGCGATGAGGAAGGTTTCGGTTCCCACAGCCCAGGAATGGGAAACATCGAACCCGAACCAGAAGGCGGCTTGAATCCAATGGCCGTTCGCCTTCCACTTGGGATAATCCTCTTCCAGCTGCTTCCAGTTGATCCGGTCCCGGGTGCAGGCCATCCTTTTTTTCGTTTCTTCCCAGCGTTCGGGATTTGTAATTTTGAAATCCAGGAATTCCGGGGTGGAATCTTCCAGCTTGAAATTCTTCAGAGTGACGCCCCATTCTGTGGTGGAAATAATATAATCGTCTGTCTCTTCCAGGATTTTTTGCTCAAACCGCGGGGAAATGTCAATACCAATGCGGTCGATCTTATCAATTTGGAAGTAATCGCGCCAGTCGACTCCCTCGGGCATTCCTTCCCGTTTCCAGCGGCGCAGTGTACCGCTCCAGGGTTCATCAGTAATGGGGACGCGGTCGGCTTCCTTGTGTTCAAACATCCTTGTGACACGTTCGTGGGTTGTCATTTCTTTCATGGAGAGTTCCTTTCCTATCAGCCTAAAATGCGTTAGGCGATATCATAATTTTAATAATCAAACAAAGCGAAAAAGGCTTCTGGGTATAGAATAATCGTTTTTATTTGGGAAAGAAAGTACTTTCGATTTCTCTGATACGATTTCATAATTTTTAAATACGAAACCAATATTTTCTTTCCTTTCGAGAAGCATTATGGTATAATAACTGGGGAAAATACCCGCTGTTTTCCAAATCGTTTCGCGTTTTGTATGAGGCTTCTCGTCCTGGGAAAGGAAGGAGTACCTGTGGAACAGCAAAATAAATATTCCAAAGACGGCTCTTTTGGAAAAGTGAGGGCTATGGCCCACGAGCCAAGCGCTTTGGCCCAGCAGCTTTACTACTGCGTAAAGTCGGGGGGATGGCATTCCTGCAACGACCAGTACCAGGTGGAACGGCAGCAGGGGATCTCGGACTGTCTTCTGCTCTGTACGGTAGCAGGGGAAGGGCGCCTTTTTTACGAGGAGAAGGAACACCTGCTGGTACCGGGTTCGGCAGCGCTCCTTGCCCCTCGGCATGCTCACCGCTATTTTACGCCGGAAAATGGGGTTTGGGAATTCTATTGGCTTCATTTTTGCGGGGCCAGCTCTGCAAGCTTTGCGGAGTATATCCGAAAGAAAAACGGCGGTATTTTCGTAGGGCCGGTGGCAGAGAGCTGCGGCGATCACGTCCAGCGGATCATAGAGCTGAAGGCCCAGCAAGACTTGGATTTTGAAACCATCGCTTCCGAGCTGATCTCTGTGATGCTGCACCAGATGGTGGCGGTAGTGCCGGAAGGTCTGGTGGAGCAAAACCAGGCAGTGGCAAAGGTGCTTGCTTACCTGCATGAGAATTACCAGCGCCATATTGATTTGCAGGCGCTGCAAAAAGCCGCTTTTGTCAGCCGGGCCTATCTGGTGCGGGTGTTCGAAGCTTCCACCGGCTATACGCCCTATGAATATTTGCTGAAATACCGAATTTCCCGGGCAAAGGAGCTGCTGATGACAGGGGATGCGCCGGTCAAAGAGGTCGCCTTGCAGGTGGGCTTTTCCTACCCGGGAAACTTTATCAGCGCTTTTCGGAAGCTGGAAGGCATGACTCCGGCCCAGTACCGGAAGCATTATTTACTTTGAACGGGGCACTATTTGGAATGTGGTGCCCAAATTTATGGGCCTTTTTTAAGAATGAGGTGGTCTTATGCTCTTCCGTGTCCCGAAAGGCTACAGTGCTTTTCGCTGTCTCGGCAGCCTTTGCCAAGACAATTGTTGTATTGGTTGGGAGATAGATATCGACCCTGCTACGCTGGATAAATACCGGCAGGAAAGGGGGGAGTTCTCCCCGGCGCTTCTGGGGGGGATTCATATTGCAGAGACGGGCGAGGCTTCCTTTAAATTGGGGGAAAATGAGCGGTGTACATTTTTAAATGACAATAACCTCTGTGAAATTTCTCTTCGGATGGGAGAAGATGCCCTGTGTGAGATCTGCCGGTCCCATCCCAGGTTTTTTGAATGGTTCGGCCCCATAAAAGAAGGAGGCTTGGGCCTTTGCTGTGAAGAAGCCGCACGAATTTGGTTCCGTCGGGAAAAGGTTTTCCCGCTGGATCAATGGGAAATTCCGGAAAAGACAGAGGAGGAGCTTCCCTTTTGGTATGACGCCCTGTTTTTTGTGCGGGAAAAGATATTCTGTCTTTTGGAAAATGAGGAACTTCCCATTTTCCAGCGTTTGTTTCTGCTTTTGAAGCTTTGCCGGGAAATAGAAGAAGGCATGGGACGCCATAGGCCTCAGCATCTTTTTGCTGTGATAAAAGAATTCTTTGAGCGGGATTTGAGCTGTGCCGGGTACGTCGCCTGGAACCCCTCTACAGCGTTGCTTTCCGGCCTGCTGGAGCTTTACAGCGGGTTTGTCCAATTGGACTCCGGTTGGGGAGATAAGCTGAAAAGAGCAAAAGAAAACCTGCCTGAGCTTTTGGGAAAAAGGAGCGGCTTTCTGGCGAAAGAGGAAAATATCCGGTGGCTCATCAGAATGGCTGAGTACATCATATACCGGTATTTTTTAAAGGCCTGCTATGATGAGTGTGTGGAAGAAAAGGGGTGGCTTGCGGTATCTTCTTGCCTGCTTCTTTTGCTGTTGGCCTTGGAGAAAGGTGCAAAGCTCCGGCGGGAAGACAGGGAGGCCCTTGCCAAAGCCTACTCAAAGGAAGTAGAATATTGTGAAGAAAACATGGAAGCCTTGACAAAATATTGCCGGGATATGCAAAAAATGGAGCTTTTTTAAAAACTTTGGAATGTTGCGGAAAAGGAGTAAGGAATGAATGGCTTGACTTACCGTTTGAAACAGTTGGGAGAAAAGGAAGCAGAGCCCATCGAGCAGCTGTTCTTCAGCGTTTTTTCCCAAGAGCCTTGGAAAGACGATTGGTCCGACAAGGAACAGCTGAGGTCCTACATAGAGGAGATGACCAGTCAAAAGAATTCTTTGATTTTTGGCTTTTATGAAGAGGATGTGCTGATTGGAATGTCCATGGGCCGTATAAAGCACTGGCATACCGGTACGGAATACCACATTGATGAATTTTGTGTCAGTACCTCGAAACAAGGAAGGGGAATTGGTTCGCTTTTTATGGGACAGATCGAAAAAGCCTGTAAAGAGTTGCATTCAAATAATAAGGAACTAATTTCAACTTTACATCATCAGCTGACAGTTCATAGCGCATGCAACCGGAAATCCACGCAAGGTATGACAAAGACAATGGCGTTTTCTCCGCGCCTACAATGGTGAGCGCTCCACCCTCCAAGCAGGTCCGGAAGCTGTCCGGTGACAATGTCTTCCTAGAGATACTGTGGAAAGAAGGTGAACCAGAGCGCCCAGGATCGATTTACCGTCCACCCCTCACGCGACCCTTGTGTCACGCTGGGCGATGTGCTATAATCAGGTAACGACTGCCGGGGGAAAAACAGCGGAAGAACGGTGGCGTGGAAGGGGAACGCTTATGACAATTACAGAAAAAGGCTTCTCGGCGTATCTGGAGGAACAGAGGGAGCGGCACGGGTTTCGAAAATTCCATTTCAGAAGGCTTTCCGATATCGTGCAGACGGCGCAGGTCTACTCTTGCCTGGACGGGGAGGGCGCGATTCCTCCCAACTACAGCATGGCGGTCTACTGCGTGGGGCTTTTCATTCAGCAATGCCTCCCGGAGGACGCCGTTGTCCAGGACTTTGAGGAGACCACCGAGGAGATGTGGCAGTTCCAGAGGGCCTATCAGGAGCTGAGCCACGGCCCGTCCATGCGCACCGCTCTGGAGAAGCTGAAGGCTGTTGCGGATACCGGAAACCCGGAGGCCGTCCGTATTTACGGGGACCTCATGATAACGGTGGGCCGCTGGGAAGAACTTGGGCGCGACAGGGAACAGAGAGCAAAGCTTCCCGCCCTTCGCGGCGACGCGGCGAGCTTGGCGGCCCAGTGCTTCTCCGGCAGGATCCAGGCGCTGTTACGGCTGGCGGACATCCTGCGGCCCGGCTCCGAGCAATACCCGGAGATCAGGAAGAGCCAAAAGCTCTCGGCGCTCCTCACCGACTGGGCGGTGGCGATGATGGAGAAGGCGGCCCGGGAGGACCCTTTCGCGATGATGGAGCTGTACAACTATTACCTGGACGCGCACAACAAGTCCTATGCCGCCTATTGGCTACGGAGGGCCCTGAGCACGGGCTATCACCTGGCCAAGTACCGCATGGCGCTCAATCTGTTCAATGACGCCTTTACCGGGCACATCTCCACATGGCACGGAGAGTACACCGACACCGATACCGGCGGGCTGGATACGGCCATCGCCTACCTGAAGGAGATCCAGGACCTGGGCTACGATGAGGCGCGGGACCAGATCCAGGCGTGCAAGAAGCTGAAGAAGGAGATCGCGGCCAGCGCCCGGGCCCGGCAGGAGCGGGAGTACCGGGAGATGGCCCGGACCTTGGAGGCGGACATGGCGGCCTACCGGGAGAAGCTGGACCGCCGGGAGTGGATCTCCAACGCCTTCCTGGATGACATTCCCCTGACCGACCGGGAGGCGGGAGACCTCTTCTTCTGCCTGCGGGACTACGAGACGGCCATGGACTACTACGCGCGGGGACTCTTCCGGGAAGCTGCGGAGAAGCGGTACCTCCGCAAGCAGATACGGCAGCTGGAGGACGAGGACCTAATCCGCAAACAGGAGGAGGCCGCCGAGAGGCGGTCCCGGGAGGCCCGGACCGCCCCCGTGGACTACCAGAGATTCCGGCAGGTGACGGAGGAACTTCCCGTCTCCCCCATGTTCCCGCCCGCCGATAAAGCCGAGCTGCAGGACAAGGAGTTCCTCCGGCTGTACGCCGACTGCAGTGCCTACCGTCAGGCCAACCGCTTTGAGGAGGCGGAGGCCGCAGCGGAAAAGCTGACGGCGCTGTTCCCGGAGAGCTGCATGGCCCGCTGGCTGCACTTCCTGGCGGTGAACGGGATCGTCTTTGAGGAGTCCTTCGAGGTGTATAACATCTGCCGGATGATCAATGACTCCTATTTCTACAACGAGGACTACCTGTGGATCATGGCCCACGCCGGGGAGGGAGACCGGGAGGTCTATCAGCGCTTCTTCGCCAGGTTTGAGGAGCGGCGTCTGGCGTACATGACGGAGCAGGATCAGGCGGCACTGTACCGGATCGTGTTCTGCTACTGCGGAACCGGCCCGGACGGAAAGAAGAGCCGGTCGGCCGCCATCGCGGAGCAGCTTATCACCCGCTGGGAGAGCAGTCACAGTGCCAATTACCCCGTCCACTGCTACGCCGCCGACCTCTACCGGAAGACCTTCGTGGACACCTTCGAGGAGGCCCGGACCTACGGTGCCCTGCGGAACGCCAGGATCCTGGTTCTCATCGCGGAGACCGAGGAGGAGCTGTTCGGCGACGAGATGTGGAACCAGTGGAAGCGCTATTACGAGTGGTCCCTGTCCGATTCGGGGAAGCAGATCGTGGCGGTCAGCACGGGACAGCTCAACGAGGTGTATGCGGGAATCACGGAGTTCGTCCGGGAGGTCCACGGGAAGGAGGATATGGACCAGCTGTACCAGCTGCTGGAAAGCAAGCGGTGGGGGCTGGACGTCTTCCTGGACGGCCTCTCCATTCCGCCGGAGGGCAGGACGGAGGATCTGACAAAGCTGGTGCAGACGTGCCTTGCCGAGCGGGACGTGGACTGGGGGCTCCGGACGGAGTCGAATTTCCTAGGCCATATGAGGATCTACGCACAGGCGGAGCCGGATCCGGAGATCAAGAGCGACTCCTTCAGCGTCATTGAGATCGAGGATTACCTCCAGCTGGCCTTCGTCATCCATCTGCGCAAGCCCCTTCCGGATCACTACCACGCGGTCTATACGCTCCAGCTCTTCGACTCCGAAAACCACCTGCTGGTGGAGCACAGCTGGGATTTCGGGGAGGACAACCGGTCCATCGACCAATTCGCCGTGAAGTGGGGCCTGAAGAACCAGGAAACCGGCGAGCTGTACTTCACGCCGGGGCTGTACCGGGCCCGGGCCAGGCTCAACGAGGAGGAGCCCCTGGACAGCTTCTTCCAGCTGACATGGCGGGCCGGGCAGGGGGAGAGCCTCGACCGGATGGCGCGGGACATGAACCTGGTCCCCGGGGCTGGGGAGCGGGATCTGCCCCAGGAGGAGCTGCGCCAGCTGATGCGCCATCGCGCCCAGGAGCGTTACCTGTCCCGGGTGGAGAAATGCCAGCCCGCCAACCGCACCACGAAGAGCCATGCCATCGAGGCCTTCGTCAAGGGTATCTTCAAGACCAAGATGGAGTACGGCCACAGCGCGGAGATCCGCGAGGACGGGACGGTCCATGTGAAGACCTGTGACCACAAGAGGTCCTACAAGACGTTGCCGGTTCCATTCAACGACGAGGGCATCGCCCGGGACGTCGCCCAAATGCGGAACATTATCGAGGTAGCGTGTTCGCCCCGGGGCGTCTTTGCCCTGGACGGTGACGGACAGCTCCATTACGCGGGCCGGGACCCGGGATTGAAGGAGGAGGTCCGGCGGCTGGGCCGGGTGGAGGCCATCACGGAGGGCGACAAGAACGGGGAAGTGTATGCCCTGGACGATGGCGGACGGCTCCTGGAGCTGGGCCCTGACGGGGTGACCGTGAAGGAAGAGGGCGTCCGGGCATTCTCTACGGTGGGCTTTGGAAACAACATTAGACAAATGATCTACATCAACGCCCAGGGAGATGTCTGCCCGAACAACTGGATCCCGAAGGGCGTCCGTCACCAGTTCATCGCGCTGGAGTGCTGCGGACAGGCCATCGTGTATCTCTCCGACTGCGGGCGGCTGTACTTTGGCTCCACCGATGTGATCTTTCGGCTGGAGCAGCCGAAGAACAAGGCGCTACAGAGGGCCGCAAACCGCCTGCAGAAGGCTCACGGTATCGTCTCCTTCCGGATGACGCAGCCGTATGTCGTAGAAGCGCATCTCTGCGACGGCAGGACGGAGACGTACCGGCTGAAAGGCGAGAGGAGCTGACAAGAGGACCTGAGGGAAAGGGACAGTAAAAAACTCCCTTTTCAAATTCCTGGAGGAAGTTGAAGTACCGGAAATCAGCGAACCCGTTATTACGCAAACCACCTATGGACGCAGAAAGACGGCGTGACACTCGGTCACGCCGCCCTCTGCGGCAAATAGTTACTTGTCACTATTAAGCCTTGGGCTTTACCCATATTTTTTTGCTGACAGAACGGGATGTGCCGGCATTCCAGTTTTACAAGAAGCAAGGGTTTTACGAATTGGAAAGAAACGTGGCCTTCGCAAAAAAAATTATGAAATGGGAAGCTTGCCGTTTACACAGGGGAGAGAAGGCCGGGCGGAGGCTTTTGGATTTGCGAAAGGCCTCTTTCTAAGAAAAGCGGCCCCGAATTTACAGGAAAAAAAGGCGGTACAGGCAGTTTTTCTTTTGTTTTTTCATAACATTGAAAAAACAAAGGGAGATGGCTTGTATGTTTTTTTCCAATATCCTCAATCTTTTGTCAGGGTTTCTTTACCTGATTTTGCATGTTACGGGAAGCGGTACTTTTCCGAAAGCTCTTTCCGGGGCACAGGAGCGGGAATGTCTGGACAAAATGGCAAAGGGCGATCCAAAGGCCAGACAAATGTTAATAGAGCACAATCTGCGCCTGGTAGCCCATATCATCAAAAAATATTATGCCACCCAAAATGACCAGGAAGACTTGATCTCTATTGGGACCATCGGTTTAATTAAGGCTATCGATAGCTTTGACGCTTCCAAAGGAATCAGGCTTTCCAGCTATGCTTCGAAATGTATAGAAAATGAAATTTTGATGTTTTTCCGAAGCGGGAGAAAAAGTGCGCAGGATGTTTCCATTAACGAACCTATTGATACCGACAAAGACGGAAATACGCTCACCATTATGGATACGATGGCGGTGGATGACACGATCATCGATAATTTGGACATCAAAATGAAAAGCGAGCGGCTCTATGGCTTTCTTCGCACGCTCAACGGCCGGGAGCGGGAAATCGTTTTGATGCGTTACGGCCTTTGCGGCCGGGAGCCAACCCCGCAAAGGGAGGTGGCAAAAAAATTGGGGATTTCGCGAAGTTATGTGTCTCGAATCGAAAAAAGGGCTTTGGGAAAACTGCGAGCGGAATTTGACGCCGGTGAGGGAGAAGGGCACGACCGGAACCCTGTTTTACGGCATTGAGGAAAAAAACACATAAAGATGACTTTCGATCTCTTGACGTACTATAGATTACCATGATACAATAGTTAAGTTTTATATAAGAATTTTGTAAGCAGTTTTCCGCTTGGAAGGTTTGCTTGAGATGAGGAAGAAATTTATGATGAGACAAAGAAGCCTGGCTGTGGTCTTAACCCTATTGGCCGCCCTTTTGCTGCCTGTTTCTGCGTTTGCTCAGGAAACAGGACCCGGTAAAATTGCGGAAGATTTTCCGGAGATTTCGGGAATGACAGAGGAGCCCCCGGAGGAAGAGGGGCCGGAAGAGCCTTTCGGAGATGAGGAGGTCTCCTCCGGGGACCCCGGAGCAGCTGCTTCAGAGGAGCCGACTTCTCCGGACTCTCCCGAGAAAGAAGACCAGGAGCTTACCTATCCGTTTTCGGAAGAACACGTTATCTATTTGAATGGCGACAACGATCTGGTACGTCCGGAGGCTGGCCTGCGCCGTTCCGAGGCGGCAAAGATCATTTATTCTCTGTTAGAAGCTCCGGCAGAGGCGGAAGGCGGCAGGTTTCCCGACGTTCCTCTGGGAAAATGGTACCAGCCTTATGTGGATTCCCTGGCGGAGATGGGCATTTTAAAGGGCTATGCAGATGGCTTCCATCCCGATCAAAGTATCACCCGTGCGGAATTTGTAACCATCCTTTCCCGGTTGTTTGAACAGGAAGAGGCCGGAATTTCGTTTTCGGATGTACCGGAAGAGCACTGGGCTTATGAAGCGGTCAGCACTTGTGTGGCGAAAGGTTGGCTTTCCGGCTATTCGGACGGGACCTTCCGTCCCGAGAAGACCATAACCCGCGCAGAAGCGGTTACCTTTATCAATCGTATTCTGGATAGGACAGCCGACAAGGCCAGGATAGACCAAAATGGCAAAATCCTGCAGTTTATAGACTTGCCTTTGGATCATTGGGCTTATTATTCCATGATGGAGGCCTCTGTCCCTCACAGCTTTTCTTATGACGAAGGGTCGGGAGAAAAGAAAGAGGTTTGGGGAGAATATACTCCCGTGCCCGCTCAACGCTCCCAGGGTCCTCATTTACAGGATGGCCAGCTCTATTATGTGGGAAACGATGGCTATTATGTACGCAACCAAACCATTGGGCTTTTGGCCTTCGACAACGAAGGCCGTTATACGACGGGCGACCGCAATCTTGACGATAGACTCACTCAAATTGTTCGAGCGCAAATCGACCCTGCCAGCAGCAATTATGACAATTTAGGGCGCCTTTACCGGTATGTGAAGCGGAACTACAGTTATTTGTCCAGCTATTATGTCGCTATAGGCACTACTGGATGGGAAAATGAATTTGCTGCTCCCATGCTTTCCAGAGGAAAGGGCAACTGCTATAATTACGCGGCGTTGTTTGCGCTTCTGGCCAGAAAGCTGGGGTATCAGGCCCATGCTGTTTCCGGAGAACTCCGCACCGATTTTTGGAGTTGGGATACCCATGGCTGGGTGGAAATTGTTCAGAACGGCGTAACTTATTTTTGCGACCCGGAGTTCGAAGGAGTTTATGTGGTGAATCACGGCCTTGGTTGGGATTTATTCATGAAGCGATATGGCACAACTCCTACCCGATACCGGATAGGAAGCCAGTACCTAGGGTAATTTTCCGGAAGAAAAAGGAAGAAAAAATAGCTTTTCAAGGGCTTTTACTTGAAAAGAGAGGAGAGGGAACATGAAAAAGCTTATTTTGTTGGGTATCGTCTGTCTTTTAAGTATGGTTCTGTGGGGCTGTGGCGGAGAAGAGACGAGCTCGAGTTCTTCACAGCTGGGGGCGAGCCCTTCACCAAAGGCGACTGCCAGCCCTAGCCCCAAAGCCAGCGCTTCCCCGGCTCCAAAGGCCACCCCTGCTCTTAAGGCCTCTCCCAAGGTGAAAAGCGAAACAAAAGCGGAAGCCGGGGCGGCGGAGCAGGAAGAGAACTCCAGTTCCCAGGAAAGCGTTTCCGAAATGGAAGAGGAGGAATCCGAAGAGACCCCTGAGCCTACGGAAATCCCCGAACCGGAACCTACCCCAGAACCCACTCCAGAGCCTACCCCGGAGCCCACGCCAGAGCCGGCGGCAAATCCTTCCGATTATATTGGCAGTGATATTGGCACGTTCTACAGTGTTTTTGGGTATCCGAGTTCCTCTTCTTATGGTCCAAGCTGTTACGGGCAGGGAGAAGACGGCATTCTGGTTTATGATGGCTTCACGGTGTACACATTTAAGTCGGATGAGGGCGGAGAGACGATCTTGGATATTGGCTGACTGTTGATATAGCTGGAAAAAGGGGCTGGTCTGGGTGGTATTTAGTTCAGCGGCATTTTTGTTCCTATTTCTGCCGGCAGTATTTTGTTTTTCCCGGTTGGTACCGGGAATCCGGTGGAAAAATGCCTTACTGCTGGCGTTCAGTTTGTTGTTCTATGCCTTTGGCGAGCCCCTTTATATACTTCTTCTCCTTTTTTCCGCTTTTGTCAACTTTGCAGCGGGACGGATTTTGAGCTCGCCACGCTTCAAGTGCAGAAGGACGGTTCTGGGGTGCGCCCTGGCTCTCAATTTGCTGCTGCTTTCCGTTTTTAAATATACCGATTTCTTTGTGGAGACCCTCAATCGCATTTTTGATTTTTCTGTTCCCTTGCCAGGAATAGCTCTTCCGGTGGGCATTTCTTTTTTTACCTTCCAAGGCATTTCATATATCATGGACGTTTATCGGGATGAAAATTTAGCGGCAAAAAGCTTTGTAAAATTGGCTTTGTATATTTCTTTTTTTCCCCAGCTGATCGCCGGGCCCATTGTAAAGTATCATGATGTAAGCCAACAGATCGATCACCGAGAAACCAGCCTGCCTCTTACTGCCGAAGGAATTCGCCGTTTTGTTTTCGGCCTTTCAAAGAAATTGCTTTTGGCGAATACAGTGGGGAGAATGGCCGACATGGTCTTTACCGCCCAGTCCCAGCAGCTGGATGTTTGTTCTGCTTGGCTGGGGGCTTTTTGTTATTGCCTCCAGATCTATTTTGATTTTTCCGGTTACAGTGACATGGCCATAGGCCTGGGGAAAATGTTTGGTTTTCACTTTCTGGAAAATTTTAATTATCCCTATGTCAGTTCTTCGGTCAAAGAATTTTGGCGCAGGTGGCACATTTCCCTTTCCACCTGGTTCCGGGATTACCTCTATATTCCTTTGGGCGGCAACCGAAAAGGGAAGCTTCGTACGGTACGGAATAAATTCGTCGTGTTTTTATGTACAGGCCTGTGGCATGGCGCCTCGTGGAATTTTGTACTGTGGGGGTTATGGCATGGCTGCTTTATTATTTTAGAAGATCTTTTGCCGCGAAAAGAAGGGAAGCCTGCGAAAGTGCTGGGCCACATTGCCACACCTTTCATTGTGCTTTTGAGCTTTGTGCTTTTTCGGGCAGATACCCTGGCAGGGGCTGGGCAAATCTTTGCTAAAATGTTCACCGGCTTTTCCCAAACCCCGGAAAGCCTCAGTTTGCTCAGGGTCTTGCTGACCCCGCTGAATGTTTTCACTATGCTGGCTGGGCTTTTGGGCTCTCTTCCGGTTTTTTCCCGGTTCCGTGCTTCTCTTGCGCAGGGAGAATCTCCAGTGCTGGAAGCCGCTTCCTATGGGGCGGCGGGGCTTCTGTTGGTGCTCTGTGTTTTGAATTTGGCAGGTTCTGCTTTTAACCCATTTATCTATTTTAGGTTTTGAAAGGCGGGGAGACCGTGAGAAAAAAGTTTTTGTTTCTTTTCGTGTGTTTCTTTTTCGCCCTTTGTATGCTGCCAGGCTTGGGAACTCTTTTTTTGGGGGAGAGCCAAGCTGCGGCCAATGAGGTTTTATCGCCAAAGCCTCGTGCGCAAAAGCCGGATGGCAGCTGGAATTTATCGTATTTTTCCGATGTGGCCGATTATTTTTCTGACCATTTTGCCTTCCGGCAGGAGCTAATTACAGTCGATTCCTGTTTAAAGGCCGCTGTATTTCACACCTCTTCCCAGGAGCAGGTAGCTTTGGGAAAAGATGGGTGGCTGTTTTATGCGGAGACTTTGGACGATTATACTGGAGCCAGGCTGATTACAGAGCGGGAAGCTTTTTGTATTGCCCGTTCCC
The DNA here is from genome assembly GCA_947647615.1 of uncultured Neglectibacter sp. Lineage (GTDB taxonomy): Bacteria > Bacillota > Clostridia > Oscillospirales > Acutalibacteraceae > Acutalibacter. The sequence goes on from CANSKS010000045.1 coordinate 19,767, forward strand.
TTTCTCTCGCCCAAGAATATGTAAAAGCCCATCATGGGGAATTTGTATTTACCATAGCCCCCAATAAGCTTTCCCTGTACCCCCAGTATTACGGCGATTTGGAACGGGCGGATGTAACCTCTGCAACCCGGCTGGCCCAGGCGCTGGAATTGGAGGGGGTCGTTTACGCAAATCTTTTTCAGCGATTTTCCCAGGAGGAAGAGGTGCTTTATCACAAAACCGATTCCCATTGGACTTATAAAGGAGCAGCTCTGGCCCACGACGCGGTGCTGGAGGCCTTAGGGACCTCTGGACAAGCCTTTTCGAAGCCCGGAACCTATGAAAAAAACCATCAAGGCGACCTTTCCGTCATGCTGTATCCCGCCTCTCCGGTAATAGAGGACCAGTTTCGGTTTTCGGAAGAGCCTCAATTTACCTATGTTTCTCCTATCCGTGGTCCGGATGACCTTCGCATTCTTACCAGCAGCCAGGGAGAAAAGGGAAATCTTTTGATGTTTCGGGACTCTTTTGGCAACACCTTACACACCCTAATGGCCGAAAGCTTTGGAAATGCCCTTTTTTCCCGTGCCATGCCCTACAACTTAGGATTTATGAAGGAACTTCCGGCAGATCACGTTGTAGTGGAGATTGTGGAAAGAAATGTGGGCCTATTGGCCGAAAATCCCTTTGAAATGCCGTCGCCATCCAGAAGTTTAGAGGAAATCTCCGGGCTTCGTCAGAACGCAGAAGCTTCTGTCTCCATGACAGCATCGGCAAATTTACCGGGGTATTTCTGCGTTTCCGGGCAGATTTCAGATAACTGCGATACCGATTCCCCCATCTTTCTGGAACTTGCAGGCAAACAATATGAGGCTTTCCCGGTGGGCAAAGGAGAGGGGATTCCCTTTGCCGCCTATGTATCGGAAACTGGGGAACAAGTCCGGCTTTACTACCGAAAAGGCGGAGAATGGGCTTTTGTGGAGCTCAATTTGCCGGCTTCTGTCCCCGTAAAGGAGTAATTTCGTGGAAACAGCCATCTTTCGCCCTATCGCCTATATTCACAGTCCCTTTTCCCAAAAGTTCGGTATCCCCCGTCAAAGTGGATTGGCGGAAGAGATACGGGCCACCGTCGTTTTTGAGCCGGAATATCGGGTGGAAGAAGCCCTGCGGGGGTTAGACAGGTTTTCCCACCTGTGGCTTTTATGGGAATTTTCCTTGAACAGGCGTGAGGGCTGGTCTCCCACTGTGCGGCCGCCCAGAATTGGCGGGAACCAAAGGTTGGGTGTTTTTGCCACCCGTTCGCCCTTTCGTCCCAACCCTATAGGACTTTCCTGTGTAGCGCTGGAAAAGGTGGAAGTAAACTCCCCCAAGGGCCCTTTGCTTTTCGTAAAGGGGGCTGATCTGCTGGATGGTTCCCCGATTTTTGATATCAAGCCCTATGTGCCTCTTACCGATTGTCATCCGGAAGCCTCGGGCGGCTTTTCGGAAGAAAACTCCGACTATCACCTGAAGGTGGTACTCTCTCCGGAACTGGAAGAAAAGGTGCCGGAACAGTTCCGCAGGGCCCTGCGAGAGGTGCTGAGGGAAGATCCCCGTCCCGCTTATCACAAGGATCCAAGCCGTGTTTATGGCATGGCCTTTGCCGGGTTGGAAATAAAGTTTACTGTGGAAGGCAAGGTGCTTACTGTTCAGGGTGTGACCTAAATGTGTCTTCTCCAAGTAAAAAATAGGAGCATCGCCTTGCTTTTTAAGGTGATGCTCTTTTTTTATTATGTCATTGAGGCTACAGCTGTAAAATTCAGCAGAATAGAAGCCCAATGCGGTAGACTGCGAAGGTCACGAGCCAGGCTACACAAATTTGGAACAGCGCGCAAAAACCTGTCCAAGCCCAGCTTCCGCTTTCTTTTTTGATGGTAGCCAAGGTGGCGGCACAGGGCACATACAACAGGGAAAAGGTCATAAGGGCGTAGGCGTTCAAAGCGCCGAAGCCAATGCGCCCCCATTTGGTGGGGAAGTTACCACATTATTAATTATAAT
>CANSKS010000046.1 GCA_947647615.1 uncultured Neglectibacter sp.
GACTATGAAAGCCCTTTAACCTTGTCTTTGTTTATGCTTGGGATTTTCACAGATAACCATGACTTTTCCCTTACGCTTAATAATCTTGCATTTTTCACACATCTTCTTCACAGAAGGTCTTACTTTCATGGATGACCCTTCCTTTCTTGCTTCGTAATGTGTTGTTTATTTTGACCGCCAAGTGATCCGGCCCTTTGTAAGGTCATAAGGAGACATCTCCATGGTGACCTTGTCTCCGGGTAAAATACGAATAAAGTTCATCCGCAGCTTTCCGGAGATATGGGCCAAGACCGTGTGGCCGTTAGGAAGTTCGACCTGAAAAGTAGCGTTCGGAAGCGCTTCCTTTACCACTCCCTGCACTTCAATTACGTCCTGCTTTGACATAAAATAAACCTCCGTGCTTTACCTTTGCGCCTGTTCCCGGAAGGGCCGCAGGGCGCTTCGTATCTGGCGATTGGTTTTGAGGCTTTCTTCGGGCAGCACTGTGGCTGTGGGCGCCAAATGGGACAGCTTTTTCCGTTTGGGCCTAAGCAGGGGCCTGCGCTTTCCATCGCACACCAGCGCGTAGGGCGGCAGTACCTCCAGCACCGTTTGAAAATCGCCTTTGTCATGGCCTGCCAAAGACCTGACTACCTGACCACGTTTTATTTCTTCCACAAGCGCCATCTTCCTTCCCCAGGGCCTTAATCCAGCATGGTCAAAATGGCCTGGCCTTCGGAGGTGATGGCCACCGTGTGTTCGAAGTGGGCGGAAAGGCTTCCGTCCTGGGTCACTGTGGTCCAGCCATCGGGCAGAATGCGAACGCCGCATTTACCCATGTTTACCATGGGCTCTATGGCGATCACCATGCCCGGCTGCAGTCGCACGCCCCTGCCGGGCGTGCCGTAATTGGGAACGCTTGGGTCTTCGTGCAGCTCCGCACCTACTCCGTGGCCGACGAATTCTCGTACCACCGAGTAATTGCGAGCTTCCACATACGCCTGCACCGCGTGGCCGATATCGCCCAGGCGATTTCCCGGCCGGGCCTGCTCTATACCGAGCCATAGCCCCTGTTCGGTGGCTTCCAAAAGGGCTTTCGCCTCTTGGCTGATCTCTCCGCAGGGGAAGGTCCAGGCGTTGTCGCCGTGGAAGCCTTCATAACAAGCGCCAATGTCTACGCTTACGATATCTCCCTTTTTCAAGATCTGCCCTTTGGTGGGTATGCCGTGGATGACCACGTTGTTTACTGAAATACAAGAGCTTCCCGGGAACCCGCCGTAACCGAGAAAGCTGGGCGTCGCGCCCATTTTCTCGATATACTGGCGGACGATTTTATCGATCTCCCAGGTAGAAACCCCAGGCTCAACGGCTTCTCCCGCAAGTTTCAGCGCCATCTGGGAAATTTTTCCCGCCTTGCGCATAAGGGAAAGCTCCCGGCTGGTTTTCAGCACAATCATTTCAGACCCTCCAGAGCCTCTTCTACCAGGCGGCTGGTTGCTTCAATTTCCTCCTGGCCGTGTACAACCAGCAGTTTGCCCTGCTTGCTGTAGAATTCCTTCAAGGGCTCCGTTTGGGTGTGGTAAACTTCCAGCCGTTCTTTTACGGTATCTGGGTGGTCATCCTTGCGCTGAACGAGGGTGCCGCCGCATTGGTCACATTTCCCCTCTACCTTGGGCTGCTTATACAGCAGGTGGTAAGAGGAACCGCAATTTTCGCAGACACGGCGTCCGGACATTCTGGTCACAATGGCCTCATCTGCCACCTCGATATCGAGTACGGCATCAATGCCTATGCCCATGGCGTCCAGAGCCTCGGCTTGGGGAATGGTCCTGGGGAAGCCGTCTAAAATAAACCCGTTTTCACAGTCGGCTTCCTGAAGGCGGTCTTTTATGATGCCAATGAGGATCTCATCGGGCACCAGCTGGCCGCTCTCCATATAGGTTTTCGCTTTCAGGCCCATTTCTGTGCCGCTCTTCAGCGCCTCCCGGAGAATGTTCCCCGTGGAGATAGTAGGAATATGGTTCTTTTCACAAATCAGCTCCGCCTGGGTGCCTTTGCCGGCCCCCGGGGCGCCTAAAAGGATCAGCTTCATCACAAGATCTCCTTTCTCTTTCCCGTGACCTCCTCTTAATCGAGGAAGCCCTTATAGTGCCGCATCATCATTTGAGATTCCATCTGTTTTACTGTTTCCAGGGCCACACCCACAATAATGATAATGGAGGTACCACCCATGGAGAGGCCACGAAGGTTTGTCACACTGGTATAGATCATTGGCACCAAGGCCACGAAAGCCAGGAACAAAGCGCCGATCAAGGTCACCTTAGAAAGGATCTTCGCGATAAAGTCCGCTGTAGGTTTGCCGGGACGCAGGCCCGGTACCGTGCCGTTGCTCTGGCGAAGATTATTGGCCATTTCCAGCGGATTATACTGAATGGACATATAGAAGTAAGCGAACACCAGGATCAACAGGAAATAAAGGAGCAGGTAGAGCCAGCTGCCCTGGGAGAAAATATCCAGAACGCCTTTCCAAAAGCCCTCTTTGGGATCCGCAAATATCTTGATAAACTGGGGAATGGAAAGGATGGCACTGGCAAAGATCACAGGCATAACGCCGCTCATGGCCACTTTGATGGGCAAAAACGTGCTTTGCCCGCCGTAAACCTTCCGGCCTACCACCTTTTTGGCATACTGCACCGGAATGCGCCGTTCGGCCTCGTTCATAAACACGATGATCCAAATGATCGCAAGGAACAGGGCCACAAACAACGCGCAGAAGATCATTTGCAGGCCGTTGCCATTGTTCCAGCCGTCTGTGATATAGATCCACCAAGATCCCACCATAGCGGGAAGTCTTGCCACAATGCCGGCCAACAGGATAATGGAAATGCCGTTGCCAATGCCTTTATCGTTGATCTGCTCGCCCATCCACATGATAAGGGCAGTGCCCGCCGTTAAGGTAAGCACAATTATAAAGGCGGAAAATACGCCGGAAAACCCGGTGTTATACTTGGTGATACCGGAGTTTCTCAGGTAGAAATAATAGGCCACGCCTTGGATCAAGCCCAGCAGCACGGTGACATACCGGGTGATGGTGGCGATTTTCTTCCTGCCGCTCTCCCCCTCCTTGGAAAGCCGTTCCAAAGCCGGAATGGCAATGGTGAGCAGCTGCATGATAATCGAGCTGTTAATATAGGGAGTAATGCCCATGGCAAACAGGGAAGCGTAGGAGAAGGCGCCGCCGGTGAGCATATTGATATACCCAAGGGCTGCGTTGTCAAGGCTTTCTGCCTGCTGCATCAGGCCTCCCAACGCGGAGGCGTCCAGGAAGGGCACCGGGATGACCGAACCGAACCGAAACACGATAACAATGAGCAGCGTGTAAAGAATTTTCTTTCTCAGGTCCGGGATCTTCCAGGCGTTCTTAATGGTGTTAAACAACTAGATCACCTCGGCCTTTCCGCCCGCCGCCTCGATCTTAGCCTTGGCGGCCTCCGAGAAAGCCGTGGCCTGAACCGTAAGCTTTTTCTTCATTTCCCCGTTTCCAAGGATTTTTACACCGTCTCCGGTGTTTTTCAAAATACCGGCCTCGACCAAGGTTTCGGCGTTAACCAAAGCGCCATCCTCAAACCGGTTGAGCGTTCCCACATTCAGGGAAACGATCTCTTTGGCAAAAATATTGTTAAACCCTCTTTTGGGAATTCTGCGCTGTAAAGGCATTTGGCCGCCTTCAAAACCGGGACGCTGGCCGTGACCTGCCCTGGCCTTCTGGCCCTTGTGGCCCTTTCCGGCGGTTTTGCCTGTGCCGGAACCGTACCCTCTGCCAATGCGCTTGCGCTCCTTGGTGGAACCAGGCGTGGCTGTCAGCTGGTTGAGCTTCATAGCTTGCGCACCTCCTTCGCTTTATTTTACTACCTCTACCAAATGGCCGATCTTCTTAATTTTGCCCTGAGTTTGGGGATTGTCGGGCTGTTCTGTCACATCCCCCACCTTTTTTAGTCCAAGGGCCAGGGCGGTGGCAATTTGGTCTTTCTTACTGCCGATCAGGCTCTTTTTCAACGTGATTTTCACAGCAGCGGCCTCCCTTACAGAATTTCTTTGGCCGTTTTGCCGCGCAGGGCAGCGACCTCTTCGGCGGTGCGCAGTTGGGAAAGCCCCGCCATAGTGGCGCGCACTACGTTGCACGGATTGTTGGAACGCAGGGCCTTGGTACGAATGTCTTTAATGCCCGCGCTCTCTACCACAGCACGCACCGGGCCGCCGGCAATAACGCCGGTACCAGGGGCGGCAGGTTTTAAAAGCACCTTGCCGGCGCCAAACTCGCCCATAATTTCATGGGGAATGGTGGAGCCACGAAGGGAAACCTTCATCAGGTTCTTCTTGGCGTCTTCAATCCCCTTGCGAATAGCATCCGGAACTTCGGCGGCCTTTCCAATGCCAAAGCCCACCGTGCCATTGCCGTCGCCCACTACGACGAGGGCGGAAAATTTCATGATGCGGCCGCCCTTAACGGTTTTCGAAACCCGGTTGATGGCGACTACGCGTTCTTGCATATCCAATGTGGTTGCGTCAATGTTACTAGCCAAATCCTTGTTCCTCCTTCTTAGAAGTTGAGGCCGCCCTCACGGGCGCCTTCGGCCAGCTCTTTGACGCGGCCGTGGAAAATGTAGCCTCCGCGATCGAACACTACAGTGGTGATCCCTTTTTCCGCTGCCCGCTGGGCGATCATCTTGCCCACTTCCCTGGCAGCCTCTTTGTTTCCGCCATTGCCCTCGAAGCTTTTGTCCAAGGTAGAAGCGGCGCACAGGGTAACACCCTTTTCGTCGTCAATCACCTGGGCATAGATGTTCGAAGAGGAGCGGAAAACGTTCAGGCGGGGGCGCTGGGCCGTGCCCGAGATCTTGCCGCGCACTCTTTTGTGGCGGCGCAGGCGTGCTTTATTGGTATCTGCCTTATTTACCATTTATCTCACTCCTTTACTTTGAGCCCTTACCGGCTTTGCCTTCCTTACGGCGGACATATTCTCCCACATAGCGGATACCCTTGCCCTTGTAAGGCTCCGGCGGCCGTTTTTCACGAACCTCCGCGGCGAACTGGCCCACCTTTTGCTTATCGATGCCGGAAATCACAATGGCGTTGGGGCCCGGAACATCGATCTTGATCTCATCTGTTTCGGAAACAATGACCTGGTGTGAAAAGCCCAGGTTCATGACTAAATTCTTCCCTTGCTTTTGCACACGGTAGCCTACGCCCTGTACCTCCAGCTCCTTTTTGAAGCCCTGGGTAACACCGGTAACCATATTGTCTACCAGCGTGCGGGTAAGGCCATGCAGGGAACGGGAATCCTTTTCATCGTCGGGCCGGGTAACAATGATCTCAGCACCCTCAACCTTCACAGTGATCTTCGGGTTGACAGAAAGGTTCAGCTGGCCCTTGGGGCCCTTCACTGTAACTTCGCTGCCGTCAACTTTTACTTCGACGCCGGCGGGAATATTTATAGGTTTTCTTCCAATTCTTGACATGTTATCGCACCCCCTTGCTTACCAAATGAACGCCAGCACTTCGCCGCCGACGTTTGCTTTCCTGGCCTCACGGTCTGTCATAATCCCCTTTGAGGTGGAGATCACGGCAATGCCCAGGCCCTTCATCACCTTAGGCAGCTCCTGCGCGTTGGAATAGATGCGCAGGCCGGGCTTAGAAACCCGCTTTAAGCCTTTGATTACGGGGGTTTTGCCCTCGCCGTACTTCAAGATGATATTGATAACGCCCTGCTTGCCATCTTCCGTTACGGAAAAGCTCCTGATATAGCCTTCGTCCCAAAGGATTTGGCAAATGGCCTTTTTCAGGTTGGAAGAGGGAACCTCCACGCTATCATGCTTCGCGGCCTGCGCGTTGCGGATACGTGTCAGCAGATCGGCGATGGTATCTGTAACTTGCATGACTTATAACCTCCTTATGGTTTTACCAGCTGGCCTTCTTTACCCCGGGGATTTCGCCCTTGTAGGCAAGCTCCCGGAAGCAAATACGGCAAATGCCGAATTTCCGAAGGTAGGCATGCGGCCTGCCGCAGATCTTGCAGCGGTTGTATTCCCTGGTGGAATACTTCTGGGCTCTTTTCTGCTTAATTTTCATAGAAGTCTTGGCCACAATAATCCCTCCTTATCTTGTAAACGGAGCGCCCATCAGAGTGAGGAACTCCCGGGCCTCTTCGTCTGTTTTCGCGGTAGTGACAAAGCAGATGTCCATACCCCGCACTTTATCGATTTTATCGTAATCGATTTCGGGGAAAATCAACTGTTCCCGAATACCCATGTTGTAATTGCCCCGTCCGTCAAAGGAATTGGGGTTAATGCCGCGGAAGTCGCGCACACGGGGCAGTGCCACGTTGAAGAGCCTGTCAAGGAATTCGTACATCCGCTCGCCCCGCAGGGTCACCTTCACGCCGATGGGCATGCCTTCGCGCACCTTAAAGTTTGCCACAGACTTTTTCGCCTTGCACACCAGGGGCTTTTGGCCGGTGATCTTCATAAGGTCAGAGCTGATGGCGTCGATCACCTTTACGTTGTCCTTGGCTTCGCCGGCACCGACGTTTATCACGATCTTATCCAGCTTCGGAATTTCCATGACGCTTTTGTAAGAAAACTTCTTCATCAGCGCGGGGGCAACCTCCGCTTTGTAGAAATCTTTCATTCTTGCCATCTCAGTCCATTCCTCCCTTACAGCGTCTCGCCGCATTTTCTGCAGACCCGTTCCTTCGTGCCGTCGCTCAAAAGCTTATGGCCGACACGGGTGGGCTTTCCGCAGCGGGGGCACACCACCTGTACCTTGCAGGCATAGATGGCGGACTCTGCCTTAATAATGCCGCCGGGTTCTCCCATTTTCCGGGGCTTTACATGCTTCTGCACGAAGTTGGCATTTTCCACGATCACTTTGCCTTCCTTCGGGCTCACCTGCATGACCTTGCCCTTCTTGCCGCGATCTTTTCCGCTGAGGATCACTACGGTGTCACCGCTTTTTACATGAAGCTTATTCATTTCTACAGTGCACCTCCATTAAAGTACTTCCGGGGCCAACGAAAGGATCTTCAGGTATTCTCTGTCGCGCAGTTCCCTGGCCACAGGTCCAAAGATACGGGTGCCCCTGGGGTTTTTATCGTCACGAATAATGACGGCGGCATTCTCATCAAAACGGATATAGGTACCGTCATCCCGGCGAACGCCCGAAGCGGATCTCACAATAACCGCCTTTACCACGTCGCCCTTTTTCACCACGCCGCCGGGCGCCGCCTTTTTCACGGAAGCCACCACGACGTCGCCAATATTGGCATACCTCCTGCCGGTACCACCCAAAACGCGGATGCACATAAGCTCTTTCGCGCCGGTGTTGTCGGCAACTTTGAGGTAAGACTGCTGTTGTATCACAGTTCGTTCCTCCTTTGCTTAAAGCCAAACAGATTTTTGTAAACGGGCCGTGCCAAAATTATTTGGCTTTCTCAATGATCTCTACCAGGCGCCATCTCTTGTCTTTGGAGAGGGGGCGGGTTTCCATGATACGCACCCGGTCGCCTACACGGCACTGGTTTTCTTCGTCGTGGGCTTTGCGCTTCACGGTACGCTTAATGATCTTTCCGTAAATCGGGTGCTTTACGCTGTCCTGAATGGCGACTACAATGGTTTTGTCCATTTTATCGCTGACCACACGGCCAATGGTGGTTTTTCTCATATTTCTCTCTGCATTGCTGCTCACTTTAAATCCCCCTTCCCTTAGGCGTTGCCGGCGCTGAGCTCGTTTTCACGGATTACCGTTTTGACACGGGCAATATCCTTCTTCACGGCCGAAATACGCATGGGGTTATCGAGCTGGTTAATGGCAAGCTGGAAACGCAGGTTAAAGAGTTCCGCCTTGAGGTCGGCGAGTTTCCGTTCCAGCTCCTCGGCTGTCAATTCTCTGATTTCCGAAGCTTTCATGACTCACTGGCCTCCGTTTCTTGCTTAGTCACAAATTTGCATTTGATGGGCAGCTTGTGGGCAGCCAGGCGAAGGGCCTCCCTTGCGGTAGCTTCGGGCACGCCGCCCAGCTCAAACATTACCCGGCCGGGCTTTACCACGGCCACCCAATACTCGGGCGAACCTTTACCGGAACCCATGCGGGTTTCCGCGGGCTTCTGGGTAACGGGCTTGTCGGGGAAAATTTTAATCCAAACCTTACCGAAACGCTTGCAGTAACGGGTCATGGCCACACGAGCGGCCTCGATTTGGTTAGAGGTGATCCAGGCGGGCTCTAAGGCCTGAAGACCGTAATCACCGTAAGTCACTTTGTTTCCGCGAGTGGCTTTGCCTTTCATGCGGCCACGCTGCACTCTGCGGTATTTGACACGCTTTGGCAGTAGCATTATCTGCGGCCTCCTTCCCTTTTCTCTGCAGGACCACGCCGTTCGGAACGGCGCTCCTGGCGCTCAGGGCGTTCCCGCCGTTCGTAGTGTCTTTCCGGGCGGCCGGCACGGTTGTCGTTGAGTACCTCGCCCTTATACAGCCAAACCTTTACGCCGATACGGCCGTAGGTGGTGTTGGCTTCGGCAAAGCCGTAATCAATATCTGCCCGCAGGGTTTGCAGCGGGATGGTGCCGTCGTGATACTGTTCGCTTCGGGCGATTTCCGCGCCGCCCAAACGGCCGGACACCTGGGTTTTAATGCCTCTGGCTCCCAGCTTCATACTGCGGCCAATGCAGCCCTTCATGGCACGACGGAAGGAAATTCTGCGCTCCAGCTGGGAAGCGATGTTTTCTGCTACCAGCTGTGCATTCAGGTCCGGCTGGCGCACCTCAATGATGTTCACCACCACAGGCTTTCCCAAAACCTTTTCGCACTGCTGGCGCAGCTTTTCAATTTCGGTGCCGCCCTTGCCAATGACCATACCGGGCTTGGCGCAGTGAATATGAATGCGCACCTTAGAGGCGTCGCGTTCGATTTCTATTTTCGGGACACCCGCGGCGTAAAGCTGCTTTTTCAACATTTTGCGGAGGTTGTAATCCTCAACGAGCATGTCGCCGAACACGTTGTCTTTCGCAAACCAACGGGAATCCCAGTCTTTTATCACACCCACACGAAGGCCGTGGGGATTCACTTTCTGACCCATAATTTACCTCCTTACCGCTTACTCTTTTTCCTTCACCACAATGGTGATGTGGGAAGTTCTTTTCAACACCCGGAACGCTCTGCCATGGGGGCCGGGCCTTACTCTCTTCAAGGTGGGGCCTGGCGTCACGAAGCACTGGGAAACGTAAAGGCTGTTTTTATCCATATTGAAGTTGTTTTCCGCATTGGCGACAGCCGATTTCAAAAGCTTCTCCAGATCCTCGCAGGCAGCCTTGGGCGTATGCTTCAGAATAGCGGCGGCAAGATCTACCGGTTTATTTCGGATGAGGTCCAGCACCAGGCCGACCTTGCGGGGAGAGATTCGGGTGTAGTTCAGTGTTGCTTTCGCTTCCATGATTACTCTGCTCTCCTTTCTCACTTGGTGGTCTTCGAGCCGGAATGGCCCTTAAAGGTGCGCGTGGGGGCGAACTCGCCGAGCTTATGCCCGACCATGTCTTCTGTAATATACACCGGCACGTGCTTGCGGCCATCGTGTACCGCGATGGTATGACCCACGAAGTCCGGGAATATCATAGAGGCCCGGCTCCAGGTTTTCACGATCTTCTTTTCGCCGGACTCGTTCATAGCCTGAATCCTTTTCAGCAGCACAGGCTGTACAAAAGGTCCTTTTTTCAAGCTTCTACTCATTTTCTTCTAAGCTCCTTTCCGTACGCCTTACTTGCCGTTTCTGCGCTTCACGATAAATTTATCGCTGCGGTTGTGGGTCTTACGGGTTTTGTAACCCAAGGCAGGCTTGCCCCAGGGAGTCACAGGACCCGGACGGCCAACAGGGCTCTTGCCTTCACCGCCGCCGTGGGGGTGATCGTTGGGGTTCATAACGGAACCGCGAACGGTGGGCCTCCAACCCATATGGCGCTTACGGCCGGCCTTGCCGATCTTCATATTTTCGTGGTCGATGTTGGAAACCTGGCCAATGGAAGCCATGCAGTTTTCCGGCACGTTGCGCAGCTCGCCGGAGGGCAGCCTCAAAAGGGCCAAACCGTTTTCCTTGGCCATCAGCTGGGCCATGATGCCGGCGGCACGGGCCAGCTGGGCACCCTTTCCGGGATACAGCTCCACGTTGTGGATAAAGGTACCTACAGGAATGTTCTTCAGGGGCAAGGCGTTGCCGGGCTTAATATCGGCTTCCGCACCGGAAACCACCTTGTCTCCCACCTTCAGGCCGTGAGGGGCAATGATATATTTCTTTTCACCGTCTTCATATTGTAAGAGGGCGATAAAAGCAGAACGGTTGGGATCGTACTCGATGCTCTGCACGGTAGCGCTTATGTCGTGCTTCTGGCGCTTAAAGTCGATAATACGGTACTTTTTCCGGTTGCCGCCGCCTCTGTGGCGTACGGTAATCCGGCCGTAGCTGTTGCGGCCTGCCTTCTTGTCCAAGGGGGCCAAAAGGCTTTTTTCCGGGCCATTTTTGGAAAGGCCGGTATAGTCTGTCACAGACATATTCCGCCTTGCCGCGGTGGTCGGCTTGTAATTCTTGATCGCCATGTTCGTTTCACTCTCCTAATCTTGGCTTTGCGGGGGAATGGCGCCCCCCATTCTTGCCCATCCTTGTGTGGGCGCTGGTCTTCACGCTTTCGGGCCCGGGCCCTTTCCCGTGCCTCGGCTTCTAAAATAAAGCGCCGGGCTTGGGCTGTTTAAAAAATTGGGCTTTCTAACCTCTTTCCCGAAAGCTCTTTTCCGTCAAAGAAACTGGGCGGGTTTCCGGCACGGCAGGGCGGGAGCCGCCCAACAAGCCGGAAAGGCGCGAATTGCTCAACGAAAAATTAGACCATGCTCTCAAAGAACTCTATTGTCTTGCTGTCTTCCGTCAGCGTTACAACGGCTTTCTTCCAGCTTCTGGTGTAGCCCTCGTTCCTGCCTTGACGGCGGAGACGGCCTCTGACATGGAGGGTGTTCACTTTGCTCACTTTGACGCCGAAGAGAGCCTCCACGGCGCGGGAAATATCGATTTTTGTGGAATCCTTGTGAACCTCAAAGGTGTATTTCTTTTGAGTGGTGCCGTCCATCGTTTTTTCGGTAATGATGGGGCGCACAATAATATCTTGTGGAGTCATTACGCATACACCTCCTCAATTTTGGCAACCGCGCTTTTCAAAACGATGAACTTATCGGCATTCAAAATGTCGTAAACGTTCAGGGTGTTCACCTGGGCGGTTTTTACGCCGGGAATGTTCCGGGCGGAAGCAATGGCTTTTTCGTCTACGGTATCCAAAACGATGAGAGCACGCTTCTGGCTGCCAAGGGCTTTGAGCATCGCGGCGATGGTCTTGGTTTTGTAGGCCTCCACGGTGAGGGAATCCAACACGATCATCTCGTTATCCCGCACTTTGGAAGAAAGGGCCGACTTCATGGCCAAACGCTTCACTTTCTTGTTCAAGGTATAGCGGTAACACCGGGGCTTTGGGGCAAAGACAATGCCGCCGTGAGTCCACTGGGGCGCTCTGGTGGAACCCTGGCGAGCCCGGCCAGTGCCCTTTTGCCTCCAGGGCTTCCTGCCGCCGCCGGAGACCTCTGCGCGGGTCAGAGCCGACTGAGTGCCCTGACGCTGGTTGGCAAGGTAGTTCTTCACCATGTCGTTCATCACAGACACGTTGGGTTCTATACCGAACACGGCTTCGGAAAGCTCCTGCTTTCCTACCTCCTTGCCCTGCATATCTAAAACTGCTACTGTAGGCATTCTGATTCCTCCTTCCCTTACGCTTTCACACTGTTGCGGATAACCACGGTGCCGCCGTTAGGGCCGGGAACGGCGCCCTTGATGGCAATAAGGTTGTTTTCCGCATCTACTTTTACAACGGTAAGATTCTGCACGGTCACAGTTTCGGCGCCCATATGGCCGGCCATTTTCAAGCCCTTCCATACCCGGGAAGGGTCGGAAATGGCGCCGTTAGAGCCGCCGTGACGGGCCACGGGGCCGGTGCCGTGAGTTTCCTTCAGGCGGTGGAAATTCCAGCGCTTAATAACGCCGGCATAGCCTTTGCCCTTGCTCACACCGGTGATGTCCACCTTTTCGCCCGTTTCGAACACGTCGGCCTTGATCAGGTCGCCTACGTTCAAAGCGCTGGTGTCCTCCAAACGGAGCTCCCGCAGCACTTTCTTGGGGGCCGCATCCGCCTTTTTGAAGTGGCCGGTAAGAGGCTTCTTCACCCGCTGGGGCTTTTGATCGCCAAAGCCTACCTGCACCGCTTCGTAGCCGTCGTTTTCCAGGGTTTTCTTCTGGACCACGACACAGGGGCCAGCCTCTACCACAGTAACGGGGACGACCTTGCCCTTGTCGTCGAAGATCTGCGTCATGCCGATCTTCTTGCCGATGATTCCTTTTTTCATTTTGCTTTCCTCCTAACAGGTTATTGGTTGGAGCTGTCTCCAACATGACCCTCCGAATCCGGTTGGTTCAGATTTCAAAATTACAGCTTGATTTCGATCTCAACACCGGCGGGGAGCTCCAGGCCCATCAAAGCTTCTACAGTTTTATTGCTGGGCCGAAGAATGTCGATCAGTCTCTTGTGGGTGCGCATCTCAAACTGCTCGCGGCTGTCCTTATACTTGTGAACGGCCCGCAGAATGGTGATGACCTGCTTTTCGGTGGGCAGCGGCACCGGACCGGAGATCCGGGCGCCTGTGCGCCGCGCGGTGGCAACGATCTTTTCGGCGGACTGATCCACCAGCTGATGGTCGTACCCCTTGATTCTGATTCTGATTTTTTCCTTGACTGCCACAAAAATCGCCTCCTGATTCAGAAATTCGTTGGCGGGCTGAGATTATTCCCACTGCTCCGGGTGTTTCCACCTTGAGCATCAAAAAACCGAAATCCGCAAAAGCGGATTCCGGGGCAAGGAAAACCCATATCATCCTTTGAAAAGCGCAAAAGTGGCCTGCCGGGGCGCCCCCGGCGGTTCCTGCCTCCCAAATTCCTTCGCCCGGTTTAAAATCGGACATACTCCACGGAAAAACCGGCCAAGATTGGCCGCAACCTCCCGCTTCATCGCATATCTGGCGCTTGTTTTCAAACGCCTGTCGCAGTCACGCCTCATTATAATACCACAGGCTTTTCCCCTTTGCAAGAGGCAGAAAAAATTTTTTTCGCCTTTTTTCTGGTTTGGCGGTATTGTTTTCGTGCCGCGTTTTCTTTCCCGTGCCGCGATGCCTATCCTGGTGTCAACCCGGAATATGGTTCTTTTCCCGGCCTGCAGGGTACAGCTTCGACAGGGCTGCCGCTTTTCTGGCCCCCAGCAGCTCTTCCAAACTGCTTTTCTGCTCCTCTTCCACCTTAGCGGGCAAAAAGCCCTCGAAGATGCACAAGCAGCCCTCGGCCTTTGCTTTCGCGTAATCCTCCTGGCCGCGCAAAGTCCAGGAGGCCTCCTGCATACCCCACACCCGCCGGGCCGCCCGCAGGGAAAGGTTATGCCTGGCATGGAACTCGTAAGCTTCGAAATGGGGCCTGGTGAGAAAATTCGTCATGAGGTTCCGAGCAAAAAAGGCCTCTGGGGCCGAAAGCCCCTTTTCCCCGCCTTTCAGGCGGCGCATCAGCTGGCCCCGGATCACCTGGGGGCAGTGCTCCCGGAACCACTTTACCACCTGCGGGTCAAAGGATTCCACACAGTAAGGCCCGTCGTAATTTTCCAGCTCCTTCATGGCCAAAACACAAAGCTTTTCGGCGTTGCCGTAGCTCTTTAACTCCAAAATCAGCGGCACCTTTCCCCCCACCTGCTCCAACACCTGGGAAAGCAGGGGAATCCGCTCCTCCGTGTCGAACAAAGGGTACTGCTTCAGCTCTTCATAGGTTGCCCGGGAAACCACCACTTGAGCCCCGCAGGAACGAGCCAGTGTGGCGTCGTGGTGGACCACCACCCGGTGGTCCTTGGTGAGCTGTAAATCCAGCTCCATGCCAAAGCCGCAGTCTGCCGCCAAGCGAAAAGCCAAAAGAGAATTTTCCGGCACGCCGTTTTCTTTCCTGTGGAGGCCCCGGTGGGCGTAATCGTATTTCCGGAGTTCCGTAAAATCCGGCCGTCCCCTTCGCTGGGGAGCAATGGCCCACAGCCATATCCCCAGGCACAGAACCAACAGGACCAACGCTATCATCAAAACGGGCTCCCCCCTTTATTTGTAATCTAATTGCCTATGGGAAAACACCGCCCCGGGTTTAAAAGCAGGGCCAGAGATCCTATGGCGTCTCATAATTTATACAAGCCGTAATAAACCGGTCCCTGAGCTCCTGAAAGTTGAAGCCGCCCCAACCCCAGGGCGGATCCCCCTGGTGCAGGGGGTGCCTGTCGGAAACCATGAGGGCTACGCTGCTTTTCAAACCGTAATAGTTGCAAAGGTTCACAAAGGCCGAAGCTTCCATATCCACTCCATGGCATCCCATTTCCCGCCAAAGGGCCTCTTTATAATAGGTCTGGCGGTATACGGCATCGGTGGTCACCGTGTTTTTCAACGCTGAAAAGCTCCTTTACCCCCAGTACACGCAATGTCTCCACCGCGCAGGCGATCTGCGGGCCGCCATAGCCGCCATGCAGGAAGCAAACTTCGGGAAAGCCCTTCATTCCCAACACTCTGGAATGGGTAATAAATCCGGGAAGCTGTTCTAAAATCAAATGGGTGGAAAAATTTTCTTCCAGCACCGGCAACCCCTTCCCCAAACAAAACACCACGGCCCGGGGCGGAAGGGGCACTATGCCTGTTTCCGGGTATTTGCTTCGAATTTGGGCTTCTGCCCCAATTACCGGCAGCGTGTGGTCTTCCGAAAAAAACCAGGACATCCCGTTTTCCTCCTTCTGCTTTCCCTGGGGGGAATCTTCCCGGCCCCACTAAAACATTTTCTTAAAATTGATTTGCCGCTTATCTCCGCCATAGCCGCAATGGCGGTAAAACTCATGGGCGCCTGTTCTTGTTGCCCCGGAAACCAAACGGACGCCGCTGGCGCCGCTTTTTCGCGCCCAATCCTCTATGGCGGACAACAATGCCCTGCCAATACCCTGCTTCTTAAAGCTGCTTGAAACGGCAATTCCCATTATATTTTTCATGTGCGGGGCATAAATCACATCATAATCATTCCCGTGAACGTAGCCGACAACGGTATGCTCCACCACAGCCACAAAAATTTTATCCCGGTCGCTTTTCAGCAGTTGCTTCAGCTTTTCCTCGGTTTTCGCTTTGGGGTAATCGTACCCCATTTCCCGAACATTTAATTCATAGACAGCTTCCGTGTCGCCAATTTCACATGGCCTTATTTGTAAGTCCATCTCACATCACCTCGTAAAAACAACATGCCTGTTTATGACGCCCGGCCTTCCAAAGGGTCAAACCCGTTCGGCTATAGAGCAGATCAGCCGTTTTGTATCTTCCCAGCCCAGGCAAGGATCGGTGATAGATTTTCCAAAGCAGCGCTCCCCCTCAATAGGCTGGCTGCCCTCCTCCAGGTAGCTTTCTATCATGACGCCCCTCACAAGCTTTTTCAAATCCGGATGGTAGCTCCGGCTGTGAAGCACCTCGCTGACAATGCGCACCTGCTCTTTATATTTCTTATTGGAATTGGAGTGGTTTGCATCTAAAATTACCGCGGGATTTTCCAGCTCCCGCTTCTGGTAAAGCTCCCACAGGCGCATGAGGTCTTCATAATGGTAGTTGGGCACGCAGGTGCCGTATTTATCCACACCGCCCCGCAGAATGGCGTGGGCAAGAGGATTGCCGGAGGTGGTCACGTCCCAGCCCCGGTAAAGGAAGGTGTGGGAGGCCTGGGCCGCCTGCACGGAATTGAGCATTACCGAAAGGTCGCCGCTGGTGGGGTTCTTCATGCCCACGGGGATATCCATACCGCTGGCTACCAGCCGGTGCTGTTGGTTTTCTACCGACCGTGCTCCCACCGCTTCGTAAGAGAGCACGTCGTCTAAATAACTGCGGTTTTCCGGGTACAGCATTTCGTCGGCGGCGGTAAGGCCGCATTCCTCCATCACCCTAATGTGCATACGCCGAATGGCAATAATACCGGAAAGCAGGTCCGGGGCCTTATCGGGTGAAGGCTGGTGCAGCATGCCCTTATACCCTTCTCCGGTAGTACGGGGCTTGTTAGTATAGACCCTTGGGATTAACAAAAGCTTTTCCTTCACCTGCTCGTTTACCCTGGAAAGCCTGTGTACATATTCCAGCACAGCCTCTTCGTTATCTGCCGAGCAGGGGCCTACGATCACAAGAAATTTTTCCGAAGCCCCCGTAAAAACGTCCCGAATTTCCCGGTCCCGCTGGGCCTTGATGCCCGCCGCTTTGGCGGAAAGGGGGTACGCCGCTTTCAAATCCGCAGGCAGGGGCAATTCCCGGTTTTGTTTCATAGCCATACTAAAAAACACTTCTTTTCTAAAGCTTTCTTTTGCTTTTTCATTTTCTTCTTTTTGTACCGCCAACTTTTTCTCCCCTTGAGCGTTCAGAAGCCCTCCCGCCTCAGGGGCCATGGGACGGAACTGTTTTAGTATACCGCAAAAAGCGCTTTTCCGCAATGAGAAATCCCGAAGGAATCTCCTTCGGGATTCTCGAAACCGCAAATTTTCTACAGGAGCTTATTTGATTTCGCCGGCCGCCCAAAAATTGGAACCAGCACCGGCCTCTCCAAAACAGGCGGGAAAATCCGGGCCGCACTTTATGTGGAGCGGAACCCTTTGCCGATGATCTCGCTGGTGTTGGTGATAAACAGGAAAGCCTGAGCATCTATTTCCTTTAGCTTCTGGCGGAGCTTTACGGCTTCTCCCCGCCTGCAGGCGATGAGGACCACCCGGCAGTCCCCATGAGTATAGGCGCCCTTGGCGTCCAAAACGGTGGCGCTGCGGTTTAGGGTGTGAATGATATATTGGCAGACCTCTTCCGGTTTTGTAGTCACGATGGAGAAGAACTTGCAGAGGTTGATGCTTTCAATAACAGAATCTACCACAAAGGCCTTTAAGAACAAGCCCAGCAAAGAGAAGAGCCCTGTCTTCATGCCGAAGAGAAAACAGGCGGAAAGGGCGATAAGGCTGTCGCTCACAAGCAGGGCCTTGCCAATCTCCTGGAGGCCCGTATACTTTTTCAGCAGCATAGCCACCACATCTGTGCCCCCACTGGAGGCATTGCAGTGGAACAGCAGCGCCGAGCCCACGGCGGGCAGCAAAATGGCAAAGCAAAGCTCCAAAAGAGGTTGGTCCGTAAAGGGGGCTTCCATGGGGTACAGCCTTTCCAGCAGCCAGGTTTCCAGGGAAAACATTAAGCTGCTGTAGGCGGTGAGCACGCCGAATTCCCGGCCGATAAACAGAAACCCCACCACCAGCAAAAGCACATTGACAATAGACATAATGGCGGCGGGAGACAAAAAGGGGATGAGATCTCCCAAAAGAATAGAAATACCGCTGACGCCCCCGGTGCTGAAATGGTTGGGAAACTTAAAGAAATACACCCCAACAGAAAGCAGCAAAACCCCTAAATTCACCAAGCCAAAGGTTTTCCAATCCGGAAGGCCCAGCCCCGAAAGAATGCTCCGAAACTTTTTCCCGTTTTCCATACTGCCGCACCTCTACACTGTTTGATAAAATCAAGTTTACTCAGAAAATCCTCACAGATACTACCATAGAGTTCCCCATTTTACAACAGCTTTCGCGAATTTTCCCCCAGTCCAGGGAATGCGGCGAGAGGCAGGCCGGGAAAATTCCTTCTCACACCACCTGGAACAGGTAGAATTTCAAATATTCCGTCTCCGGCACAGGCCAAAGGATGGGATGGTCCGGGGCCTGGCGGCGTTCCTCTATGAGCCGCAGTTCCACTCCCGCATCCTTGGCGGCGCTTTCCAGCATGGCCCGGAACAGCTGTGCCGTCATGAAGTGAGAGCAGGAGCAGGTGGCCAAATACCCGCCCCTGGGCAGTGCCTTCATGGCCCGGTAGTTAATTTCTTTATAGCCCCGTTGGGCGCCCTTTACCGTTTTATTGGATTTGGTAAAGGCAGGCGGATCCAGAATAATATAATCGTATTCCCCGGGCCGAAGCTGAGGCAGCAGGTCGAACACGTTGGCCTCAAGGTAGGTGATCTTTCCCGAAAGGCCGTTTCTTTGGGCGTTTTCCCTGGCGCAGGCCAGGGCCGTTTCGCTGATATCTACCGAGCACACCTCCCTCGCCCCAGCCAGGGCACAGTTTAGGCCAAAGGAGCCCGTATGGGTAAAGCAGTCCAGCACCCGTTTCCCTGGAGCCAGCCTTGCCGCCGCAGCCCGGTTATATTTTTGATCCAGGAAAAACCCGGTTTTTTGGCCCTCCGCAAAATCCACCAAATAGGTGATCCCGTTTTCTGTGATCTCCGTTTTTGTGGCGTCGGGCAGGGGCTTCCCCGGCAGGGGGAACCAGCCCTTGTTTTCCGAAAGGCCCTCCAATTCCCGGATCTTCACGTCGTTCCGTTCATAAATGCCGGACACCCTTTCCCCGTCGGCCTCCAAAATTTCCGCCAACAGGGGGAACAGCAGGCCCTTCCGCTGTTCTATGCCCAAAGACAAGGTCTGTGTTACCAGAATATCCCCAAATCGGTCTACGGTCAAACCGGGAAACCGGTCGGCCTCGCCAAAGATCAGGCGGCAGCTTCCCCTGTCGTCTCCCATCACGGTTTTCCGGTATTCCCAGGCATATTGCAGCCGGCGGCGGAAAAAGGCCTCGTCAAACCGGTCGTTGGTGTTTTGGGAGATCACCCGTACCCGTATTTTCGAGCGGCTGTTGTAAAACCCGGTGCCCAAGTACCGGTCCTTAGGGCCCAGCACGTCGCAAAGGCCTCCGTCCTCCGGGGAACCCAAGGTTTCTGTGATTTCGTTATCGAACACCCAAGGGTGGCCTCCCTGGGCTTTTTTCGCCCCCCGGGCATCAATTTTTACCTGGGGATATGGCCGTTCTGTTTTCATAGCTTTCCTCTTTCCTTTTTATAGAGCCTGCGGCACTGCTATCGCGAAGGGAGCCGCGCAAGCCAATACCTTGCGGTTTTTCCCGCCGCCCTCCGGGGCGCTTTTCTTGGGCCTATTATACACTGCCGCGGAATGGGCGGCAACCACCTTTTTGAGGTATGGCCCATAGGAATTTGCCGCAGGCTCTATGGCCTTCTTTTTCCGCAAAAGTTTCCCCCTTTCTCTTTTCCGCTTCTTTTGCTATAATGGAACCGAAAAATTCCCATTCCCCAAAAAGGAAGAGGAGAAAAGGAGGAAGTGTATGAACTACCGTATGCTGGGAAACACCGGCCTTAAGGTCAGCGAAATTGGCCTTGGGGGCGAATGGCTGGAACGCCATAACACAGAAGAGGTAAGGGCCGTGGTTCGGCGGTGTGAGGAGGCAGGCATCAATATTCTGGACTGCTGGATGTCGGAACCCCAAGTGCGTTCCAACATTGGCGCAGCCATAAAGGGCAGCCGGGAAAAATGGATCATTCAGGGACACCTGGGTTCTACCTGGCAAAACGGCCAGTACGAGCGCACCCGGGAGCTTCCCAAGGTAAAGGAGGCCTTTTCCGACCTGCTCACCCGTCTGGGCACCGATTATCTCGACCTGGGCATGATCCATTATGTAGACGGGGAAGAGGAATTTCACCGGGTGATGAACGGGGAATTCTACAGCTATGTGGAAGAGCTGAAGTCCCAAGGCGTTTTGCACCACATTGGCCTTTCCACCCACAACCCCCAGGTGGCCAGGCTGGCGGCCTTGAGCGGGAAGGTAGAAATGCTGCTGTTCAGCGTAAACCCTGCCTTTGACCTGATGCCCGCCACCGAAAACCTGGACGATTATTTCGCCGAGGCTTACGAAGAAGGGCTGCAGGGCATGGACCCTCAGCGGGCAGAGCTTTACCGCCTTTGCGAACAGCAGGGCGTGGGCATCACCGTCATGAAGGGCTACATGGGCGGCCGCCTGTTCGAGGCCAAAACCTCCCCCTTCGGCGTGGCTTTGACGCCGGTGCAGTGCCTCCATTACGCTCTCACCCGGCCCGCCGTGGCCAGTGTGCTGGTAGGCTTCGACACCCCGGAGCAGGTAGACGCGGCCCTGGCCTACGAAGCTGCTTCCTCCCGGGAAAAAGATTACGCCACCGTGCTGGCCCAAGCGCCCAAGCACGCTTTTTCCGGCCAATGTACCTACTGCGGCCACTGTGCCCCCTGCCCTTCGGGCATTGACATCGCCATGGTCAACAAGTTCTACGACCTGGCGGCCATGCAGCCGGAAACCCCGGCTTCCTTAAAGGAACACTACCTGGCCCTAAAGGCCACTGCCGCCGACTGCGTAGCCTGCGGCGGCTGCGAAACCCGCTGCCCCTTCGGCGTGCCGGTAGTAAAACGCATGGCTCTGGCCAGGGAACGGTTCGGCCAGGCATAATAAGGGCCCTTCGGGTTTAACTGTTATGCCCCGGCGCGGCAGCGCCCGGGGCTCCCTTTTGGCCAACATGACAATCCCTCCGTTGCGGCTTACGCCCAAGGCTCCCTTGTGTAAAGGGAGCTGTCAGCGAAGCTGACTGAGGGATTGTTTTCCCTGAGCTTTTTTATAAAAAACAGGGCAAGCTTCCCGCAATAAAATTTGCCGTAGTAGGCAAAATGAAGAAAGCTTCCCTTTCTGAAATTCCCGTGAGGGAATTTCTTAGGGGAAATCGGATCCCGATTTCCCCTTTGGATCACCGCTTTCGTCTTTCCGTCACGGCTGCGCCCAAGGCTCCCTTGTGTAAAGGGAGCTGTCAGCGAAGCTGACTGAGGGATTGTTTTCCCTGGGCTTTTTCTAAGAAAGACAAGGAAAGCTTTCCTCAATAAAATTCACCGCAGGGTGAATTTCGTGCAAAACCGGCGAGTTTTAGGGGCAGCATTCTTCTCCAAAAACCCTTGTAAAGTTCGCAGAAAAACCGTATACTATAG
>CANSKS010000047.1 GCA_947647615.1 uncultured Neglectibacter sp.
CACTTCCTTGCCTTCATTCTACCATAGCTTTGGCAGGACGTCCACTGTTTTTTAAGGGAAGCATATTTTGCCCTTTATGCTGGGAGAGGGGTATGTTTGCTGCTCTATCTGTTTTGGTTCTGCTGTGGGTATCCGTTCAAAATCTGTTGTTCTTTCCTTTTTTACTTTGGGTTCAAATTACCGGCAGAACAGGTTGGGCAGCCTGGGGAGGGTACTTTTTTCTCGCTGCATCTGTATGATACTTCCTTTGGCGGGAATAGGATTTGAGGAAAAAGGTAAGGAAGAAGGCCCTCAAAAATTTTTCCCTAATAGAATCTTTGGCTTATAATTTGTTTTATCTTGCAAAAAAGTTTCGAATATGCTAGAATTGTTTTGTAGAAAAATTCCATGCGGCTGTTTCCCCATGAAAGCAACGGAAACAAACGACGGGCACGGACAGGGTATTGCGCTCTGCAAGCGGGTTTCGGAGCATTCAAATAACTTTAAAATTAGGGAGGGATCTCACATAACAAAAAAACACGCAGGTTGGCAGAATATTAGAATATTCTAATTGCCTTTTTGGGACTGGCAGCCCTTTGCTTTCTTGCCTTCCAGGTAAAGCTACTTCTTAGTTCCGTGACCATTTTATTGCAGCCGGTAGCCCTAGGAGCGGTTTTCGGCATCGTGGTAGCAGGTCTTTTTGTAGGCTTCAAAAAGGCCGAATGGCTGCCGGCGCTCGCCGCTATGCTGGTCGTTTTTTGGATTTTGCTTCCGGGAACGGGAGAAGCTTCTTCCCTGTTACTGGGAGGTACCATTCCCTGCCTTCTGGCTTCTGTTCCCGCGCTGGCACGGTTCCTGGCAACGGCAACGGAAAGGCTGCACGGGAAAGCGGATTGGGATTTTTGCTTATGTCCGAGGTAACGAGATTTTTCCAAAAAGTTCTGAAAGGAATGTGTGTTATGAAAAAGAAAAGTATCAGTATCATTGCCATAGTCCTTTGCCTTTGCATGGTTTCCGTGCCTGCCCTGGCGGCGGAACCCTTCCGGGATGTTCCGGGCCATTGGGGAGAAGAGGCCATCCTTTGGGCTTACCGCAATGGCTTGGTAGGCGGGGTGTCCGCCGAAAGGTTCGCGCCCAATGCCAAGATGACCCGGGCGCAGTTTATCACTATGGTATACCGCATGGCAGGAGAACCCGAGGCAACCGAAACAGAGCCCTTTTTCCGGGATGTTCCCAAAACTGCCTTTTCTTTCCGAGCAGTGCAATGGGCGGAGGAAAATAACCTGATGCATGGCTGTGGAGAGGGACAATTCAGCCCCGACGGCTTTATCACTCGGGAAGAAATTGCCGTGGTGCTGCACCAGTATCTGTTTTATGAGTACCGCCTCCAACACCCCGACGGCCCCCATTTTTCCCTCGATTACCCGGATTACCCGGAGCAATATACCGATACAGCGGAGATCTCGGAATCTGCGGACCGGGCCATGCGCTGGGCGGTGGGGAATTTTAAGATCCTTTCCGGGAAAACGCCTACTACCCTGAACCCCAAAGATACCGCCACCCGGGCAGAGGCCGTCACGTTTCTTCAAAGGTTCCGGGGCATGTGACTTGCCGCGGCCGGGGAGAAGACGGCCGCCCTTTGGGCCCGGGAAAGGAAGCAGGCGGCAAAAAAGCGGCGGGGCCGTGGAAAACCAGAGCTTTCCAAAAAACAGGGTATTGATTTTTCATGAGATTGTGATAGAATAAAGAATATAAAAATAAATGGAGGTGTTCCTAATGCCTTATGTAATTAGTGATGAATGCATTGCTTGCGGTGCTTGTGCCAGCGATTGCCCCGTGGGTGCTATTTCCGAGAGCGATGGCAAATATGTGATCGACCCCGATACCTGCATCGACTGCGGTGCCTGTGAAGGTACCTGCCCCGTCGGCGCGCCTAAGCAGGGCTGATTTACCTGGTATTACATCGTAACAAAGAGAGCCTGAGGGGAGGGTATTTCCCTTGGGCTCTTCTTCTTTATTTATCTTAAAAAGGAGGGCGCAGCATGGCGCAAGGGAAAAGGGAGATGCCCCACTGGGAGCCCCTTTCCAAAACCTGCCGGGTGCTGGTTTCCCCGGTTTATGGTTTTACTACCGATACTTTATTGCTGGCCCATTTTTCTATGCCGGAAAAAGGCGAGAATTGCGCCGATATCGGCACCGGCTGCGGGGTGATCCCCCTGCTGTGGCGGCTTCGGGGCAAGGCTGGGAAAATTTACGGGGCCGAGCTGCAGGAAGAAGCGGCAGCCCTTGCCAGGGAATCTGTAAAAGAAAACGGGTTCCAGGAAGATATTGAGATTCTCTGGGGAGATGCCAGAAACAGGCTGTTTGGCCGCGAAAGCCTGGGACTCATGGCCTGTAACCCGCCCTACCAGCCTTTGGGAGCCGGGCTGCGGAACCCGGAGCCCGGCCGGGAAGCCGCTCGGCACGAGCTCACCCTTACCCTGGAAGATTTGGCGGAGGCCGCCAGGTATGCCCTGGCCTTTGGAGGAAGGCTCTGCCTTTGCCTGCGCCCCTTCCGGCTGGCCCAGGCTATGGCCCTTTTTTCCGGGAAAGGGCTGGAGCCGAAGCGGCTGCGACTGGTGCAGCCGCGGGCGGAAAAAGCCCCTTCTCTATTTTTGTTGGAGTGCCGGAAGGGTGGGAAAACAGGCCTTTCCGTAGAACCGACCTTGTTGATAGAGAATGAGAAAGGGTTTTCCCGGGAAATGCTGGAGATTTATGGGGATTATAGAGCCTGAAAGATCGGGCTTTTTAGAAAGGGGATTCCAATGTCCAAAAAATGGGAGCTTGCCGATATTTACGACCGGGAGGGCCGTTCCACCGGCCGCGTTTGCCGGAGGGGCCAGCCTTTGGGCCAAGGGGAATTCTATTTGGCCAGCGCGGTGACTATTTATAACAGTGCCGGGGAAATCTTCTGCACGCTGCGCAGCCCCCAAAAAAGCTTGGCGCCCAATATGTGGGAAAGCCCCGGGGGCGGCGCGCTGGCTGGGGAAACCAGCCTGGAAGGAGCGGTTCGGGAACTGCGGGAAGAAACCGGCCTGCTTGTTTCCGGGGAAGAACTTCAGTTTTTGCTGCGCCGCCAAACGGGAGATATCTTTTTAGACGTTTATGCCACCCGGCAGGATTTTTCTCTGAGCCAGGTTACGCTCCAACCAGGGGAAACTGTAGAGGCCCGGTGGTTTCCCCTGGCGGAATGGGAGAACCTAGCCCGGGCCGGGAAAATTTTGGCCGGTGCCTATACCGAGGAGTTTTTCGCAGCGGTGCGCGGTTTGGCCCTTGGCCGGGAGGCATAGCATGGAAGAATTAAAAAAGGGCGCCCTTTATGTGGTGGGAACGCCTATTGGGAATTTAGAGGATTTTTCGCCCAGGGCCCAGGAAACTCTGCGTAAAGCGGATTTTATCGCCGCAGAAGATACCCGAGTCACCAAAAAGCTGCTGAACCATTTTGAAATTAAAAAACCTCTTTACAGCTATTTTGAGCATAACAAGCTGGAGCATGGGGAACAGATCCTGGAGCGGCTTCGCGGAGGCGAAAGCTGCGCTCTGGTTTCCGACGCAGGCATGCCCGCCATTTCCGACCCTGGAGAGACCCTGGTGGCAGCCTGCGGGGCGGAGGGCATTCCGGTTTATGTGGTGCCGGGGCCTACGGCGGTGATCTCGGCCTTGGCTGTCAGCGGGCTGCCCACGGGAAGGTTTTCTTTCGAGGGATTTTTGAGCGTAAAGAAAAGAAGCCGCCAAGAGCATTTGGCCCTGGTGGAGCACGAAACCCGCACCATGGTTTTTTACGAGGCTCCCCATAAGCTGCGGAAGACTTTGTCCGACCTGGAAAAGCTTTTTGGGGGCGAAAGAAGAATCGCTGTGGTGCGGGAACTGACGAAAATTTACGAGGAAGTGTGGCGCACTACCCTAAAGGAAGCTGCCGCCCATTACCGGGAACAGGAGCCCAGGGGAGAATATGTACTGGTAATAGAGGGGGCAAAGGCCCCGGCCCCGGAGCCACAAGAGGAATATACCCTGCAAGAGGCTGCCGCCCTGGCCCGAGAACAAATGGAGGGAGGTTTGCCCGCTGCCGAGGCTGCCAAGGAAGCGGCGAGGCTCACCGGGCTGAAGAAGGGTGACATCTATCGAGAACTCAATGGTTTTCCACAAAAAAAGGATGACGAAATTTAAAATTTATGCTATTATTATGCTGTAAATTGATAGAGAGGGAGGTCTTTTATGATTAGGAAAACAAAGATCATTTGCACTCTGGGCCCGGCCACCGAGGACGAGGGCGTGCTTCGCAGGCTGATGCTGGGTGGGATGAACGCTGCCCGGTTTAACTTTTCCCACTGCACCCATGAGGATGCGGCCAAAAAGTTGGAGGCGGTAGTCAGGCTCCGCAAGGAGCTGGACTTGCCTATTGCCACCATATTGGACACCAAGGGCCCGGAAATTCGGGTGAAGACCTTCCGGGATGGCCCCATAGAGCTTGCGCCCGGGGATACCTTTACCCTTACCACCCGGGAGGTGGAGGGCGACAGCAAAGTGGTCTCGATCACCTACCAAGACCTTCCAAAAGACCTGGAGGAAGGGGCCAGGGTGCTCATAGACGACGGCCTGGTGGAAATGAAGGCTCAGCATGTTTCGGAAACCGATATCGTGTGTACGGTGCTCAACGGAGGCCGGGTTTCGAACTTTAAGGGGATCAATGTGCCGGGTACAAAGCTTTCTATGCCATTTATCAGCCAGCAGGACCGCTCCGACATTATTTTTGGCATTGAAAATGGCTTCGATTTTATTGCCGCCTCCTTTACCCGCTCTGCCCGGGACATTTTGGAGATCCGGAAAATTTTAAAGGAGTATAACTGCCACACCATCAATATCATCGCCAAGATCGAAAATATGGAGGGCGTGGAGAATATTGATGAAATCCTCCGGGTGGCCGATGGCATTATGGTAGCCCGGGGCGATATGGGGGTGGAAATTCCTTTAGAGGATGTGCCTGTGCTCCAAAAGCAGCTGATTCAGAAATCCTACCATGCGGGGAAACAGGTGGTAACAGCCACCCAAATGCTGGATTCTATGATGAAGAACCCCAGGCCCACCCGGGCGGAATCTACCGACGTGGCCAACGCCATTTACGACGGCACCAGCTGCATTATGCTTTCCGGGGAAACCGCCGCGGGGAAATACCCGGTGGAAGCCCTGCAGACCATGGTGCGCATCACCGAGCGGGCCGAGGCCAGTATCGACTACATCCAGCGCTTCAATTCCCGAGATAACAGCGACATCGCTTTCGATGTGACCAACGCCATTTCCCACGCCACCTGCACCACAGCCCACGACCTGGGGGCCAAGGCCATTATTACGGTGACGAAATCCGGCGGTACGGCCCGGCAGCTTTCCAAGTTCCGGCCCTCTTATCCCATTGTGGGCTGTACCATGGAAGAGCATGTCCACCGGCAGCTGAACCTTTCCTGGGGCGTGCGCCCCTTGCTGATCGCCGAGGAAAAAGACACCGACGCCCTGTTCGACCATGCGGTGGAGGCCGCGGAGCGGGAAGGGGTAGTAAACCCGGGCGATCTGGTGGTCATCACGGCTGGAGTGCCCCTGGGGGTTTCGGGGACCACCAACATGATGAAGGTCCATGTGGTGGGCCATGTGCTGCTTACCGGCGAGGGGGTTACGGAAAAGTCGGTATCGGCCAGGCTGTGCGTATGCAAAAAGCCGGAGGATGTGAAAAAGAATTTCCGGGACGGGGATATTCTGGTAGTGCCGGAAACCAATAACACCATGGTGGATTATCTGCGCCGGGCCTCCGGCATTATTGCCGAGCAGCCGGGTCAGAACACCCATGCCGCCATTTCCGGCCTGGCCATGGATAAGCCGGTGATCACCGGGGCGGCGCATGCCACCGCCATTCTGAAGAACGGCACGGTGGTTTGCCTGGACGCCAAAACCGGCAGGGTGAGCGCAACCTGAAAAGCTTCCAAGAAGCTTCTTGACAAACCGGCCGGGACCCGATATAGTTCAACTAGGGGAACGGCGGCCAAAAGGGTCTTTCGGATCTCCGAGACAACAATGGGAGGAATTGAGATGTATCAATCGGTCAATTTAGGAGTAATAAACGTTCATGTACCGTTGCTTCAGGGCATTGAGCTTGCCGGAAAGCATGGCTTTCAAGGCATTCAGCTTCCGCCGGACGCAGTGGAGGAGGCAGGGAAAGAAAAGGTGGGGGAGGCCCTGAAAAAGTACGGCATGGCGTACGCGGGCTTTAACCTGCCCGGCGCTTATAAAGACCCGGACGGGGCAGAATTCCAAAAGGGCGGCGAACTGCTGAAAAGGCAGGCGGAGCTGGCTTCTTCCCTGGGCTGCAAGGGATGCTGCATGTGGATTATCCCTTCCCACGAGACTATGACCTATGAACAGCAGTTTGAGTTCATGGCTCAGCGCCTTTCTGCATATGGAAAAATCCTAAAGGATTTCGGCATTGCCTTAGGCTTAGAGTTTATCGGGCCGGAGGGCGCCAGAAAAGGGAAGCCCTATGAGTTCGTACACAATATTCCGCAAATGCTGGAGCTTTGCCAGGCGGTTGGCACCGGCACCTGCGGCCTGCTGTTAGACGCCCATCACTGCTATGCCGCGGGCCACGACATGAAAGAGATTTACAATTTGAAAAAGGAACAAATCGTGCTGGTGCATGTGAATGACGCCATGCCCGGGATTCCCAGAGAGGAGACCAAAGACAGTCCTCGCTGCCTGCCTGGGGAAAGCGGCGTGATCGATATTGCCACCTTTATGGACGCCCTGAAAACCATTGGGTACGAGGGGCCTGTAGAGGCCGAGCCCTTTAGCCAGAAGCTGGAGGCCATGAGCGATCCCGACGCCATTCTGGATGTGGTAAAGGGATCTATGGATCGCATTTGGCCCAAGGCTTGAAGAGCGGGTTTTGAAAAGCATAGTAAATGCGAGGTGCCGCAAAAATGCGGCACCTCGCTGTTTTGTTGATAACGGCGAAAACGTGTTTAAGGGCTGAAATGACGGAAAAACGATAAGCCCAAATACTGCTAAAAGGGGTTACCGTTTATTTTCTTATGGCAGATCTTCCCGTATCTTTAACTCCAAGACAATCTCTATAGAAAAGTCACGCAGTAACGTAGCACTATCTATTTTGAGAAAGTTGACCGGTATGCCATATTTCTTGAATCGACGATCTTTTTCCACTTTTTGAAGGAGCTCGTAAGGTTCTGTGTCCTCTATGCTTTCTGCTGCTTCCACGACCCTATCTACAAAACACAGGTATTCTTTTTCGCCATAGGGCGGATGGCAAATATCGTCTATAGAGCACCCCAAGGTATCACATATCCTGCAGGCGCTACTGAGTCTTGGTTCCTTTCCGTTCAGTATGTTTTCTACAGTAGAACGGCTGACGCCACACGATTTTACAAACCCATTTGTAGATAGTCTGTTTTCGGCCATGTATTTTTTTATTCGATACCGGTATTCTAAGCTGATAACGGAGCCAATCCTCAAAATCTCCACCTGGTTTCAAATAATATTTTATTTTAAAGATTTTCTTGTAGACAGGGGCGAAAAATAAACCTAGAATATAAACTATCAGGAATGGTTGGGAGATTTGCTCATGGCTATTAGATTGCATATCAAAGAATTACGGGAAGAAAAGGGACTTTCTCAAATGGAGCTGGGCCTTGAATTAGAAATAAGCCATGCGTCTATTCAGCAATATGAAGCTGGAATACACGAACCATCCTTTGAAAATCTTTTAAAAATTGCAGATTATTTTAACGTATCCACCGATTTTTTGTTGGGACGTACCCCTATTCGGAACCCTTTGCACTCTGATGACGAAAAGCTGGCATTTCAGCTTAGGCATTTGAGAAACGCAAAAGTAAAACACGCCCTCACCGAGATTCTCAGCGAGGTATATGAATATGACAACCAGAAGAAGGGTTCTGTATAAGGCTATAATACTACGTGAAAATCTCTATGTCAATAATTGCATTTTAGAGTTTTTTATATATTGAGGATTTTGTTCTGCCCTCCTATACTTAACAAATAGTGTTTCACAGATAACTACAGGAGGATTCTGACATGGCGGCCAAAGTACCAAACTTGCGCTATTATCGGGAATTATTCGGGTTAAGCAGGAAACAGCTGGCAGATTTATTGCCTGGTATTTCCGTGAACGAGGGCCAATTATATTCCTACGAGCGCGAAAACGGGGGCAATGAGCCTCCGTTGGAAACACTTGTGGTGTTGGCCGATTTTTTTGGCACTACTACGGATGAGCTTTTAGGCCGCCCTTCCACTTACGCAGCGAAAAAAACAATTTGCCCTTTAAGGTTAGAGCGCTTTGGGGAGCGCATCCAGGCCCAACGGGAACGACTCGGTTTATCACGGGCGGAAGTCGCCAGAAGTGCAGGTATCACGCCCGCCTACCTTTCTATGGTAGAAAAAGGGAAAAAAATACCGCTTGCAGCCACGATCCTTTCTATTTTGAATGCTTTGCAAATGTCGGCAGATTCAGCCTTTATGGATAGCTTAATCGCTGCTCAAGAAGAAAAAGCTTCCTATTTGCATAGTAAAATCACGCAACTGGCGCCCGAAAAACGTCTGATAGTATTACGGTATTTGGAATTGCTCATTCAATCCTTGGAATAAAGAGAAAAGGGCGCGTGTTGCGGCCTTGGCTGGCATGAGAGCCCTATGCTGTGCCGCGCGGTTCCGCGGGTAAGTATGGCCGCAGGATAAGTTCGCCTCCTTTGCGTATCATGATGTCCGATACGCAAAGGAGGCGATTTCAATGGGTTAGCTTTTTCAGGTTTTGGCGTGAAAATCTTTCAGGCGCTGCCGGTAGGCGCTTTCTATTTCCGAAGCAAAGGCCAGCTCCGCCTGGGGAAGGCCCATTTGAGTGAGGAGCAGCTTTGTAAGGCAGGGATTCAAGATGAGCACCGGCCCCAACAGGTAGGTGCCCACAAAGTTTTTATAACGAATCCCTTCTGTTTTGCATTTTTCATGGAGCCCAACTCCCTTTACCACTTCCAAGAAGGGATGGTAATCGGGCGGGGCAAAGGCCATGGTGAATTGAGACTTAAAGCCCATCACCTCTTCCTGCCCCAGCCTTCCCAGAAAGGTGCTGTTATGGCGGTGCATCATATCCCGTTTGGCGTGGAGCTGGAAGAGCGCCAAGGCAGGAAGCCTCTTGCCCTCTTCCGTTTCGATGTATTCCCCCAAAACCTCCAGGGCGTTCCCGGTAAAAAGGAAACAAACGCCCTCTTCGATGAGCTGCCAAAGCCGTTCCTTATAGGGCCGGAGCTTTTCGATGACCTTTTCCTGGGTGCGTTCCGTCATGGGACCCAGATAAACCAGGCTTGGCCGTTCCCGCAGGAACAGAGGTTCCTCGCTGAAGGGGGTTTTCACGAATTCCCCTTGAGGCAGGCACCGCTGCAAATAAAGCATGTTGCTCATATCGCCGAACAGGTTGCAGAATTCCGGGAATAGAATTTCTATTTTTATAGCCATGAATTACGATCCTCTCTGGATAAACTAAAAAGCCTTAGGCCCTCTGCTGCTCCCCGGCGCTCTTGCCACCGGAAAGCAGCGCTTTTGTTTGATCTTTCACCTGGTTGGCAAGGCCAATGGTGTATACGTCGTAAAGGATGAACACAGCGTCAATCCCCTCTTTAGAGAGCAGCTCGGCAGCCTGGTGATTCTCCGCGGTATGGGAAATCTTTTCCGGGGGGATCCCGGCCATGAGCAGGCGCAGGCATACATCCCAATGGCGGGCCCCGGCGGCGATGATCTGGGGAATGTCGGGATTATTTAAAAATTCGAAGTCGGTGTCGTAATACCAGGAGATGTTTTCCACCGAATGGGCAGCGTCGAAATAATCGTCCAAAAACAGGATAACTGCCTTTTTCCCAGGGTAATCCCGGATATTTTCGAAGGCCCGGGAACAGGCGATGGGGTTCTGGCCCTTTGCCAGGTGAAGGATCACCTTTTTGCCGTCCACCTCTTCCTCTTTGTACCTGGTTTCGCTAATGGAAAGCTTTTCCATGGAAGCCGCGATTTTTTCTGTGGAAAGGCCAAACTGGGAAAGCAGGGCAATGGCGGAAAGGGAATTATAAATGTTGATGGTGCTGGAGTTGAGCATGGGAAACTTCTGCTGGTGGCCGTGACAGTCCACTGTCATGGTGTTTTCGTCCGCGTCTATTTGTGTGACCCGGTAGCCGGCCTGGGGGGAGCAGAACCCGCACTGGGGGCAGCTGGCCCTGCCGATGTGATGGTAGCGGATAAACTCCCAGGAAAGGGCGGCTCCGCAGTTGGGGCATACCCGAATGTCCTGCACAATGTTGCGGCATTGGGCGGTTTCCCCGGGCTGACGGTCTATGCCGAAAAAGCTCCGGTGGTTTTGGGGCTTTAGGCTGGCGCAGAGCAGGTCGTCGGCATTTAAGACCAGCCGGGTGCTTTCCGGAATATACTGCTGTAAAATGTCCACAATGAATTCCATGTGGGCGTTGCGCTTGTAGGAGTCCCGGAAAATATTGGTGCAAAGCAGCAGGTCGGGCTTTAGGTAAGGAAGAATTTTTGGGGAGCTGCGCTCGTCCAGTTCAAAAATAGCCAGATCCTTTTTGGGTTTTCCAAAAAAGGTGGAATTGGCAATGAGGCTGGAGGCCACCCCCGTGTTTACGTTGGTGCCGGAGCGGTTGCAGACGAAGTCGTAGCCGCAGTGAGAAAGCACGTCTTCCACCATATTGGCTACTGTGGTCTTCCCGTTGGTGCCTGTGATGCCGACCACCGTTTTCGGCCGGGGCATGCGGCCCAAAAAGTCGGGGCAAAGAATAATGGCCCAAGAGCCGGGCATGGAAGTGCCCTTGCGGCCAATGAGCTTGAGCACCAAAGCGGTGCCTTTGGCAAAAAACAGGGCAAAGAAAAATCGCAGATTCCGTTTCATAACTAATTTTAGATCCTTTTCTTTTTTCATAGGCAGCTTTTAACAGTATCATAATACCATAGAAACCACGCTTTTTTCAAGTACGGCGGCTTGACCTTTTGCCAGATTTAGGGTATCATAAGAATAAATAAAATATTCCCGTTAGGAGGAATTATTATGAAAACATTACCTGTTGCGGTCCAAGTTTATTCTGTCCGCGATGACGCAGAGAGAGATTTTCGCGGCACCATGAAGAAAATTAAAGAAATGGGCTATGATGGCGTGGAGCTGGCCGGCCTTTATGGCCTGGAGCCCAGTGAGATCAAGGCAGCCATCGAAGAGGCAGGCCTTGTGGCCCTTTCGGCTCACGTTCCCTTCCAGGACCTGGTGGCCGATATGGAGGGAGTTGTAGACCAGTATGCACAAATTGGCGTAAAATATATAGCTATCCCTTACCTGATGGAGGAGGACCGTCCCGGCACCCCAAAATTCGAAGGGAATATCAAGCTGTTTGAGGAGATTGGAAAGGCCTGTAAAAAGCGGGGCATCCTCACCCTTTACCACAATCACGATTTTGAGTTTGTAAAAATGGAAGACGGCCGCTATGCGCTGGATTACATTTACGATACTATTCCTGCCGACCTGCTGCAGACGGAAATTGACACCTGTTGGGTAAAGGTGGCCGGAGAAGACCCGGCCGCTTATGTGAAGAAATATACCGGCAGAGCTCCGGTGGTTCATTTGAAAGATTTCCACAAGGAAGGCAAGCCCGGCAATATGTACGAGCTCATTGGTACCCAGGTGGAAAAAACCGAAAGCCAGGGCGTTTTCGAGTTCCGTCCGGTAGGCCACGGCGACCAGGATTTCCCGTCTATTTTAGAGGCTTCGGTAGAGGCCGGCGCCCAGTGGGTAGTGGTGGAGCAAGACCAATCGATTGGCCGTCCTCCCATGGAGGCCATTGCCATGAGCCGGGAGTATTTGAAGAGCCAGGGCTGGTAAACAGAAAAAATGAAATGGCGGGAAAAGCAGTTTTCCCGTTTCAAAAGAAAAGCGTCCAGGGGCTGCGGCTCCCGGACGTTTTTTTTGCGGTCATGTTGTGTTCTTATGCGTTTTCTATTTCCCGGTGGAGCTGAACCGCTTTGTAGGTGGGGCGAATGATCTTGCCGCCGCCGATGAGCTCTTCCAGCCGGTGGGCGCTCCAGCCCGCGATGCGGGAAATGGCAAAAATGGGAGTATAAAGCTCCATAGGCAGGTCCAGCATGCTGTAAATGAAGCCACTATAAAAGTCCACATTGGCGGAAACGCCCTTGTAGATCTTCCGCTCTTGGGTAATCAGCTTTACCGCCAGGCGCTCTACATTGGAATAGAGCAGGAACTCGTCGCCCCGCCCTTTTTCCTTGGAAAGCCCCTCCACAAACCCGGACATAATTTTAGCCCGAGGGTCGGAGAGGGAATAGACCGCATGGCCAATACCATAGATCAGGCCCGATTTGTCAAAGGCCTCTTTACGGAGCAGCTTTTGCAGGTAAGCGGTAATTTCCTCATCGTCGTTCCAGTCGTGCACCTGTTTTTTGATGTCTTCAAACATGCGCACCACCTTGATGTTGGCGCCGCCGTGCTTCGGCCCCTTTAAAGAGCCCAGGGCCGCCGCAATGGCGGAATAGGTATCGGTGCCGGAAGAGGTGACCACATGGGTGGTAAAGGTGGAATTGTTGCCGCCGCCATGGTCAGCGTGAAGAATGAGGGCGATGTCCAGCACCTTGGCTTCCAAAGCGGTGTATTGGCAATCGGGCCGCAAAATGCGTAAAATATTTTCTGCGGTGGAAAGCTGAGGGTCGGGCTGGTGAATAAAAAGGCTTTGACCGTCATGGTAATGGCGGTAGGCTTGGTAACCGTAAACAGAAAGCAGGGGGAACAGAGCTGTTAGCTGCAAGCATTGGCGAAGTACATTGGGAATGGAAATATCTTCTGCCGCTTCGTCATAAGAATAAAGGGTGAGCACGCTGCGGGCCAGAGTGTTCATCATATCGCTGCTGGGCGCTTTCATGATGATATCCCGCACGAAGCTGGTAGGCAAAGTACGGTAAAAGGAAAGCAGCTCGCAGAAGCTTTGGAATTCCGCTTCGCTGGGCAGGTCCCCGAACATGAGCAGGTAGGCGATGCGCTCGAAGCCAAAGCAATATTCCTGTGGCTGGCTGCGGATCAAGTCCTCTACGCTGTAGCCACGGTAGTAAAGCTTCCCCTCCGCGGGCACGCTTTTCCCGTCTACGATTTTGCTGGATACAATTTCCGAAATATTGGTGAGGCCGGTGAGCACACCTTTGCCGTTTAAGTCACGCAGACCGCGTTTGACATCGTATTCCACATAAAGTTCCGGGTCGATGGCGTCGTTTTTCTGGCAAAGCTGGGAAAGTCTTTGGACTTCCGGCTTGATTTCTGAATAGATAGACATTTGCAAATCTCCTTTCGGCCCTTTTCAAACAGGGGGTTAGTCACTTCCATTTTGATAGTGAATAATTTATTGTACTAAAATCGTCCGGCGGATTCAAGAAACAAATTATGAATTATTTTTTGGAAAGGAGCTCCGTTATGGGGAAAAAACTGATTACGCTTGTCCGGGCCGCCGCGGTTCCGGCTGTTTTGCTTTTGGGAATTCTATGTGTGGTGTGGGCTTTCTGCGGTTTGGGACAGGAGCAGGGGGCAAAGGCCTTGCTTTTAGCGGTGGGGTTTCGGGCGGAAGAGGCTTCGGCCCAAAGCATGCCCGCCGGACAAAAGGAGCGGAAAGAAATGCAGGAGATCCACTCTCAGGCGGAGGTGGGGGAAACCCTTTTGAGCCTTCCCAACGACGGCATTGTGCCCTTTCATGCCGATGAGCTTCCCGGAGCAGAGGCCACGCCGGAGCCGGGACGGGACTGGAACACCGTAAAAGAGATTTTTTTAGACGGGGGGAGTCCAGTGGCCGGTTTTTTTGTAAAGGATACTTCCGGTGCAGGGCTTGACCTGGAGGAAGAGCTTCTCCAGCCCCCCGCGGTAAATTTAAAGCTGGATGGCAGCGTGGAGGTGCTGATTTACCATACCCATACCTCGGAGGCCTATGTGGACAAGGGGGCTGATTTTTACTACACCGATATGGAAACCAGGACCCAAAACCAAAACCGGAATGTGACCGCGGTGGGAGAAGAAATTCGGAAAGCTCTGGAAGCGGAAGGAATTGGTGTGGTTCACGACACCACGGTAAACGATGAGCTCTACAATGGGTCTTATTCCCGGTCTTGGGAAGTACTGCAAAAAAACCTGGAGAAATATCCCGGTATTCAGGTGACCATAGATGTCCACCGGGATTCCATGACAACGGAAGACGGGCTGAAATATAAGCCCACCGTAGCGGTAAACGGCAGGAAAGCCGCCCAGATCATGTTTTTGGCGGGAAGCGATGTAGACGGGGAATGGGGAGATTTCCCCAATTGGCGCGATAACCTGCACCTGGCCTTGCGGGTGCAGCAGGCGGCTGAGGCGCTTTACCCCGGCCTGGCGCGGCCCTTGGATTTTTCCGACTGCAAATACAACATGAACGCCACCAAGGGATCTATGCTGGTAGAGGTGGGGACCGAGGTAAACGCAGTTTCCGAAGCGAAATATTCCGGCAGGCTGGTCGGAGAAATTTTGGCAAAGGTTTTGAAAGAAAACGGGGATGGAGAACAGGTGACATCCGGCACGGAGGTTCCAAAAATTTCATAGCACAAAAGAAATAAAGCGCCCTTTCCCGGGCATGCTATTCGAGAAGAAGCTGCTGGAGAACTGTGGAAGCGGCAGGCGGCCCAAAGGCCGGCAGTTTTTTGAGAAAGCCCTGCCGGAAAATAAGTCCGTTGGGAAAAAGCTTCCGGAGCGAAGGGAAAAAGGCGGGAAAAGCATGAAAAAGAAAGGGAAAAATGCCGGGAGAACCTTTCTAATCTCTTTTACGGCGGCCCTGTGCATACTGATTTTGGTACTGGGGTTCCTTACGGTAGACTACCAGGGCAGAAGGATGAGCTTTGGCGACGATACACCGCCCATCCAGGTCATTGGGAGAGAAAACGGGGATGCGGACCTCTCTTTAAAATTTTTTGGGAAAGAAGCGCAAGTGGATTTTACATTTTTCAACAATTTGTGGAATTTTCTCTGTGATTTCAGTTGTATTCCCCACAATTAGTTGTTATAATAATTCTATCTACCAAATGATGCGCCAAGCGAAGAAAAGCTTTCCACAGGATAAGCTGTATGCTTCCCTTGGATACCGGAAAAGTGCGAGAAAGATATTTTTGAAAAGGGGGAGGCCATAAGAGTGAAAGAGAT
This sequence comes from uncultured Neglectibacter sp., assembly GCA_947647615.1. Lineage (GTDB taxonomy): Bacteria > Bacillota > Clostridia > Oscillospirales > Acutalibacteraceae > Acutalibacter. The sequence goes on from CANSKS010000047.1 coordinate 15,284, forward strand.
ATCGGCACGTTTATTGGCGATACTCCTTGGGGTGGCCGTCCTCATCTTGTGGTGCATCAGCATAGGGGTTACTTACTCTGCCGCTGGGGAACCCGCTTTACCGGAACAGGAAAACGGCTCTGCGGTGGTGGTATATATGCAGGATACCCTGGGCGTAAAGGTAGTGGGCATTTTGGGTTGGTGCCTGGTGGGCATGGGCTTTTTGGGTGTGGCCCTCACGGTGGCTTTGGGCGGGAAGCCCAAACGGAAAAGCAAAGCGGTCTATGCTTCCCGGAATGGCCGCAGGGCAAAAATACAGCGTTCCGGCGGTTCTATGGCAGGCGCCTACCGTTACCGGAAAAATATTCAGCGGCGCGGGCCATGATGGCGGCAGGGAGTTTTCCCTGCTTTTTTATTTGGTTTAACATCGCAAAATAACACCAAAAAAGCTATTATTTTACAAGCATCTTTTCTCGCCTTGCGATATACTGGTTTACTTAGAAAAATAGATTTCTTTTCGAAACAGAGAACGTTACAAAAGAAATTATAAAGGAGGATTTTGCATGATCGAAGAAAAGGAGCTGCTGGACAAGGTCCTGGAGATGGGCGCCTACAAAACCGGACTGGTGAAGGTGAGCGACATTCGTTTTGAACGGGCTTTCCGAGATATGTGTGAGGCCAACGCCTGCGGCAATTACGGCAAATGCTGGATGTGCCCCCCCGACGCCGGCGACATAGACGTATTGATAGAAGAAGCCAAGGGCTTTCAAAAGGCTCTGGTATACCAAACGGTGGGCCAGCTGGAAGACAGCTACGATTTTGAGGGCATGATGGAGGCCGCTCGGGTCCACAATGAGCTGGCGAATTCCCTGCGGCAGCTGTTCGATACGCTGCCCGTTTCGAAGAAGCTGCACCTGGGCGCAGGGGGGTGCCATGTCTGCGAGCGGTGCGCCAAGCTGACAAACGAGCCCTGCCGCAGCCCGGAGTTGGCCATGGCCTCCCTGGAGACTTATGGCGTAGCCGTTTCCGAGCTGGCAGCCCAAGCGGGTATGAAGTACATTAACGGTGAGAATACAGTCACCTATTTCGGCGCTTTGTTTTTCAGCGAATAAGATGGCTGCATACCGTTTTGGGAAAAGGAAAAGAAAGCAGAGGCATAAAAGGGAGAGAAAGGTATGAATTCACCGTTATATGAGCTGAACCGGAAGATCATAAAAGGGCAGTCCAAGGGCGAGGTGCTGTGGCAGCCCCGCATAGACGCCTGGCTGAGCGACAGAAGGTTTTCCAACACCCCGCTGCCCGGAAAATATGAGGGCTGCAACGCCCAGGAGCTATATGAAAAGCTGGGCTGTTCCGACAGGCTGTACCAGTACTTCAACATTTGTCTGGAGCACAGCTATGACAGCAGCGTGCAAGTGGAGCGCATTCCTTTAAAGGACGGCCGTACGGACCGGGACGTGAAAACGATTCTTCATACCCCGGTGGGAGACCTTACGGAGATCCAGCGGGGAAATAACAGCAATTATGGGATGATGCCCGAAAAATGGCTGGTAAACACGGTGGAGGACCTGAGGGTATTGTGCTATGTGGAGGAGGCCACCAGCTATTCCTTCAATTACGACACTTACCAGAAGTCCTTGCGGCAGGTGGGCCATTTGGGCCTGCCCGTGATGTTCCTGCCCCGTACCAATATTCAAAAAATGCTCATTGAGCTGTGCGGGGTGGAAAATACCTATTACTTGCTGGCCGATTACCCGGAAGAGGTGGAGCACTATTTTGAAGTGCTGAGCAAAAGCCAGGAGGGCTTTGTAAAGGCTGTGGCCGAAAGCCCCGTTGAATGGATCAATTACGGCGACAACCTGCATTGCAGAATTTTGCCGGATTACCTTTTTGAAAAATACATTTTGCCGGAATACGAAAAGCGGGGCGACACCCTTCACAAAGCGGGAAAATTCCTGTTTTCCCACTGGGATGGCGATGTGAAGGGCTATTTGAAGTATGCGAAAACCTGCTTTTTAGACGGCATAGAGGCCGTGACGCCCGTGCCCCAGGGAGATGTGACCCTGGAAGAAGTAAAGGCGGCCTTTGGCGATGAGATCTACCTTATCGACGGCCTGCCCGCCGTGCTGTTTGACGACGCCTTTCCAAAAGAGATGCTGGAGGAAGCGACCAAGCGAACCCTGGAGCTTTTCGCGGGGCGGCTGATCTTGGGAATTTCCGACGAACTTTCCTCTACCGGAGATTTGGCCCGGGTGGAACTGGTAAATGAGATCGTCCGCGAGCACAACGCCAAAATAGCAGGCTAAAAGAAAAGCCCTGCGCCGGGCGGAGTCTTTTAAGAATACCCACAGAGATTCCGCTTTTTAGAACCCCCTCTTCCCTAGCACAGCCCGGGGATAGAGCGGGCTGTGAGAGAAAAAGAACAGGTTTAAAAAGAGGAGAAGCTTTCCCATGGAAGTGAAAAAAGTTTATGTGGTTTTTAAAACCCACTTGGATGTAGGGTTTACCGATTTTTCCGCCAAGGTGGTGGAGAAATATAAAACCCAGTTCATCCCGAAGGTGTTCGACATGAAATTCGAAAATTTCATTTGGACTACCGGCTCTTGGTTAATTGCGGAGTTTTTGAGGACAGCCACTCCGGAAAGCCAGGCAAAAATGGAGAATGCCATTCGAACGGGAAGAATTTCTTGGCACGCGCTGCCCTTTACCACCCATACGGAATATATGGATGCCGGGCTTTTCGAGTACGGCCTTTCCCTGTCTCAAAAGCTGGATAAGGCCTATGGAAGAAAAACCATTGGCGGAAAGATGACGGACGTGCCGGGGCACACCGTGGCCATGGTACCTATTTTGGCCAGGAACGGGGTGGAGTTCCTCCATTTGGGGAAGAACCCCGCCTGTACGGCCCCCGATGTTCCGGGGATTTTCCGGTGGCGGGCGGCCACCGGGGAAGAAGTTGTAGTGATGTACGATAAGGATTACGGCCAAGACATGGTTATTCCCGGTACCGGAGAGGCCGTGTACTTTGCCCACACCGGCGATAACAACGGCCCCCCTTCGGAAGAGGACCTGACGCTGCTGTTCCAGGAGTTGGCAAAAAAATATCCCGGCGCCCAGCTGGTGGCCGCCGACCTGACCACTGTGGCGAAAGCGGTGCTTCCCATTCGGGAAAGCCTTCCGGTTTTTACCCAGGAAATGGGCGATACCTGGATCCATGGCGTGGGAACCGACCCCAGAAAAACCAGCGGCTTCCGGGGTCTGCTGCGGCTGCGCAGCAGTCTCCCTTCCGCGGAGGCAGAGGCCTTGAACCGGGAGCTTTTGCCCGTTCCGGAGCACACCTGGGGCATGGATGAAAAAACGCACCTCATTGAGTTCATGCCCTTTGTGAAAAAGCTGGGAGAGCTTTTGGACGGAAAATCCTTCGGAGAGATGGAAAAGCTTTGGACGGAAGCGGGGGGCGGCCTCATGGGCCTGGTGAACTCCCTTCCGGCAGAGAAAAAAGAGCGGGCCCTTTCCCTGTTGGAGGAGCACCGGTTCACCGCCTTTTCCCGGGAGGCCTTTGAGGCTCGCCGGGTGGAAGAACCCTTCCGGAAAATGGAAAGATCCTGGCAGGAGCAGCGGGAATATTTGAACAACGCTGTGGCTGCTTTGTCCCCGGAGAACAGGGCTCGGGCCCAAAAGGTGCTGGAAGAATATAAAATTCCCATGCCGGACCTTACGGGCTTCCAGCAAAAGGCCGCCGGAGACGTGATACAGGCGGCCGGGTATGAGCTCGTCTTTCGTCCCGACGGGGCGATTTGCCGCCTTACAAAGGGGGAGAAGCTTTTGGCGGACGAAGCGCATTTGTGGTGTGCTCCCTGCTACGAGGCTTTTTGCAAAGAAGATTACGACAGGTTCCAGCGCCAATACCTGGTGGCAAAGCCCTTGTGGGCTGTCCTGGATACCGGAAAAGTGGGCATGGAAAGCGGGATTTCCGGCCATAAAACCGCCCAGATAACCCTGACAGGTGTTTATGTAAAAGAAAACCGGGTGGTGGCCACAATGGAGATCGCCGGCGAGACCCACACCCGCTACGGAGCCCCGGGGAAGCTTGCCACCATTCTGGACCTTTTCCCCGACCGTGTAGAAATAGATTTTGCCTGGTGGGAAAAGCCCGCTTCCCGGGTGGCGGAAGCTATTTGGCTGGGGATTTGCCCTATGGATTCCAAGGTTTCTTTGGGGAAGCTGGGCGCTTGGATAGATCCGCTGGGTGTGGTGAGCCACGGGAACCGGGCCTTACATGCCGTAGACGCCGGGGTCCGGGCAGGGGACCTTTTCATCAAGACGCTGGACACGGCTCTGGTGGCCCCCGGAACCCCTCACCTGACCAATTTTGACGATGCCCAGCCCAGTTTAGAGCAGGGAGTTTTCTTCAACCTATATAACAACATTTGGGGCACGAATTTCCCAATGTGGTACGAGGAAGACGCCAGGTTCCGTTTTGTTGTGACCTTTTAAACTTTCCCGTCCGTACATAAAAAAGCCGGTATCCGAAGTTTTTTCTTCGGGTACCGGTTTTTTTGGGGGGAGGTTTCCAACCCTTCAGGCACAGCGGCACTTGGGCTTTACGATGACTTTTCCCTTGGCCGCTTCCAAGTCCATGATGATCTCCCCTACGGCGGGAACGTAAATATGGCCGGAAAGGGGATTTTTGATGCTGGCGATAGGGGCGGTGAGGGTGGCTTCCACCTGGGAACGCTCGAAGCTCAAGTCGGTATCTATCATTTCACAGTTGATGAGCCGCAGGCCCTTGCAGTAGCAAAGGGGCTGGGTGCCAAGGATCTTACAGTTTTCAAAGGTGAGGTTTTCGCTGTACCAGGCCAAGTATTCCCCTTTAATCACGCTGTTTTTTACGGTGATGTTTTTGGCATGCCAAAAGGCGTCTTTCGTGTCGAAGAAGCAGGCTTCAAAGTGGGAATTTTCAATATATTGGAAGGAATATTTCCCCTTGAGCTTCACGTTTTGAAAGTTCAGGCCGCTGGAACGCATCATAAAATATTCGCTTTCGGCAGTGCAGTCCGCCATTTCCAGGCCTTGAACCGACCAGCCGAATTCCGGCGAAACAATGTGGCAGTCCCGCATTTTTACCTGCCCGCATTCCCGCAGGGCTTTAATGCCGTGAAGCTTGGTGTGGCAAATTTCTATGTTATGGGAATACCACAGGGCCGCCCGGCAGAGCTCCGTGAGCTCGGAATTGTGCAGGTTCAGCCCGTCGTCGTGCCAAAAAGGGTAGCGCAGGTTAAAAAAGCAATGGTCGGCTGTTATATTTTTGCATTCCTTAAAAGCGCTTTCACCGTCGGCCGGGCCATCGAAACGGCAATCTTTTACCAAAATGCCTTGCGCGCCGTACAATGCTCGCTCTTCGTCAAAAGTCTGGTTGGAGACAGTCTCCATTTGGGAACAGCCCCTTTCTTAAAAATTAACTGGTTGCTTTCTATTTTATCACGCTTGCCTCAAAATGGCAAATGCTCAAATTGGATAACCAGATATGCCAAAAAAACATGGAGGCGACAGCTTCCCGCCAAGGGAAAACAGCTCTGTTTCTAATATAAAGGCAAAAAATAAGAGAGTTTGGAAAAGTATACTTTTCCAAACTCTTTTTCTCTTGTGC
>CANSKS010000048.1 GCA_947647615.1 uncultured Neglectibacter sp.
CTGCCTTCCATAAAATTTGGCGTAAGGCCAATTTGGCAGGGGAATAGGAGCTCGCGGTTTTTCCTTTCTGCTGCCTTCCATAAAATTTGCCATAAGGCAAATTTAGTAGGGGGAATTGGATCCCAATTCCCCCTTTTTCACAGTTCCGGCAGATTTTTTTGATCTCTAAAAGAATTTATGCACAAAAGGTCAAAAATCTAATATGTGATAGGTCAAAAATATTATAGCAAGGGGATGCCCTAATTGCTATAATGTAGCCATTCAAGTGCAGATTTCTTGTGCAACAAATGCACAAGAAATCTGGCTTAAAAATTTAAAAAGAGGGATGAAAACAATGAAGAAGAGAATTTTATCTGCAATTCTCGCCGCCTTTATGGTCACGGCTATGTTTGCCGGCTGTAACGGTAACGAGGCCAGCTCTGCTTCCGATGCTCCCGAAAGCAGCGCGGCTTCCAAGCAGGAAGAAAGCAAAGTAGAAGACAGCAGCAGCGAAGCCTCTGTGGCTGACAGCGGTGAAGCGGTAGAAATCGAATTCGTACAGCAAAAGAGAGAAGCTGTGGATTCTTTTGACGCTTTGATCAAAGACTTCCAGTCTAAGAATCCCAATATCACCGTAACTCAGAACGTGGTGCCCGACGCGGCCACCATTCTTATGACCCGTGCTGCCACCGGCGAAATGCCCGACGTGCTCATGCACTGGCCCACTGACTCCCAGTATATCCAGTTTGCCAACCAGGGCCGCTTGAGAGCCCTTGATGACGTTGGCTGCATGGAGAACGTGCTGCCCCAGTACATCGACGTTCTGAAATCCGCCGACGGGCACAACTATTGCCTGCCCTTCTCCTGCAACTTCATGGGTGTTTATTACGATACCGATAAGTTTGAGGCTGCCGGCTACGAGGTTCCCAAGACTTGGGCCGACCTGATCAAGATCGCCGAAGATATCAAGAGCAAAGGCGAAGTAGCCTTCATGCTGCCCGACAAGGACTCCTGGGTTATCTCCCAGCTGTGGTCCAATATTGAGGGCAAAAACCGGCCCGATCCCACTCAGTTCTATGCCGACCTGCGCAGCGGCGCCACCACCTTCCAAGATGACGAGCTTTCCGTCGACTCCTGGAAGAAGATCCTGCAGCTCCATGAATATAGCCAGGGCGATACCCTTTCTTTGGGCTATGACCAGTGCATCAGCGATTTCGCCACCGGTACCGGTTACATGTTCATTCAGGGCATTTGGGCTTCCTCCTCTATTGAGGCTGCCAACCCCGATAAGCACTTCAACATGTTCCCAATGCCCAATGACAGCGGCGATATCAAACAGCCTATCGGCCTTGACACCGCTATCTGCGCCGGCGCCGACAGCTCTCCTGAAAAGGCCGCTGCCGCCGACCTGTTCCTGAAGTATATGTCCACTACCGAAGCTGCTCAGATGTATTCCGACCTGGACCATTCTCCTTCCTGTATCCAGGGCGTAAAGGCCGAAATTCCCCAGGGCCAGGGCATTGTAGATATCCTGGACGAAAAGGGCGTTTTGAGCGTTGCCTCTTTGCCCGCGGGCTTTGAAGAGACCAAGCGCTCCAAGATCCAGCAGGTTATCATTGACGGCGATATCACTGCCTACCTGACCACGATGACCGAGGATTACCTGGCTGCTTGCGCCGCAGAAGACGAGCAGGCCGCCGAGTAAGTTCTTTTTAGAACTGCTCATACAACTATAGATTTTGAAATGGTAAGAGCCGGAACATTTCCTTCCGGCTCTTCTCCATAAAAGGTATTACTCAGGAGGTGTCAAGTTATGTCCAAAGATCCCGCGGCTGCCGCGGTCCCGGCAAAAAACGGCATGAAGCGCAGAAGCAGAGTGATGGTCTTGTTTACGCTTCCCGTTGTGCTGTTGTATTCCGCCTTTTTTATGGTGCCGATGCTGCTGGGTGTTTACTACAGTTTGACGAACTGGACCGGTATTGCCAAAACCTATAAATTCATCGGCCTGAAGAACTATTCCACTGTTTTGCAGGACAAACGTTTTTGGAATGCCATTTTCTTTAACTTCAAGTATACCATTTGCCTTGTGATCGGCGTGTTGGTGCTTTCCTTGTTGATTGCTCTGGCCTTGAACCAGCTGGGAAAATCCAGCACGGTGTTCCGCACCATTTACTTCATTCCTGCGGTGCTGAGCTTGGTCACTGTGGGTCTTATTTGGAACGAGCTGTTCCTGCGGGCTTTCCCGCCTGTGGGCAAAGCTCTGGGAATCGGCTTTTTAAGCACCAGCCTTTTGGGAAACCCGGCTACCGCCATGTTCGGCATCCTCATTGTAAACCTCTGGCAGGGCTGCGCTACGCCTACGGTGCTGTTTGTGGCCGGCCTGCAAAGCGTTCCTAAAGATCTGTACGAGGCTGCCACCATCGACGGCGCCAACGCCTGGCAGAAGTTTAAGAACATCACCATCCCGTTCCTCATCCCTATCGTCACCATGCTGGTGATCACCACTACCAAGGGTGGCCTTACGATTTTCGATTATATCCAGGCCATGACGGCTGGCGGTCCTGCTCAGGCCACCGAGGCCATTGGTATTCTCATTTACCGTCACGCCATGTCGGAGGGAAAGTTCGCCCAATCTATCGCGGAATCTATGCTGCTATTTGTGATCGTGGCCATTGTTTCCTTCGGTACCATTAAACTGACAAATAATAAACAGGTAGGTGAAGACTGATGAGGCTTTCTGTAGGTGGTAAGGTATTAAAGGTTTTATCTTATGTCTTTCTGGTTACCGGCGCATTGATTATCCTGTTTCCCTTTTTTGTCACCATTATCACATCTTTAAAGACCCAACAGCAATCGGCAGAAAGCTTTTTCGCCCTGCCTACCAGTTTCTACTTGGGAAACTTTGAGAGTGTGTTCCAGAAGGCAGGATATCTCACCTATTTCACGAACTCCGTAATTATTACGGTAACTTCCGTGGTTTGTATCTTTTTGCTGAACCCCATGTGCGCTTACGCCATTTCCCGGAATATGCACAAGAAATATTACAAGGCTGTCTATTTCTATGTGCTTTGCGGTATTTTTGTGCCTTTCCAGGTGATCATGGTCCCGCTGGTGAAATATTTGGGCACGCTGCATTTGACCAGTCAGTTCGGCCTGATCATTATGCATGTGACCTTTGCCTCTTCCCAGGCCATTTTCCTTTTGACCAATTACATCCGTTCTGTTCCGCCGGATTTGGAAGAAGCTGCTTCTATTGACGGCTGCAGCACCTTTGGTTCTTACTGGCGCGTGGTGCTTCCTTTGATCAAACCTATGACCATGACCATCATGGTGTTGAACGCTCTGTGGGTTTGGAACGATTTCCAAATGCCTTTGATTATTTTGAATAAGGATGCTTCCACTTGGACGCTGCCCTTGTTCCAGTACAACTTTAAATCTCAGTATACTTACGATTACAATATGGCCTTTGCCTCTTACCTGGTGGCAATGGTGCCTGTGCTCATTGTTTATGTTTGTGCGCAAAAATATATTGTGGCGGGCCTGACCCAGGGTGCTGTAAAGACCTGATTTCAGTTTTTTGCCAAAAAAGGTTTTCAAGGAACCCCTCTTCATGTTATGATGGTATAAAATGAAGAGGGTTTTCTTCCTGAATTTATTTCAGGTATTTTCTCTTTTTTCCATAGCGCAGGAAAAACTGCCGGCAATATGGGCCAAGGCTCTTTTTGCCGGCATTCTTTAGCTTTTAAGAGGGAAAGGGAGTTTGGCTATGAATCATTTTCTGCAGAGGCTGCCTTTACGAACAAAGATCTTGCTGGGGGATCTGATCCTACTGGTCACGTTCTTGTGCCCCACCATTCTTTTGTATGTGCAGACGATCGAAAAAACCATCGAAATCAATATTGTCACCCTGAACCAGATCAATAGCCAGTTGAATTTGAACCTGGACCTGATCTTTTCTCCTCTGGACCGTATTAACTACCTGCATTATACAGACGGGCAAATGCGTCAAATTTTGGTTTCCCAGGGGAAAACCAAAAGCGGCGCCGAAGCCTTTGAAGACGACCTTTACCTGCGGAACGCTTTGAACCACGCCTTTCGCGCCAATCCCTTTATTCTGCGAGGCGCCATTATCAACAAATACGGCGATGTCTATAGCAGCCTGACTTCCAATACTATGGAGTTCGATTCGTATATTGGCCAGCTCCTGGAGGGTGTGAAATGGGAGAACCGGAACGAGGCCTATTTTACCGACATCCATGAGGTGTTGATCCAACGGACCCAGCACCGTGTGATTACGGTGCTTCAGCAGCTGTACTATTACGATAACTATGTGGGTGTGTTGGGAATAGATCTAAACTATGACGGGATTGTGCAATGTCTGAACGAGGCGTATTCCGTAGATTTTTCCAGCTCTCTTTGCGTTATCAGCGGAAATGAACTGATCTATAATTCTCCCGCGGCTTACTTGGACAATACGGTGTTGGGAGAAGAAAAGAATTTTACCCGTCTGCGGGAAACTGCGGAAGATCTGATCGCCGGAGAAACTTCCCAACAGGTGGAGCTTTCCGGAAAGCCCTATTTGATTACGGCGGTGAAAAACCAGAAGTCGGGCTGGATTTTGCTGCAATATATTCCCATGGAAGAAATGAACCGCATTGGCTTTAAGGGGATCAGCAACATGCTGATCGTTTTCGCGGTGGTAGTGGTTGCAGCTATCCCATTGAGCCTGTTTCTGTCAAAGCAGACCATCAAACCATTGGCGAGGCTGCTTTCCAACATGGAAATTACCGAAACGGGACACTTGAAGTTAATGGAAATGACGAAGGAAACTGCCGGGGTGGAAACGGGACTTCTCATCCAGAATTACAATGTTATGGCCGAACGCATTAACGAGGATATTGACGCCACTTACCTGTACGAGCTGAACAACAAGCGGATGCAGCTAAAAATGCTGCGTTATCAGATCAATCCCCATTTTATGTATAACACTTTAAATACCATTAGCGCTCTGGCGGAAATAGAAGGCGTGCAGAGCATTGTACAAATGGCAGGGAGCCTTTCTAAAATTTTGTATTATAATGTAAAAGGCCGGGATGTGGTACAGCTCCAAGAAGAAATTGAATATGTGCAAAACTACTTGCAAATCCAGGATATCCGCTTCCCCGGAAGGTATCACACTGTCATTGAAATAGAGCCCGGTATAGAAAAAAGCCATATGCTAAAATTCCTTGTACAGCCCATTTTGGAAAACTCCATTTCCCACGGCTTGTCCGACAAACGCTCTGACGCCCGAATAGCACTCCGAGTCAGACGGGAAGGGGAAGACCTGGTTCTCACAGTCTTCGACAACGGCGTGGGATTGGACGAAGATGCCTGTGAACGGTGGAACCGAAGGTTTCAAGAAAACCCGCCTGGCGGCTTTTCTGAAGAGAATGACGAAGATGGCATAGGACTTTTGAACGTGAATTCCCGCATCAAGAATTTTTACGGGGCAGAATATGGAGTTACCATATCCAGCAAGAAAGGGGAATATACAGAAGTGACCTTGCGGTTAAAGGTTTTGGAAAAAGCTTTAGACCGTCCGGAGCAATGAAAGGCGAAAGGAGAACAAAGGCTTATATGAAAGTGCTGGTGGCAGATGACGAATTTTATGCCAGAAAAGCGCTGGTAAAAATTTTAAAAGAAATTGATTCTGAAATCGCAGTAGTTGCCGATGTGGAAACCGGCATAGAAGTCCTGGACTACCTGCAAAGCGACCCTGCCGTGGATGTGGTGCTCACCGATATTCGCATGCCAGTGATGGATGGACTGCGGCTGGCGGAACAGCTGCAAAAGGAGTACCCGAAAATAGCGGTGATTGTGGAAACCGGTTATGCCGATTTCAAATATGCCCAGCAGGCTATACGCTATGGAGTACGAAATTACATTACAAAGCCTATTGTGAAAGAAGAACTTAAAAAGACTCTGGAAGATATTTTGAAAAGTAAACAGGAGGAAGAAAAGCGGGTTCGGGATCAAGTGCTGGAAAGCATTTTCGAGTTTTCTCGGGAAGAGCTTTCCGTGAAAGAGTTGGCTCAAAGCGCGGATCTTCGAGAGCAGTTTATGGGAAAGTGTAATGAATACGCTTCCCAATACCCCTATTGTGTCCTGCTGATGCAGGCCGATGCCAAGCTGAGCTTTTCCCAGAAGGAAGAAATTTTACAGCGGCTCCGGGAGCCTTTTTGCGAGCCCTTTTACTTTCAAAACAACCGGGAGTTTGTCATTTTGAAATTTTTTGAATCTGACTCGGTAACTGAGTCAGATTTGCGCAATCATTTTCATTGCGCAAATCTGATGCTGTCGGTGGGAAAGGAGGTGACCAAGAACGCGATAAGCGTGGCGGTGAGTCCGGTTCACCGAGGTATGGAAGAGCTGTATGACGCCTATAAGGAAGCCGTTTATGCCATTAACCAAAGACTTTTGCAGGGATGGGACAGGGTCTTCTTCTTTGGAGAAAAGAAAAAGCGTTTGGCAGACCAAGAAAAGGAGTACGAAATTTCGCTGCAAAGCGCTTTACAGCGTTACGATTATTCCGGTGCGGAGGAAGCTCTTGTGCATATTTTCGAGGAGCCGGAGCTGCTGCAAAACGGCGATATCTACAACCTTTATGAACGGATTATTCGCGTATTGGGAATTCTCAGCGCCTTTTACCACAATACGGAGGCCACCGAGGGAAAAATGGGGCTCATGTTTTCCCGCCGGTATGACCTTTATAATTTTAAGCACATGGACGAGCTGGAAAACTATTTGTTGGGCATGATAAAAGAGATCTGCTGTTTTTCCCAAAACCAGCAGGACAATAAAAGGGATATCATACAGGAGATTACGGAATATATCAGCCGGAGCTACCAGTACGATATTTCTTTGCAGGACTTGGCAGAAAAGAAGTATTTTATGAATGCTTCTTATTTGAGCCGGCTCTTTAAAGCCACCGTAGGCAAGACCTTTTCAAAGTATCTCATCGAGTACCGGCTGGAAAAGTCCCGGGGACTGCTGGAAAAGACCATTCTAAAGGTCAGCGATATCGCCACGCATGTGGGGTATAACGATGTGTCCCACTACATTCAATCCTTCCGCAAGGTGTATGGGGTGACGCCGGAGGAATACCGGGGAACCCGGGCTGCAGGGCACGCTTCCGCGGAACAGATCCCTTAGCCTCTTTACAGAGAAGGGTTCTCTTAACATTGCCAAAAAATATGCTCCCCCTTAGAACTCCGGTTTTTGGTTTTAGCCGGCTGCTTTAAGGGGGAGCTTATTCACTTAATGACGATATCCTCTAATTATTCTGTTCGCAAGGCCACGACGGGATCTTTTTTGGCAGCGCTGCGGGAAGGAATAATGCCGGAGATCAAGGTTAAGAATACACTGATCAGCACAAGTACCACCGCCACCGGTACGGGCAAATAGGCGTTGAGCCCGGCAATCCCGGTAAAGCTATAAAGGATCATGTTAATGGGAATACACAGCAGGTAGGTAACCAGTACCCCTAAAGCCCCGGAAATGAACCCAATAATCACAGTTTCCGCGTTGAACATACTGGACACATTCCGCTTGGAGGCGCCAATGGCACGTAAAATACCAATTTCTTTGGTGCGTTCCTGTACCGAAATCAGGGTAATCACGCCGATCATAATAGAAGAGACGATTAGCGATACCGCCACAAAAGCGATGAGCACATAGGTGATGGCGTTAATGATAGAGGTCACAGAAGACATCATCAGGCCCACATAGTCGGTATATTCAATCTTCTGCAAATCTTCTACCGCGTCGTTATAGGCGGCGATGGTATCTTCGATCACGTCTTTATTCTCAAAAGAAGAGGCGTAAAGGTTAATGGAAGAGGGGCTGTCCAGGTCTACATACCCCAAGGCCAGCAAATTGCTTTCGTAATCGGATTCAGAAAATACCAGGACTTCGTCGTAAAAGCGGGCGCATTCCTCCGTCGTGTAGGCTTCCAGCTCCGCATCCAGGGCGGCGGTCAGCTGTTCAGTAGTCATGGCGGCCAGCTGCTCTTGCACCCCCGCAGCATACTGGGCTTTGAATTGCTCTTGGGCCAGCTGGGTGAACAGGGTTTCCAGGTCTTCATCCTTCATATCGGCGATGTAAGTGGTGACCTCTTCTTCCTTCATGCCCGCCTGCTGGGTAATGGCCTGTACCATGGAGGCCTCCATCTCCGCACGGGACATAGGGTTTACCGTTTGAGAGACAGCCTCTTGGATTTGCGCTTCGCTGGGAAGGCTTTTCATGGTCACATAAGCCTCGGCTTTTTCCTTGCTTTCCAAAGAGCGCACGTGGTTTTTGAAATCTTCCGCCTTTTGGGCTTCCGGCAGGTCTCCCGTGTTTTCCCGGAAGGGAAGACCGGTGAAAATATCGGTGTCGGGATTTTCCAGCTGGGCGGTAACGGCCTGGGAATCCCGGGATTCCTTTATGATATATTCTGTCAGCGCACTGGTGTAGGCAATGGAACCGGTGAGCATGGAAGAAGCGGCCTCCTCGTTAGGGCGAAGGATGCCGGAAACCTTTAAGGTAAGGCCGTTATCGTAAAGGTATCTTAGCCCGGCAGAAGTATCCCGCAGGTCCGCGTAATGGCCGGTGGCTTCGTCAAAGGCGTAACACTGGGAATTTAAAATGACGCGAAATTCCATGTCGCAAATTTCCTGGTAGGACCAACTTTCGTTTTGGGTGTCCACCTCGCTTTTTTCTTCCACCGCCTGCATTAAGGCATCGATGTCGCTTTTAGGCTTTAGGCCCAGAGCGTATAGAGTAATGTCGTCAATCTCGTTGTTTTTATCTACTACCAGCATGATTTCGTCATAGCTGGAGGGCCAAGAACCATAAACCACATCGTATTGCTTTTGAAGCAAGGGGCTCACCAGTGAGCCATCCAGGGCCGGAAGCATTTCTTCCCATACGATCAGACTGCTGCCCATAGGAGAAAAGGCACTCATAGTCTCCATTCCCATGCCGTATTCCTCGGACATATTTAGCATGGAAGACATGTCCATACCAAAATATTCCAGAAGAAGCTCCTGCATGAGGGCTTGGGAATCGGAGCGTATAATAGAGCCGTCCACGTTTTCGGTATAAACCAGAAGGTCGGTATCGTAAGTGTATTGCACGCCGCTTACGGCTTTTGGCAGCTGGTTCTCTTCGGATTCCGCACTTAGCTCCCCCTCCAGAAATTCCTTGAAGGAAGCCAGGTCATTTTTCGTGGCGGAGGAGGAGTTCAAAGCGTTTACCATGTCATACACCATGGGCTTTTGGTATACGGCGTCGGTCTCATGTTCGCCCTTGGCGTGAGCCGCGCCGATAAAGGAGCTCATCAGGGCCCCCAGGTCCATAGTCTGGGCCTCCAGGGTCAAGGGGTAAGAAGAAAGGGTATCTTCCTGCAGGGTGTTAATGTAAGTGGTCATGCCCTGGGACACGGCAAAAATCAAGGCAATGCCAATAATGCCAATACTGCCTGCGAAGGCGGTAAGGGTAGTGCGGCCCTTTTTTGTGAACAGGTTTTTCAGGGAAAGGCCAAAGGAGGTGGCAAAAGACATGGAAGGCTTTTTCGCAGCTTTTTCTTCCTGCAGCTTTTCTTGCTCCAGATCCCGCTCTTTTTGAATCTCCTCCTGGGAAAGCGGGGCGGAATCTTCGATAATCACTCCGTCCAGCATACGGACAATACGGGTGGCGTACCGTTCCGCCAGGTCGGGGTTATGGGTTACCATAATAACCAGCCGTTTTTTTGAAATCTCCTTCAAAATGTCCATGACCTGCAGGCTGGTTTCCGTGTCTAAAGCGCCGGTGGGCTCATCGGCCAAAATAATATCCGGATCATTGACAATAGCTCGGGCAATGGCTACGCGCTGCATTTGCCCGCCGGACATTTCACTGGGCTTTTTCTTTAGCTGGGTGCCTAGCCCAACCTCTTCTAAGGCTTTTTTGGCCCTGGCTCGCCGCTCCGATTTCGCCACTCCGGAAAGGGTGAGGGCAAGCTCCACATTTTGCAGGACGGTTTGGTGGGGGATCAGGTTATAGCTTTGGAACACAAAGCCAATGGAATGGTTTCGGTAGGCGTCCCAATCCCGGGCCTTAAACGCCTTTGTGGAACGGCCGTTAATGATCAGGTCCCCTTCGGTATATTGGTCCAACCCACCGGTAATATTTAGCATAGTGGTTTTTCCACAGCCGGAGGGCCCCAAAATAGAAACAAATTCACTTTTGCGAAACTGTAGGCTGACGCCTCGCAGCGCATCTACGGTTTCGCCGCCGGTATGGTATTCCTTTTTTACATTTTTCAGTTCCAGCATGGGCAATCCCCCTCTTTTTTTGTCTGGCACATTATAGCCCCCTATTTTTCCCAGGTCAACGGAAGGAAAATAAAGTTTACAAATAATTTATATCTAAAAGGGAAAAACCCCCGCCCAGCCAAAAAAGGCGGGCGAGGGCAAAGAACATAGGGAGAAAAGCGGTTTTTAGCACTCAGGTACCAGGGTGAAGACAAAGGAAATGTCCTCTTCCTTCAGTTGGTATTCGGGTTTTAGAGCGGGGCCGCAGCTGTTGGAGCCTACGCCGCTCATTTTGTAATCCACGCACAGGACTGTGCTGCCACAAGGCTGGATTTCATAATCGTGCTGTTTTTCTGTAAGTTCCTCCTGGGTGTAGAGAGAAGCGTTAAAAGAGAAGCTTTGCTCGGAACAGACGGAGAAAGCAAAGGCGCCGTCGGTCAGGGTAACATACCGGCAGCCAACGTGAGAACCGTTTTCCTGAGGCTTCAAATAGTGCTCGGTCATGTCCTTGACCTGGGCTTCAAACAGGGCCAAACGGGAAGCTCTGTGCTTATCCAGGTAACTTTCGTAAGGCCCATAGCCAAAGTACTCCACAGAGGAGAATTCCTTAGGCAGGAAGAACCGCAGGCCAAACCGGGGCAGGAAGGGAAACATGGGGTTGCGCTTTCCCTTGATGGAAGCGCGAATCACGCCGTAGGCATCGATTTCCCACTGGACGGTGAGTTCCAGGAACCGGCGGATGGAGATGGCGGAAATTCCCAAATTGCAGGTGATTTTCACTGTACCTTCCGGTGTGAGATTGGCCTCGGTTTCATACACCTTCACGCAGGGACGGTGGTAGCCCACTTCCCGCCAGCGCGACACGATATTTCTATCGTTATCGGTGGGGGCGCGGAAGATGTTCCAGTTCATGGGCTGGGAACAGTAGGTCCGGTTGTTCCAGATGAGGGAACGGAACAAGCCCTGGGTCGGGTCAAATTCATAACGGAACTGGGGGCCGGAGACAGTAATACGGCGGGGGCCCCTTTCCAGAGTAAGGTTTCCGCCCATGAGAACCGGCTGGGGAAGGGGCTCTTCGCTGAGCACGATTTCATCGAATCCCAAAGTTTGGCCAGCCTCTTCCAGCTTTCCGGGCCTTTTCCGGCTATAGTAGAACACTACGGTAGAGACGCCTGTATCCGGCAGACCCGGTAAGGTGATCTCTGCCTCCTGATGGGGCAAAATAGAAGGCAAATTCAAAAGGCCCGCCTGGAGAGTTTCACCGTTTTTCACGGCTTCAAAGGTCACCTCCAGAAAATCGCCGGAAGAGGTGAAATCCAGGTAATTGTGGAAGATAAAGCTGTCCGGCTTTTCTCCTCTTCTGGCACGCAGGGGACGGATGCAGTTTTTAAATTCCAGAAGGCCGGTATGGGGGGTGCGGTTCGGAAATACCAGGCCATCCATACAGAAATTGCCGTCGTGGGGGAACTCGCCAAAGTCGCCTCCATAACGGTAGATGGGCCGGTTTTCCGGAGTGTCTCCGCCGTATACACTGTGGTCGCACCATTCCCACACAAAGCCGCCGCAGAAGCTGTCATAGGCTATGATTTGCCGCTGGTAATTTTCTGCGTCTCCGGGGCCGTTGCCCATGGCGTGGATATATTCGCATTGAATGAAGGGTTTCTTATAGCCATCGGCACCGAAGAAGGCGGAATCGCCCAAACAGGTGTAATTCTCTATGGCCCACCGCAAATCCTCCGGAATGTCTCCGGCGTTTTGGACCTGTCCAAAGGGTTTGTTTTCGGGCCAGGAGGCGCAGTAGGCATCTATGAATTCGGTAGAGGCATACATGCAGCTAAACAGGTCCAGCATGGAGCAATCGGGCTTCCGGCTCTTGTGAATATAATAAAAGTTTTCGTAGTGCAGCAGCCGGGACGGGTCGTAGCTTTTTACCCAACGGCCGGCATGCTCAAAATTCTCGCCGTAGCCGCTTTCGTTGCCCAAAGACCAAATCACTGCGGAAGCGTTATTTTTATCGCGAATGACACTGCGCTTTACTCGGTCTAAAATAGCTTCTTTAAAGCGGGGGTCGTCGGCGATGTCGGCATAGGCCTCCGCGCTGTGGGGGCCGTAAGCGGTAGCCACGCCGTGAGCCTCTATGTCTGCTTCGGCAACCACATAGAAGCCATACTCTGAGCAAAGCTGTAAAAACCAGGGAGCATTAGGGTAATGGCTGGTGCGAATGGCGTTGATGTTGTGCCGCTTCATCAGCTTAAGGTCTACCAGGGCTTGTGCCCGACTGATGGTATAACCGGTGGTGGGGTCGCTGTCATGGCGGTTTACGCCCCGGAACTTGATGGGGACGCCGTTTAGCAGCACCACACCCTCTTTGACCTCAATTTGCCGCAGGCCTACCTTTTGAGAAATACATTCCTCTGCTGTTTCCAGGAAAAGCGTGTATTGAATGGGCTGCTCCGCGTTCCAAAGCTGAGGCGCATCCAGGGAAATGGCGACCTTTCCGCCTTGAGCTTCCCCGGAGAAAAGCTCCTCCTCTTGGGGAGAAAGCAGCGTAGCCTTTACAGAAGCCTCGCCTTCTGTTTCCAGTTCTACAGTTAGGCTGGCGGAAGAAAAGTCCGGTGCGAAGGTGGTTTTTATAAAGTAGTCCCGCAAAAAGGACTTGGGCCTTGCCAGCAGGTACACATCCCGGAAAATTCCGCTCATGCGCAGTTTGTCCTGGTCTTCCAGGTAAGTGCCGTCACACCACTGGAGTACCAGTACGCACAGGGTGTTTTTCCCTTTCCGCAGCAGGTCGGTAACTTCGAACTCGGAGGTGGAGTGGGAAACCTGGCTGTAGCCCACAAACTTCTCATTTACCCACAGGTAAAAACAAGAATCAACTCCTTCAAAATTCAAAAATTGCCGGAAGTCCAGGTCTTCCTTGGAACAGAAAAAGTTGCGGACATAAAGGCCGCAAGGGTTTTCCGCAGGCACGTAGGGAGGGTCGCAGGGGATAGGGTAATTGACATTGGTATACTGGTGCCCGCCATAGCCATAGTTCTGCCAGCAGGAGGGCACGGGGATTGTGTCCATATTTTCCTCATCAAAGCAGGGGATTCCCTCATCCCAACCTTCCGTAGCCTCCAAAACAGATTGGTAATACCGGAAAGACCATTCGCCGTTTAAGCAGGTAACACGACTGCTGGAATCTTCCCGGGCTTCCTTCCGGTTTTCGCAAGGGAGGTAATAGCTGCGGTCCGGGGTGCAGCCCACATGGAGAACGGAAGGGTCTTCGTGGAAACGAAGTTCTTTTTGAGCCATTTTTTCAACTTCCTTTCTTTCCCTTTCAGAAAGATGCGCTGAAACGCCCAAGCGAAAAGAGGAACGCTACTTGGTTGATTTTTCCTTCCGAAACAGGTATACTAAAAAACAAGTTAAGCTAAGAGTACTATGTTGGAATGAAATAGTCAATCTCTTTTTTGTATTTCTTCTATTTTCAAATTTTTCCCCAAAGTCGGGGAGAAAGGAGACGCAATGGCTTCTTCTGTTCTGCTGATTACCCTATACTGCGGCGGCTTCTTCCTGCTGGCGAAAAACAGGTTCCGGGAAACCGGATTGGGGAAAGGGAAGGGGCTGTTTCCCACTTGTGCCGGACTGCTTTTCCTGTTGGGATTTACGCTCAGAATTTATTTAGGCCTTACCTCCGAAGGCTTTTCTGTAGATATCGACACTTTTAAGTCCTGGGCTCGCATCACTAACGAAGTGGGTTTTTCACGCATTTACCGGCAAAATATTTTTTTAGATTACCCGCCGGGTTACTTGTATGTGCTCACTTTGCTGGAAAAGCTGCGGCTGGCCTTGGGGCTGGACGCGGCCTCGGCGGCCTTTACCCTGGTGATGAAGCTTCCCTCCATTTTTGCCGATTTGTGCTGTGCCGGTGTGCTGCTGTATTTGGGAAAACGGAGGCTAGGGGAAAAACCTGCCTTGTTCCTTTCCGGCACCTACCTTTTCTGCCCTGCTGTGTTTTTGAATTCTTCCCAGTGGGGCCAGGCCGATTCTTTTTGCACCGCTATTTTGCTGGCTTCGGTGCTGCTGCTTTATAAGGAGCTGTACCTTCCCTCTGCCATCCTTTATGGAGCTGCCGTGACCTGTAAGCCGCAAATGTTGATATTTGCTCCTTTATACCTGTTCTTTACCTGGAAGCAGCGGCGCTTTTTTATGCTCTTTGGCGGGGTAGCCTGTGCTCTTGCCACAATTTTGCTCGTGGCCACCCCGTTCACACAAAACTTCGATTATCTCTGGCTGGTCCAGCAGTACCGCTCCACCATGGATGGCTATCCTTTTTATTCCATCAACGCCTATAATTTTTGGGCCTGGGCCCGGAAAAACTGGCAGGCTCTGCCCGGCGGGGCTTTGGGGTCGCTGCTGAACCTTCTTGGACCTGTCATAGCCACGGTCCTTTGCGGCGTGCTGGTGTTTTTCTCCAAAAGGAAAGACGCCTTGTTTGCTTGCCCCTTTTTGCTTATGTCGGCCATGTACTTTTTCAGTGTAAAGATGCACGAACGGTATTTGTTTCCGGCACTGCTGTTTTTGCTGTTGGCCTATGTGTTCGGGAAAGACAGGCGGCTTTTATGGGCTTTTGCCGCCAACGCTTTTACCCATTACTTGAATGTGTCCTATGTGCTGTGGCAGTTCCAGAAATTTGGCTCCAACTACCAGCCCAATACAGGATTTACCGTGTTTTTCGCTTCCTTGCAGGCCATGGCTTTTGGGTATCTGCTTTTTGTGACCTACCGGGTTTACCTGAAAGGGGAAATTCAGGAGGGCGAGCCAAGGCCCCAAGGTTCCCCTTTCCAGAGATTTCCAACCAATTCTCCCTTTACCCCCACCGATGTCTGCTGCCTGTTGGCGGTTACGCTGCTTTACGGTGCTTTTGCCTTTTGGCACTTAGGGGAACGGCAAACGGCCAATACTTCCTGGGCTCCCGCCCAGGGAGAACAAATGGTGCTGGAGGCGGAGGGCGCCTGTGGGGAAATGATCTACCTGCCGGGCCTGGTGCCCGATGCTTCCCATTACGCTTACCGGACAGGGGCAAAGGTGCAGGTAGAAACCAGTGACGATGGAGTGACATGGTTTGACTGCGGCCTCTTAACAGAGCACAGTGTGTTCGCTTGGGAGCATTTTACCCTTTCCCGGCCTGGCCGTTATGTGCGCTTGACTCCTGCGGATGGTAAGGTGGTCCTCAATGAGGTGGGGCTGAAGCTTTCCGGCAGCGGCCAGCTTTCCCGGTTGTCGCTGGTCAGTGGGGCAGGGGAAGCGCTCCTTGACGAGCCGGGTACGGTGCCCCTTTATACCACCTATGAAAACTCTACTTATTTTGACGAAATTTACCATGCCCGTACCGCCTATGAGCATATTTTGGGATTGGAGATCTATGAAACCACTCACCCCCCTTTGGGAAAGCTGATCATTTCTTTGGGGATCCGACTGTTTGGGATGAACCCTTTTGGCTGGCGCTTTATGGGGGCGCTGTTCGGCGTGCTGATGCTGCCCTGCCTTTACCACCTGCTGCACCAGCTTTTTGGAAAACCGCTGCTCAGTACTGTGGGCACCTTGCTTTTCGCCTTTGATTTTATGCACTTTACCCAGACCAGAATTGCTACTATCGATACCTACGCCGTGTTTTTCCTCATTCTCATGTACGATGCCATGGTGGCGTTCCTGCGCAGAGATTGGACGCGGGAGCCTATGAAAGCGCTTTTGCCCCCGCTGCTGTGCTGCGGAATTTTTACCGGTCTTGGAATTGCCTCGAAATGGACGGCAGCCTATGGGGCCTTGGGGCTGGCGGTCCTGTTTTTTGGCAGGCTGGGCATTTCCCTGCTGCGAAGGCGCGGGGAGCCGGAAGGGTTGAAGCCTCTTTGGAAAAGGGCGGGAGTGCTTTGCCTGTGGTGCGGCCTGTTCTTCCTTGTAATCCCCTTTGGCATCTATTTTGCCGCTTTCCTGCCTTTAACCACGCTGCCCCACAACATTGAGAAAATGTGGAGTGCCTTTGTCAATTACCAGGTGAACATGTTCAACTATCATTCCCAACTGGTAGCGGAGCATTATTTTGCTTCCCCTTGGTACGAGTGGCCTTTGGACATCCGCCCCATTTGGTATTTCTCCAATCACAATTGCGATGCCCAGGGGCACAGCAGCAGTATTGCCGCCCTGGGGAACCCGCTGCTTTGGTGGAGTTGCCTTCTGGCCATGTTGGGTGTTTTTGTCTTGTGGCGGCGCAGGAAAACCGGCGCTTCTGCGGTGGCTGCAGTGGGCTTCCTTTCTGTGTACCTACCCTGGACTTTAGTGCCGAGGCTCACCTTTATTTACCATTATTTTACGGCCACGCCTTTTCTGGTGCTGGGGCTCATGTTTGTGGCAGAGCTCTTTTTGGAAAAGCCGTTTTTTGGAAAAGCTTTGGGTACCGCCGGGGTCTTAAAGCGGGTCTCTTGGGGACAGGCGGTAATGGGGGCTTTTGTGGCGGGAAACCTGCTGTTGTTTGCCCTGTATTTTCCTGTCCTTTCCGGCACGCCCACCTCAAAAGAGTACCTGGAGGGACTGCGCCTGTTTCCCACCTGGTATTTCTAAAATAAGCTGTGATAAGCGCCGGGCAGAGAAGAAGCGACAAGGAATTTTGCGGATCCGCTTCCCAGGCGGCGCGTTTTTCGGAAGCTTCAGACGGGTTTCGTCTGCGCAATTTATAAAAATTTGCAAGGGGGTAATTTCATGACAGCTATCGCGACCTTTTACGATCACATGAAGGAGATCGCAAAGCAGGAGGGTGCAACGGTTTTAGAGGCCATGCAGGAGGCCAAGGCCTTGGGCGTTGAGCTTTTGGAGGTTTCGGAAAACAACGTCATTGGCAGGGAAGACGAGTTGGGCTCCGAGCTTGCCCACACAGGGCTGGGCATTTCCGCCATTCCTGCCTATTTCGACTTTGGCCGGGATGACGATGTGGAAAAGCAATGCACGCCGGTGCTGGAGTCGGCTCGCTTCTTGGGAGCTAAAAGAATCTTGGTCATTCCCGGTTTTTGGAACATGGAAGACGGCGAGGCGCAGAAGGAAGAGGAGTTCTCCCGGATGATAGAAGGGGTAAACCGCCTTGGGGAACTGGCTCCCCGCTACGGAGTTTCTTTGGTGATGGAGGAATACGACGCCGAAAAGGCGCCTTTTTCCACCACGGCCGGAGTACGCCGCTTTTTAGATAATTGTCCGGCTCTTTCCTGCGCTTTCGACACGGGAAATTTCCGTTTTGCGGCCGAGGATGAATTGGAAGCCTACGAACAGCTAAAGGACCGCGTTACGCACGTTCATTTGAAGGATAGATCCTACCGCCAGGCCAATGGGGAAATGGGAAAACGGGCCCTGGACGGAAAGCTGATCTACCCCGCCCCGGTGGGAGCGGGGGACCTGAAAATAGAACCCATCCTTTCCCGGCTGAAGCAGGCCGGCTATGAGGGCGTTTATACCATAGAGCATTACGATTCCAACCGGATGCTGGAATATTTGAAAAGCTCTGTGAAATGGGTTAAAGAAAAACTGTTTTCCTAAAACAACCTCTTTTTCTTATGCCAAAGGCTGGAAACGGCTGGAGAGTCCCGGCCTTTGGAGAGATACCACCAAAAGGATTTTTTAAAGAATGAGTTAAAAAAACCGCCGCAAAAAATTTCATTTTGCAGCGGTTTTTTCCTGTGTATAAAAGTTTTCCGGGAAGAGCAAACTAGCGGAGAACGCAAAATATCATAAAGGGGTAATAAATCATGAGTATATTAGATAAGATCGCGCTGGCCCTTATTGTAATCGGCGGCATTAACTGGGGCCTGGTGGGTATTTTTCAGTTTGACCTGGTAGCCTGGATCTGCGGTGGCCAAGCTTCTGTATTTGCCCGTATCATTTATACCCTGGTAGGGATCGCAGCCCTGTGGTGCATTTCTCTGCTGTTCCGGGGAGAGGAAGAAAGGGTCAGGGAATAAGCTTTTTATTCCTCGGAAAAGCTCAGCGCGATATCGCCGAATTCCGTTCGGGCGTCCAGGAGATAATGGCCTGTAAGCTTTGGGCTTAGGCTGCTGCTTCCGAACTCCGTTTCCACCAGAATCTGGTAATCTTGCTGGCTCCCTGAGATGGTGCCTCGAATGGCCCCGTTTTCATTGCGGAGCAGCAGGTTTTTGGAAGCGGCGTTTTGAAGGGTGATTTCCCCAAACTCCGAATGGCATTCCAATTTTTCAGCGGCAGTTACCTCCTTTAAGGTGGTGCTGCCGTTTTCTACATAGGTGGCCAGGCTTTGGCAGGCGGTATTTTTGCCGGTGTCTTCTATGCGAAGAGAACCGAAGGACAGAGAAAAGTCGCCATTTAAAAAGGAGGTGTCTGTTGCCCTTACCTCGCCGTTGCGGCTTTTTACCGTAAGGCTCCCGGTAGTTTCGCAATTTTGAAGCTGAATGCCGCCGAAATCGCTGGTAAGCTCTATGCCATCTTTCACATGGATGTCGGAAAGGCCCATGCTGCCGTAATCCATATCTACCGAAAGCCGGGAAAGGGAAGAAAGGCCCTCAAGGGTTAGGTCGCCAAAATTATTTTTTACCCGGATCTGCCCCGGGAAATCTGTGGGCAGGGAAAGCACGGCCTTGCTCTCCGGCTGGGAAGAAATGTTCAGCAGCCGGTACCATTCCCAGCGCTGGGAAGCGCTATCCTTTTTCTGGGTCACCCGCAGGGTGCCTTCTGCCAGCTCGTAAACAAGCTCGCTGGCCGGGAGGGTGAGGGTGGCGCCTTGCTGCTCCTCCCCCTCTATTTGTATGCCGCAAAAATCAATATCGAAAAAGACATCGGTGATTTCTCCCTCTTCGAAGGGCAGCGTAATGGTTTCTCTAGCCTTTTCATCTTCCGGAGACATGGTCAGCTTGAAAAACTGGAAACCCGTCATGGCAAAAGCCAGGCCCGAAACAACGGCGCCCACTACCAGCAGAATAGCCCCTGCCAAAGCCGTCCATTTTAAGATTTTTCTATTTTGCTTCATAGGGAGCCCCTCCTTTTATGAAATAGGGAAATACAGCCCAGCCAAATGGCTTTGGCAGCCCGAGCAGTGCCTGTCGCCGTATAGAAGAGCCCCACAGCCGAAAGAAGACTTAAGCCTAAGGCGGCAAGAGACAGGCCAATTTGGAATAGTACCGAAGGGAACCCGGCCAACCCTACCTCTAAGGCCAAAAATGGCGTACCCACTAAGCCAAGAAGGGCGGCGGCTAGGCATGCCAAAGCTACAGACCCCAAAACCAATACCGGAACAAAAATCAAGATGAAGATCACCAGCAAAAGCACCGCTCCTACCAGCAGGAACGTGCCCCACAGGGGAAATCCCAATACCAACAGGATAATGGTTCCGGCTCCAGGGCCTGAACGGCTTTTTTGCGAAAGGGGTTTCCCTTCTTCGCTCAGAATATCACCGGCAATTCCGGCTACAGTGCCCAAGCTTTCTATGACGGCATATTCGTTTTCCCCGTTCTCTATACGGTCGTCGATAAGTTCGCCATAATAGGAGATCGTGCGCAGGCGCTCTTCCATAGGGAGCTTTTTTAAGGCATCTTGCAGTGCTTTCAAAAATTGTTCTTTATTCATAGATCTCTTCCTTTCCCGGTATGCCCTTAGTTCTTTCCGAGGCGGCAATAAAGCGGTAGACCTTCATGACATCTTGCCATTCCGTTAGGAATTCCCGAATCCGGTCACGGCCCTTTTCGGTGAGCCGGTAATATTTTCGGAGCCTGCCGTTGTGCTCTAGGGTATAGGTAGTCACACATCCTCCGGCTTCCAGCCGTTTTAGTATGGGATAAAGGGTAGACTCCGAAAGCTGGATGCTGCCGGAAATGTCTTTGATGATCTGGTAACCGTAAGAATCTTTTTCTTTTAGGGCCACCAACACACAAATTTCTATTAGCCCCTTTTTCAGTTGTGCATCCATGTCCCACGCTCCTTTTTCATCAATACTATACATCACATAGTATTATGTGTCAACAAGTATTCCTTACGAAACTCTTTCATTTCTCTGAAACAAAAGTAGGCCATGCAGGGGCAGCATACTTTTCCCCAGCTTTTTCTAAAGAAAAATAGGGAAAGCTTTCCTCAATAAAATTCACCGTAAGGTGAATTTCTTAGGGGAAATGGAGGAAATTAGATCTTTCACTTGCCCTCTTCCATAAAGTTTTCGGAACGAAAACTTCTTAGTTGAAATTTCGAAGTAATTTCAACTTGGCGAACTTATTGGACCCTAACCTGTTTGAGGAAGCTTCCTTCAATAAAATTTGCCGCAGGCAAATTTCGTAGAGAAAATTGGAACCCAATTTTCTCTTCCCCTTATTGAACCCCAAGCCTTTGGGGCAGCTTCTCTTTAAATTTCGAGCGCACCCTCTCCGTCATGGCTTGCTCCCAAGGCTCCCTTGTGTAAAGGGAGCTGTCAGCGAAGCTGACTGAGGGATTGCTTTCCCTGAGCTTTACCTCACCTTTCCCATTACGCAAAACGTAGTTTCTGCCTTTGTTCACCCTCTCCGTCGTTTTTCACTGCAAATTTGCCGCCGGTGAAGGTACCGCCATTGA
>CANSKS010000049.1 GCA_947647615.1 uncultured Neglectibacter sp.
TGTTTTTCCGTATACCCTGTGGTACACAGCACAGCCGATACCCCTTTGTGACTGCGGCAATATTCCAAAATGTCCGTTAAAGCGGTAGGGTGAGAAAAATCAATGATCACCTGGGCCGGTTCATTTACAGCGCCAAGGGCAGCGTACACAGGAAACTCTAAGGAAAGCTTTTGAGCGAGATCTACCCCGGCGACAATACGGCAGTCCTCCCGCCCGGAAATCAGCGTTCGAACCGCAAGCCCCATCTTGCCGCCACAGCCGCATAGAATGATATCTGTCATAACAAAATTTTCCCTTCCTGTTTTTTTACCGTTTAAATGTTATAGCAAGCAGTGCTTTTTTAGCAGGGAAGAAAGCGCTGCCCGCCCGGCTTCCGTCATAGTGGTAAGAGGCATGCGGCAGAAATTGCTGCTGATAAGCCCCATTTGGCACAGGGCCTCTTTAATGGGGATAGGATTGACATCCAGGAAAAACCCATCCATCAGGTCTAGATATTCGCTGTTTAACTTCCTTGCGGTTTCCCATTGACCATTTAAAACAGAAACTGCTAAATTGTGCATCTGTTTTGGGAGTGCGTTAGAGAATACAGAAATAACACCTTTTCCTCCAAGAGCCATAACGGGGAGAGTCATATTGTCTTCCCCGGAATACACCGTGAGATCATCGCCGCATTGAGCTATGATCCGGGAGGCCAGGGCCATATCTCCGCTGGCCTCTTTCACAGCTACAATATAGGGGTTTTTGGAAAGCTCACAATAGGTGGGAAGCTGGATATTGCAGCCGGTGCGGCTGGGGACATTGTAGAGAATACAGGGCATTTTTACCTGGTCGGCAATAAAGCGAAAGCTTTCCACAAGGCCCTTTTGAGAGGTTTTATTGTAATAGGGAGTAACAAGCAGCAGCCCGTCGGCCCCAAGCTTTTTTGCCTCCAAAGAAAGCTCCACACAAAATTGCGTATCGTTACTCCCGGTTCCGGCGATCACAGGGACGCGGCCCTTTACCTTCTGAAGAATAAACTCCACTACCTTCAGGTGTTCTTCGGTGGTCATGGTAGCGGCTTCTCCAGTGGTGCCGCAGGCAATAATAGCGTCGATCCCATTTTCAATTTGAAATTCTACTAACTTTTCCAGCTCATCCCATAAAATATTTCCATTTTTGTCGAAAGGCGTAACCAGTGCGGTACCGGTGCCAGAGAACAATAAGTCTTTCATAGATGGGTGCCTCCGAAATTAAGAATCAGTCAAAGTAGCCCAGTTTGCACAGCAACTCCGCCATCAGCAGGCCGCCGCCTGCAGCGCCGCGCAGGGTGTTGTGCGAAAGGCATACAAATTTATAGTCATATTGTGTGTCAGGCCGCAGTCTTCCTGCCGAAATGGCCATGCCACCTTCTATTTCCCGGTCCAGCTTGGGCTGAGGCCGGTCGTTTTCTTCAAAATAATGGATAAACTGTTTGGGTGCGCTGGGCAGTTCCAACTCTTGGGCAGGACCCCGGAAGTTTTTCCAACGTTCAATAATCTCTTCCACAGAGGTCTTCTTTTCCAGGGAGAAGAAGACCGCCGCCATGTGGCCATCAGACACAGGCACCCGCAAGCATTGGGACGTGATAGAAGGGGAAGTGGCATTGACAATAACACCCTCCTCTATGTGGCCCCAGATTTTCAAGGGTTCCTGTTCTGACTTTTCTTCGTCGCCGCCAATATAAGGGATCACATTATCCAAGATTTGCGGCATGGTCTCAAAGGTTTTTCCTGCACCGGAGATGGCCTGGTAGGTGCAGGCAAGCACCTTGGTTACCCCCAGATCCAGTAAAGGATGAATCGCGGGAACATAGCTCTGTAGAGAACAGTTACACTTTACCGCGATGAAGCCGCGTTTGGTGCCCAGGCGCGCCCGCTGATGGGCGATGACCCGATGATGGTCCGCATTCAGCTCCGGGATGATCATCGGCACATCCGGGGTGCCCCGGTGCTGCTTGTTGTTGGAAACGACCGGGCACTCTTTTTTGGCATAGGCTTCCTCCAAAGCCATAATGTCCTCAGACTTCATGTTTACGGCACAGAATACAAAGTCTACCAACGAGACAACAGTATCTATGTCCTTTTCCGCATCGTATACCGGCATGGAAGCCATAGCGGAGGGAATGGGGGACTGCATTGCCCAGCGGCCCTCCAGAGCTTCTTCATATGTTTTCCCGGCAGAGCGGGCACTGGCCGCCAAGGCCGTCACTTTGAACCAAGGGTGATTTTCCAAAATAGTGGCGAAACGCTGACCCACCATACCGGTGCATCCGATGATCCCTACTCGATACTGTTTCATGTTCTTTGATCCTTTCTTTAAATAAAATAGGGGGATAGTTAATTTTTGTAAGGAAGCACTGATTCAGGCTGTTGTACAGCCTAGCGTAAAAGACGTAGCGAGAGTAAATCATCAGGCGTGATTGAATCACTGGTTCCTTAACCTTTCTTCCACACGAGCAACCTTGCGGGCCCGCTGGGCTTCCACTTTCTCTTCTATGTGGAAGATCAGCTTTGCCTGGTCCAGCATAATCCCCACGTCTGCGACCTCCTCGGCGATATCGTCTGCGGTGCGCCTGCCGCGCTTATACTTGCACAGCGCATCCTGCAGCTCCGCCATTTCCTCCAGCAGGCAGAGGGACTGGGCGTCCGCGCCCCAGGCGTCTATGGCCTGCTGGAAAACCTCTCGTTCCTGTCCTGTCATGACCCATTCCCCTTTTCCGGATTTTGTAAGACTTAGAGGGAGAATAAAAAAACCGGTTGAAAACCGGCTGCCAATCTCCTATAATAGAAATACTGTTTTCCAGCGAGCGTTTGAAAAACGAATAGCACTCCATCATAATCGATGACAGTCGCAAAGCTGTTCGCTGTTACGACCAGGGCGATATTTGCCGGATACCCCCTTCGGCAGCCCACCCTTTCATAAGACTTCAGCAGTTGTGGCAACCTCGATCCCATTACTTTTGAAAGCCGCGCCTCTATTTCTTTTTTAATCATACATTACTTTGCCCGTAATGTCAATTTTTTCCCGAAAATTCTCTCTCGTCTATTTTATGCCTTTTTTGAAAAGCTGTGCTTGTTTAGGAGGGGAAACCCAAATCATGAAAACCAGTGATTTTTATTTTGATTTGCCCGAGAGGCTGATCGCTCAGACACCCATAGAACCCAGAGACGCTTCCCGGCTGATGAGGCTTGATAAGAAAACCGGAAAAATTTCCCATCATCATTTTTATGATATCGAAGATATGCTGGAGCCGGGAGATTGCTTAATTCTCAACAATTCCCGGGTACTTCCCGCACGACTTTATGGGGAAAAAGAGGAGACCGGCGCTCAAGTGGAATTTTTGCTTTTAGAAAATAAAGGGAACGATTTATGGGAGGCCTTGGCTGGTCCCGGAAAACGGGCCAAAAAGGGAAGTCGTTTTTCCTTCGGAGATGGAAGGCTTCGCTGCATAGTAGAGGATGTGCTGGACGATGGAAACCGGTTGCTTCGTTTTCAATATGAAGGTGTGTTTTTTTCTGTTTTGGATGAGGTGGGCCAAATGCCTCTGCCTCCTTATATCAAAGAAAAGCTTCAAGATCGAGAACGGTATCAAACCGTATATGCAAAAGACAGGGGTTCGGCCGCCGCCCCTACTGCAGGCCTGCATTTTACACCGGAGCTTTTGGAGAGGCTGTCCCGGAAAGGGGTTCGGCTGGGA
Organism: uncultured Neglectibacter sp.; assembly: GCA_947647615.1. Lineage (GTDB taxonomy): Bacteria > Bacillota > Clostridia > Oscillospirales > Acutalibacteraceae > Acutalibacter. Next base: position 3,716 of record CANSKS010000049.1, read on the forward strand.
TTTGTAACGCTGCATGTGGGCTTGGGTACTTTTCGGCCGGTAAATACCCAGGAGATTACAGACCACAAAATGCATTCAGAGCATTATTATATGCCAAAAGAAACTGCCTCCTTAATTCATGAGACAAAAGAAAAGGGGAAGCGAGTAATTGCTGTAGGTACCACCAGCTGCCGCACAATTGAATCGGTAGCCCAGAAGGAAAAGTGTTTCCGGGAAAGCGAAGGCTGGACCGATATTTTTATTTATCCCGGCTACTGCTTTCAAGGTATTGACGGCTTAATCACAAACTTTCATTTGCCCGAAAGTACCCTAATCATGTTGGTGTCTGCTTTGGCAGGAAGGGAACATGTGCTCCATGCCTATGAAACAGCGGTGAAAGAAAATTATCGCTTTTTCAGCTTCGGCGATGCAATGCTGGTGGTGTGAGAAAAAATGAAGTTTAAAATGTGAAAGGAAATTTTATGTATCAATTACTAAAAGAAGAGGGGAAGGCGCGCAGGGGAGAGTTTGTGACAGTACACGGTACCGTACAGACCCCCGCTTTCATGAACGTGGCCACTGCCGGCGCTATCAAAGGAGCTGTGTCTGCCTTTGACCTTCGTGAAATCGGTTGCCAGGTACAGCTATGCAATACGTATCACCTACATCTGCGGCCCGGAGACAGCGTGGTAAAGAAATTAGGCGGGATTCGCCAGTTCACCGGTTGGAAAGGCCCTGTGCTTACCGATAGCGGTGGATTTCAAGTATTTTCTCTGGCAAAACTTCGCAATATTAAAGAAGAAGGGGTGACTTTCGCCTCCCATATCGACGGACACAAAATATTTATGGGCCCGGAAGAAAGCATGCAAATACAATCGAATCTGGGCTCTACTATTGCTATGGCCTTTGATGAATGTGTGGAAAATCCGGCGGAGTATGGGTATGCCAAAGCATCTTGTCAAAGGACAGTTCGCTGGCTGGAACGTTGTAAAAAGGAACTTGCCCGCTTGAATGCCCTGGGAGACACCATAAACCCTCGGCAGTTATTGTTTGGAATTAATCAAGGTTCCACCTATGAAGATTTGCGCGTTGAGAACATGAAGCAAATTGCGGAAATGGAACTGGATGGCTATGCGATTGGCGGGTTGGCGGTAGGGGAACCCGTCGAAGAGATGTATCGGATTATTGAGGCTGTAGAGCAGGAGATGCCCAAAGGGAAAATCCGGTATCTTATGGGTGTTGGTACGCCTGCAAATATTCTGGAGGCGGTTTACCGGGGCGTGGACCTTTTTGACTGCGTGATGCCTAGCCGAAATGCCAGGCATGGACATATCTTTACTATGGAGGGCCGTCGGAATTTATGGAACAGTAAATATGAGCTGGACCAAAATCCCTTGGATAAAACCTGTGACTGTCCTGTTTGCCGGAATTTTACCCGGGCTTATATACACCATTTGTTTAAGGCGGGGGAAATGCTCGCCATGCGGCTTTCCGTGCTTCATAACCTCTACTTCTACAACAAGCTGCTGGAAAAGATTAGAACTGCCTTAGAAGAGGGGAACTTTGCATCGTTTTACCGGGAACATGCATCGCAGCTGGATAAAAGGATCTGAAAACAGGAGAAATAGCTAGCAAAAAGCAATTTTTACTTGATTGTCAATTTATTTCCTGATATAATCAAAGCATTAACACGGAGGTGTAAACTTAAATGAATCAATTGGCAACTTTAGCCGCGGAGGTACCGCAAGGCGGCGGCGCGATGAGCATGATCGTTATGCTGCTGGTATATGGCCTGTTCTTTGTGGCCCTGTACTTTATTTTTTTCCGGCCTCAGAATAAGAAAAAGAAAAAAGAAGCTGAAATGCGGAAAAACGCCCAAGTCGGTGATGAGATCACCACAATAGGGGGCATATGCGGCAGAATTATCGCAGTAAAGGATGAAACAGACTCTATTGTCATCGAAACCGGAAGCGACCGGGCGAAAATGAGAGTTAAAAGATGGGCGATCGGCAGTGTCGATACCATCCATGAGGAAGACCAGGCTTAAAACAGGCCGATAAACAAATCGGCGTTTCTAAAAAAGAATAAGTAGATCTCACAGCACATAAGTATGAATGATACTTAAGCATTGTGAGGTCTTTTTTTTATGAAAAAAGTAAGAGCAGGAATTTTGTCACTGGGAGTTATGATTACGAGCAATGGACTGTTACTATTAATTGCTTCTGCCATTGTGAGTAAAACAGGCTCGCTACCTCAAGCTTCGCTTGCACTGATTACAACAGGAGTGAGCTGCTGTTCCATTTTTTTAGGAAGCTTTTTTTCCTCCCTTTACCTACGGGAAAAAGGGATTCTGATCGGGCTGTTAAGTGGGGGATTGTTTTTGACTGTGACCGGCCTGGCTGCTTTTTTTCTTTTCCAAAATGGATTTACCATCGGCGGAATAGGGAAGGGGGTAGCTATACTGATCAGCGGTTCCTTGGGCGGCATATTGGGTGTGAATCGGAAAAGCAAAGTGAAATTTTAATTTAGCATCTACTTAAAATACGTGTGGTATAACGCTGCGCGTATTTTTATTCATTTTTACATTTACATAAGAATTTAAAGCAAATATACATTAGTTTACATAATGTTATAAACATAAAAACTCGACGAAAAAAGAAAAAAGAAAAAATATTCAGTAAATGACTTGAAAAATTTCGAAGAATGTATTATAGTATAGAAACATAAGAAAAAGGTTTTTCTTTTTTTCAAAGATCGGAAATCGGTTTTTATCTCTTAAAAAATCATGTCAATTTCCCAAATAAATTCGCAATTCTTCTAACAACTAAATATGCTGTTTTTCTCCAGCTGTAATGGCATATGTTGCGTTTGGGCCTTTGATTCTTTCTTTTTTGGAAAAGTTAAATCGCTTTTTTTCATATTTTTCAATATGTTGACTTTTCCGTTGCAGGTTCATGAGAGTTGAAACTTCGGTTACCTATAACTTTTTACTTGCATACATATTTTCTTGTCTCTTTTCATACTATGCTCCGTGAGACTGTTATTTTTTCAACACACGGAGGCAATGATTGTGGAAAATCTTTCGGCACCGAAGCCAGCTTGTTCAAAAATTTCGAAACGCTTTTTTCTTTTGGGGTTGCTCCCTTCGGCGTTAGGGGCCGGTATTGGGGCCGTTTTGTTTCTGCTTTTTTCTCAACGGAAATGGCAAAATGTTACACCGTTGTTCTTTTCCGGTATCCCTCATATAGATGCTGGTTTTTTTATTTGTTTTTCTACCTTGTTAGCCAACACATTACTTGCTCTTATTGTGCTCTTCTTTTTTGGGATGACTGCTTTTGGGGTATTTGCGGTTCCTCTTTTCTTTCTCTTAAAAGGGGTTACAGTAGGGATAGGTGCTGTTTCTCTTTTGGTTCAGGGAAGCTCGACCGATATCTTGCAATGTGTTTTGCTATATATGCCAACTGTTGCCTCTTCCTTTTTGATTTGCTTCTTTTTTGCGAGGCATGCCTTGGCTTTTTCTGAACGGATGCGCTGTCATATGCTTTCTGCGGAAGGAATTTCCAAAGAAGAGCAGTTAGATTTTTGGTGTTATTTTAGAACCCTATTGTGTTTCTTGGCCTTGGCGGTTATCCTTTCTCTATTCCAGGCCTTTCCGGCGGCGTTGTATCCAATATTCTTTTTGTAAGAGGGTGGGTAAAACAAATGATCGACTATTATTCCGCATTCAGCGAGTATTTGACAAACCAAAAAGCAAATTCGGCAAATACCAGGGAATCTTATTTAAGAGATACCATGTTCTTTTTGGAGTATCTCTCTCGGGCTGGAATTATGCCTTTAGAGGCGGAAGAAGATACCATTAGACAGTTTGTTGCTTACCTTCACGATCTGAACCGTTCTTCCACCACTATATCCAGAAATTTAGCCTCTGTACGCTGTTTCTATAAGTTTTTGATTTTTAGGGGCCAAATAGATCATAACCCTGCTAAGGGAATTAAATTGGAAAAGGCGGAAAAGAAGCTGCCTCAGGTGCTTTCCGGGGAAGAAATCGAACTTTTGCTGGCTCAGCCCGATATTACGGAGGCCAAAGGCTGCCGCGATAAAGCTATGTTGGAGCTTCTGTACGCTACGGGCATCAGAGCTTCCGAGCTTATCAACTTGAATGTGAAAGATATCAATTTGCGTTCTGGCGTGCTCTATTGCAGAGGTGTAAAGGGAATAAGGTCTATCCCCGTTTATCCTTCTGCCGTGGTCGCTGTTTCAGATTACATTTATCGGATGCGGGAGCTGATCACAGGGCCAGAAACCGGGAACGCCTTGTTTGTTAATTTGAATGGGGGGCGTTTGACCCGTCAGGGCTTTTGGAAGATTGTTAAGGGATATGCCTTAGAGGCTGGGATCACAAAAGAGATCACACCCCATACTTTACGTCACTCATTTGCGTTGCATTTACTGGAAAACGGGGCTTCTGTCAAAGATATTCAGACCATGATGGGACATGCCGATATTTCTTCCACTCAGGTTTATGTACAACTGATGGACAGCCACGTAAAACAAGTTTATAACGATTGTCATCCCAAGGCTAAATTGGGTTGATGATATATTTAAAAACACAGGAAAAAAGAAATTGGAGTTGATCTTTCTTGGCATTTTTAGGAATTTTTGGAAATTACGATAAGCCCGGCCCCGGTGTAAGCAAAGACGAGCCCCAAAAGGCGGCACCGGTTCGTTTTTTTGAAATATTTGCCAGGAAATTTACGAAACTGATTCAGGCAAATTTAATTTTTGCCATTCCTGTAACGGTGGCTATCGGCTTGATGTTTTTGATTTTAGTGGTTTTAAGCCGTGTGTTTGGGGACTATCTCCCACAATACGCCCTCATGTATATTGTGCCGCTTCCCGTTATTTTGGTTGCCCCGTTTCAAGCCGGTATGACTTATATCACCCGGAATTTTGTTCGGGAAGAGCATGCTTTTGTGTGGTCGGATTTTTGGACAAGCGTAAAAAATAACTGGAAACTGTTCCTTTTAAACGGATTTCTCACTTATTTAGTTTATATGCTCTTAAGTTTTTCTATCATGTATTATTACGCGGAAGCTTCTACGCAGCCGTTTTTCTATGTGCCGCTTTTCCTCTGTCTGTTTGTTTCTATCATTATCATATTTGCGCAGTATTACTTGCCGGTGATGTTTATCACTTTTGATCTGAAATTCCTACAGGCTTATAAAAATGCCTTGATTTTCTCTATAGCTGGGTTGTTCCGGAATATACTTTTGACTGTGGGTTTTGGCGCGTTCCTTTTCGTGTTTATCAATTATGTGCCTTTCATCTATACCATTATGGTTTTTTTGGCCCTATATGTTCTATTGCTGTTTTCTTTCCCAAGTTATCTGATAAATTTTGTAGTTTATCCTCTCATTGAAAAGTACTTGATCCAGCCGTACCAGAAGAAAATAGAAGAAGAGAAAAATGGGGGCGAGAAGAAGGAGGTTGCGGAAGAGTTTTCCGGTCTTTTTGCTCCGGATATTTTAGAGGAGGAAGAAGAGGAAGACAAGTATGTCTATGTAAATGGGCGTTTGATTAAAAAATCCGAATTAAAAAAGGCCGATAGTGACGAATAAAATCGATGTTAAAGACAAAATAAAAGTGAGATAGAAGTTTTGCTAGACTTCTATCTCACTTTTATTTTAGTGCAGTTTTGAAGCAACGGGAAAAAGTTCACTCCTTGTCTTCCTTTGTACTTGTAACTTTTGATAAGGGATTCGCGTTGGCGGCTTCTTCCATTTGTGTGCTGGAAGTATGGGTATAGATCTCCGTAGTGCCAAGGTTTTCGTGTCCCAGAATGTCCTGCAAAACACGGATATCAACATGTCCATGCCGGTACATTAAGGTTGCTGCTGTGTGGCGCAGCTTATGAACAGAGTAGCCTGGGCCACTGAGACCGATTTTATCCAAATATTTTTTTACCAAAAACTGCACGGTTTTCGGACTGATTCTGGTTTTTCGGTTGCTGAGGAATAGGGCAGAGCGGTCCACAACACCGTCTTTTGGACGCACCGCCAGGTAGTCGTCAATCGCTTGCAAGCAAGCAGCGTTTAGGTAGACTATACGTTCCTTGTTACCCTTTCCCAAAATCCGTATGGTAGAATTGCTGTGGAGTACATCGGAAATATTGATGCTTACCAGCTCCGAAAGCCGCATACCGCAATTTAAAAACAGAGTAAGAATACAATAATCGCGTTCTTTATCGGGGCCGTCTACCGCTTTCAATAATTCGATACTTTGTTCGAGAGAGAGAAAGTGGGGCAGGGATTTTCTTTTTTTAGGCGGTGTCAGATTTTCCGTAGGATTTTCCTGTAAGAGCTTTTCATGGATGGTAAGGTACTTAAAAAAGGATTTCAATGCAGAAGACTTTCTTTGACGGGTGGAGCTCATGTTGTTCCGGGAGTCGGCAACGTAGTTCATGAACTCAAAGATATCCATGGTGGTGATGGAGCGGATAAATTCCAAATCGATATCTTGAATCTGAATTTCCTGCAGAGGAACATTGGTTTGTACCAACCCACGAGCCTGTTTTAAAAAACGAAAAAACGTCCGCAAATCCAAACAATATTCCTCCACAGTATGGGCAGACAATCCACGGATGTTTCTAAGATAAAGTGCATATTGCTGCACCAGCGGTGGCATTTCTTCCTTTATAGAGAAACTCATAAGTGTGGTCACTCCTAAAAATTTTTTGTATTTTGTCGCCGGAAACCTATTATGCCTGCCAAGGCCTTGGAAAACTTTTCGTAAAAGCTTTCCAGCGGCGAGCCGCCGCAAGTGTGAATGCTTTAGGAAGGCCGGGGGGCGGTGTTCCTTTGCGTTTCGGGAATTATACAAAATAACTCGTTTTGTTTGATTCCTGGAAACGGGAACCATACAAAACGATCTATTTTGTAAGCGTGACGCGATAATTCCCGACCAATAGCCCCCCGTTCTACCCGAAAAGCAGCCTCCCGGAGGGGGGCAAGCCGAAACCCTTCGCGGCTGCCGTTGCGCTGCGGCCGGAAGCCAAGCAAGCCCAGAGTGCAAAGCAAGGCTTCCCGGCTTTGCTGGGAACAGCGCTTGGCCTTGCTTTGCATGGCGGGCGCAGTTGGCGAGAGGGTGGCGGGCTTACTGGCCTTTGCCGCTCTTGACCTTGCCCTTAAGCCGCCGGAGCACAAGACTTCCAGAAGCCCGGCGAAGCCGGGCGCACCGTGCCCCGGCGGCTTGGAGCCGCACCGACCGGCAGCCCGCCTTGAAAAGACCGTGGGGGGCCCGCCCTGAGCACGGGCGAACCGGTTCCGCAAGGCTGCAAGGCAGCACGGCTGACTTGCACCCGCAGGGCTTGGCCTTGCGGGAAAAGGGGCGGCTGTGCTACTGGGCGGGGGGTCTCCAAGAGGTGCGGCGGGCAGCGCCAGCACGGCCTGAGCCGACTTCGCCCCGGCGGGGCGGACAAAGGCGAAGGTAAACAGGTGCGCAGTACCTGTTTAGTGCGCTTATTGGGGCCCCGGCGTACAGCGCCGGGGGGCGCTGCATTCCGAAGAGTGCATGAGCCCACAGACGTGACCTTTCTTCTGTGGGCGATTGCACACCAGCGCCGCCGACAGCCCCCTTCACGGGGGCCTAGGCGGTGCTGTAAGATGCTGACAGCTGACCTCTAGCACTTGCCCCCGGCGGCCCCGGTGTGTGGGCTGTGCCTATACTTGATAATAGGCACAGTATTTCGTCACTCTGAAAATATTAGATGATTTTCCGTTGCCATTATGTTGTACGGTGCGGACAAGCTTTTTTTAATTTCCCGTGAAGACGGCTGCTACAATGGCAGGCTTAAGATCAACCCACGCACGGGCGATATTATGGAGGCTTTGGCGGCCTCTAAGCCCATCTTTAACCCTGAGGGCTTGGAGCTTTCCAGGGGCAGGGCAAAGGCCACGAAGGGGCCTTTGCCCGGTCGAGAGATTTGGGAGACGGAAGAGGCCAGCGCCGCCACGGGGGACCGATGGGAGGCGGAGGCAAAGGCTAGCCGACTGCGGGGCGCCAGGCGGGCAAAGCGCCGGGTTTATGATCTGGCTGCCTGCAATGACTTTGACGTGTTCTTCACGCTGACCTTGGATAAGGCAGAGATTGACCGTTACGATTACAAGGCCATTGTGCGCAAGCTCACCTATTGGCTTGACAACCGGGTGCGCCGCCGGGGGCTGCGCTACCTGATGGTTCCGGAGCTCCACAAGGACGGGGCAATTCATTTCCACGGCCTGGCCAACAGCGAGGCTATGCGGCTTGAGGACAGCGGCCACAAGGACAAAAAGAACGGTAAGCCTATTTATCATGTGGCTGACTGGACGCTGGGTTTCACCACCGCCGAGAAGCTTTCCGGCCCTTATGCTGCTGTATGTCATTATATCTCGAAGTATGTGACAAAGCAAGCGGAAGGTGAGGGCACCATTGGCGGCCGGTACTTCTTCCATGGCGGAGATTTACAGGAGCCTGTGTACCGCTATTACCGGGTTGCTTTTGAGGCATTGGAGGGGAAGGGGAAAGAGTTTTCCCCCGAAGATTCCGGGCTGATTTTCCGGTATGTGAGCGCCGAAACCTTTGCGGAGTGCCTGCAAGAAAAGAAAGGGGGTGAAAGCAATGGTATTGAAAATTCCTTTCGATTTGGAGGATATCGCAGCCATTTCTCAAGGCCGGAAACAGAGCTTCCGGCTGCCGGTTGGGGCCGAGGGCGTGCCGCCCCTGCGCCAGGGTGATCTGGTTATGGTGTGCAGTGATGAGGCCCCGGAGAAGATCCTTTCTTTTTTGGTTGTTACCGAGGTACACCGGGAACGGCTGTTCGATTTGACTGAGGCTTCCGCTTTGCTGGAAGGGATTGACTGGCCGGATTCTTCCAGGCCCTTTTGCAGTGCTGCGGACACTTACCTTCGCAGCGTTTGGCCTAAAATTGCCTATGAGTTCGGCGGGGAAGCCCTTTTGGAGTACCGGAACCCCTGGGTATTTGTAGTGCATTTCCGGCCGATTATCACGCAAAAAGAGGCCTTATATTACGCTAAAATGCTGAAAAATTGCAGAAAGGTTGGTAATTATGAAACGATTTGAGGGATTTGTCCCGGAGAAGAAAAAGGTTAGAACGCAGCTTCCGGCCGGTGGCTATGTGATAGAGATTTTAAAAGCTCGGGAAGAAGATTCCGACTTTGGCACCTCTTTGGTTTTGGCTTACGATATTGCGGAAGGGCCCTTTGCCGGATTCTTCCAACAGGACTTTGACGCACAGCTTCCGGAGGGGCGGAAGTGGCGGGGAACTTACCGCCTGCCGGTGCCTGCTGATTATGACGATAGCGCTTTTGGCGCTTTTCGGCTGCAGGAGTTTAACAACGCTGTCGCTTTGCTCCAGGAAAATAACCCGGGGTATTGCTGGGACTTTGGCCCCATGGAGCGGGGGGACTTTTCCCAGCTGGACGGGAAGCTTAGCGGAGCGCTGGTGCGCTACCGGCAGTTCTATGTTGATGGCCGTGTCGGCTTTGTTAGTGAAGTAAAAGAGCTTGCCAGCGTGACGGATATTCGAACAAGCAATTTTGTTGTTCCCAAGCCCAAATATTTGAGCGGTAAGGCCTTGCAGGAATGGCGGAAAGATGAGGCGCTCCGGAGCGCTCAGGTTGGCCCCTCGGCTGCCGAGCTCATTTCGGAAGACCTGCCGTTTTAGCTGGCTGATTTGCCGGAGCTTTTCAAAGCTTTGGCAAAGAATTCCCCCCCCTTAAAAGGCAGCTTCAGCGGGCAGATGGGGAAGGTCAACAATGCGCAAAACGCAGGCAGCGCCCTTGTTGTTGACCTTTCCTTTCTGGCCGCTATTCTTTGCCTTTGGGGGGGAAGAAAAACGAGTTGCCATTTTTGGGAAAGGAAAGTGAAAGAAAAAATGCGGAGCAGCTATGTGGAGCCTGATGTTTTCAGGCTGTTACTTACGGCATTGATGCCGGAAAACCGGCTTGCCTTGGAGGTGTCACTTGCTACCGGCCTGCGCATTGGGGACGTGCTTTCCCTGAAAACAAAAGACCTGCAGCGGGAGCGGTTCACGATAAAGGAACAGAAGACAGGGAAATCCCGGCGGGTGTATTTGCCTGTTGTGCTGCGTTCCGCCTGCCGCACCATTGCCGGGCGCTACTTTGTTTTTGAGAACCGCTTGACCCCTAACAAGCCCAGAACTCGCCAGGCGGTATATAAAGACCTGAAACGAGTTGCACGGCTTTACCGCCTGAATGGCCGCAAGCTGGCCGGGCAGATCAGCCCCCACACAGCCCGGAAGGTGTACGCTGTGGGAGAGTACCACCGCACCGGTTCCCTGGAAAAGGTTCAGCACCTGCTGAACCATTCCAGCGAAGCTGTGACAATGCTTTATGCCCTGGCCGATGAGCTGGAAGATCGAAGCAAGGGCCGGAAATAAAGTATTTCTTGAATTATTGCAAAAAAATAAAGCACCCCTTGCCACGGCTCCGCAATTTTTCGGGCTCACTTATGGCAAGGGGAATGCTTTCCTCAAAAAGTATTCTAGCACATAGGTTCGAGATTGTCAAAGGTTTTTTCCGGGCTTGGGGTTTTTGGGGAATGCTTTCCTCGTTCCCCGCCCTTGGGCGGGGCGGAGGGGTGGGGAAAGGCTTGTGTTCTTTGCACAATTCGGGAGCTTCCCGATTCTGTGATCGCAGGGAACGGTTTGTAAAAATAGACAAAGAGAAAAGCCAAGGCTTGCAATGCCTTGGCTTTTGTGGTAGGCTTTTCCTACCGGGAAGATTTTGACTACAAATGCAGTTACATTGTACCATGCCGATATTGGACTGTCAACGATCTTTCCCGAGTTTTACGGAAGGAAAAGGAAAATCATAATTTAATATTTAGTGACCCAAACACCAGAGAGCTTTCCAGCGGCGAGCCGCCGCAAGTGTGAAGGCTTTAGGAAGGCCGGGGGGCGGTGTTCCTTTGCGTTTCGGGAATTATACAAAATAAATATTTTGTATAATTCAGGGGAGGGAAAATTCAATTTGTGGCCCATAATAAGCCCTCATAAGACAATCCGTTTATTTTAGAAGGCCGGAAATCTCTGGAATGCGGATTTATATGAGCCTAAACACAAAATTAAGGTTTACCACAGCGGAACAATTCCGCCCACATCTAATAAGGCTTTGGAAGACAATTCCAAAATTTCTATTTTCCTGATCTTTAAAAAATTTCGGATAGAAATGGCATCCGGATGGCCATTTAGCAGTCCGGTAATTGCCATCATGTTGGGCGCTAGTTTGCCGCAGCATCCTCCTAAGAAGCCTGTATTATATCCCGGAAGCTCAATAAATCCCGGCTGGATTCTTAACACGTCAAACCTGTTTTTTTCCAGTGCATCGGCGATACCTTGGTCGGCTGTGATCACAGAATTTTTATCGACTAATACGCAGGCACAGGCTGTGTATCCTTGCCGGACTGCCAACATGGAAAATCCTAAATTTTTTGCTGCTTTTTGAATGGACAAATCTACTGTTTTCGGGTTTCCGATCAAAACATCTCTTAACACAAGCGCATTGCACAGCACATCTTTAGGATAGATGTTGCCAGGCGCTTGTTCCGTCTCCAAGACCGGTAAGCCCAGTTTTTGGAGCTTGGCGGCAAGCCTGCTGTTTTTTAAAGCGAACATACATTCGCTGTTGAAAGTGCAAAGCTGCATGTCGGGATGAAACCTGACAGGAATCGGTAAACGCGGCTCTGCCTCTGTTTGAAGTACCACATAGCCTAAATGTTCTAATTTCTGGGCTAAAAAGGGGTATTCTCCCGAGATCAGGACAGCTTTTGCCTGCCTTTCCGGCAGCCTGGGATGCGCAAAAAATGGACTCATACCGCTGCTTCAAAGGCTTCCCGGATGTTTTTTGCCCCGACTATTTCCATGTTTCCAAAAGCCTTTCCGGACAGATTCTTCAAACTATGATAAGGCAGAATGCAGCGTGTAAATCCTAACCTAGCTATCTCCGAAATTCTTAAATCTACATGGCTGACACTGCGCAGCTCTCCAGCAAGACCAATCTCTCCAAAAACCACAGTATCTTCCCGAATAGGTATGTCCTTCAAACTGGAAACCAGCGCCACAGCTACCGCTAAATCTACAGAGGGCTCTTCTAAGCGCAATCCCCCTATCACATTGAGGAACGCGTCTAAATTGGAAAAATAATAGCCTGCCCTTTTTTCCAATACTGCCAGAATCAAAGACATACGGTTATAATCAAACCCCGTGGACATACGTCGCGGAGTTCCGAACCCAGAAGTAGTGGCAAGGCCTTGAATTTCCGCCAGCAAAGGGCGTGTCCCCTCCATGACGGCAGTGACGCAGGAGCCGGAAACATTTTGAGGCCGGCCGGAAAGCATGGCTTGGGAAGGATTTTCCACTTGAGCCAACCCTTTTTCACCCATATCGAAAACACCGATCTCATTGGTAGAGCCATAACGATTTTTTACGGCTCTTAAAATTCGATAAGTCATTTGGCGGTCGCCTTCAAAATACAACACCGCGTCTACAATATGCTCCAAAACTTTTGGACCGGCAATAGCCCCATCCTTGTTTACATGCCCCACGACAATGACCGGGATATCCATGGTTTTGGCACAGCGCATCATGGTGTTGGTACACTCCCGCACTTGGGTCACACTGCCAGGAGAAGAATTGAGCTCGGTGTGGTTCATGGTTTGGATGGAATCGATCATCACCAAGTCGGGCTTTTCCGTTCGGATTTGCTCCACAACATATTGGATATCGGTTTCTGTCAAGATTTTCAATCGGGGACTATTTACCCCCAGCCTGCTTGCCCGCAGCTTAATTTGTCTGGCGGACTCTTCTCCGGACACATATAAAATATCGAGATTTTGGCCAAGGTATTGGCAAATTTGCAGCAAAATGGTAGACTTCCCAATACCTGGGTCGCCGCTGATCAACACCAAAGAGCCTTTTACAATCCCGCCTCCCAGTACCCGGTCCAACTCGGTAAAGCCTGTATGGTAGCGGTGTTCGTCTTCTGTACTGATTTCGTGGATGGCCATCGGTCTTGCGCCATGGGCACCGGCAGCAGCTATGGATTTCAAAGAAACAGATGCCGGTTCTTTTAAAATTTCCACCATGGTATTCCATTCACCGCATTCCGGACATTTTCCCATCCATTTTGGAGATTCATACCCACATTGACTGCACTGATACATCATTTTGCTTTTTCCAGCCATTTTATTCTCCTTTTTTCCCTTAAGCCTGACTTTTGCCAAAGAGCGTTTCGAATCTCTTCCTTACCAGGATTATATCACATTATTTTCATTTTGCAAAACTTGTGTTTTGTTCGGAAGGTTCTGAAGCCACAGGGTCTTTTTGTTCCGAAAAATAATCGATCAATCCGTTATAGATCGCGGCAGCCATCTCTTCCTGGTAATCCTTTTGACACAGCTTTTCCGCTTCCTCCGGGTTGGAAAGGAAGCCGCACTCTACTAAAACGGCGGGAATCATACAATGTTCTAATAAGTAGATCCCTTCCCCCTCTTTATTTTCCCGTTTATTTTCCGGCTGCAGGGAAAGAACGATATTTTTCCTGACAGCCTCCGCCAGGATAGCGCTTTGGGGATGATTTTTCGAATAGAACATTTGTGCGCCGTGATATTTGCTTTCGGAAAAATGGTTTTGATGAATGCTCACCAAAATACAATTTTTGCCTGCTTCCTTTACGATTTGCACACGCTGCTTGGTATCTGACCGTTTTCGTTCCGCCACAGTCCCAAGATTTTGATCTCCGATGGAATAATCTCCGTCTCGAGTCATAAGGACCTCAAAATGATTGGCTTTCAAGTTTTTTTCCAGTTCTAGAGCTATAGCCAAATTGATTTCTTTTTCCAGAGCCTGGTTGATCCCCACTGCTCCCCCATCTTCCCCGCCGTGTCCGGCGTCTATAATAACGGTCCCTCTTTTTTTAAAAAAATCGGCATGAAAGGCCACCACACCAAAAGCTTCTATGGTCTGCACGGCAAATAAAAGGATAGAAGCAAAAAAAAGGGAAAAGAACAGAAGCTTCCGTTTCATAACATTATAAACCCTTTCCTAAAAAATTTTCTCCTATTTTCAGGCATATGCTGTGGTTATTTTTGATATTCTGGCTTTTCGAAAAACAAAAAATATGATAAAATAATTTTATAGACAAAATTTTGCAGTTAGGAAGGGTGGTCGAAACAATGAAGCTGGAAGATCTAGGAAAAGAACTGTTATTTTTTGATGGCGGCATGGGGACTTGCTTGCAGGAAAAAGGGCTTGAGGCGGGCCAACTGCCGGAGCTTTGGAATTTTTCTCATCCGGAGGTGATCGAAGAGATACACCTTGCCTACCTGGCTGCGGGAAGTGATATTGTTACCACCAATACTTTTGGCGCCAACCGCTTCAAGCTGAAAAATTCTGGCCATTCTGTAAAGGAGACGGTGGTCCAAGGCGTCTCTTTAGCAAAAAAAGCGGCAGATCAGTACGGGAAAGGGCTGGTTGCCTTGGACATTGGTCCCACCGGAAAACTGCTGGCTCCCTTGGGTGAATTGGAGTTTGAAGAGGCAGCATCGGTATTCCGCGAAATGGTAGAGGCCGGTGCGGAGGCAAAGGCCGATTGTATTATCATCGAGACTATGAGCGATCTCTATGAGGTGAAAGCTGCCCTGCTGGCGGCAAAAGAATATTCTTCTCTCCCCGTGTTTGTAACCATGACCTACGATGCCAAAGGACGTTTGCTGACAGGCGGTACCATAGAAGCAGCCGCTGCCCTTTTGGAAGGTCTTGGAGCCGATGCAATTGGCATGAATTGCGGTCTTGGTCCCCAGCAAATGATCCCCTTAACTGCTATCTTGAGAAAGCACACAAGCCTTCCAATTCTGGTAAACCCGAACGCGGGGCTTCCGGAAGAGATCGACGGAAAAATTGAATATCGGGTACACCCCAAAGAATTCGCTGAAGCTGCAACGGAAATCATTAAGGCAGGCGCCTGCGTGGTAGGGGGATGCTGCGGTACCACTCCTGAACATATTCGGCAGTTGACCCTTTGCTGCAAACAGCTTCTCTGCCCGGCACTTCCCAACTTACCTGGAGCCACTGTGGTGACCACAGGAAGAAAAGCAGTTGCCTTTGGGAAAAAGCTTCTGCTTTTGGGCGATCAAATGAACCCTGAAAAGAAAGAACCTCTGGCCCAAGCTATTCAGAGGCGAGATGTATATACATTGGTAGACGAAGGGCTGGAACAGCAGGATAACGGCGCGGATATTCTAACAGTCACGGCGGAATTGGCTTCCTGTGAAAGCGAAGAATCGCTTTTAAGCGAAGTGGTCAAAGAGCTGCAGGCGGTTTCTGACCTACCCCTGTTGCTGAAAAGCCACCAAATAGAAGAACTGGAAAAAGCTCTTCGCCTTTACAATGGGAGCCCTATGGTATATGTACGATCCTCGGAAGACGAATCCTTTTTATCCTCTGTCTTTTCTCTGGCCAAAAAATATGCTGCTGTCCTGTTTTATGAAATCACGTCAAAGGATGGGGCGGCAAGAGATTACCTGGAAGCAGCGCAACAATTCTTACAAAAGGCACATCAAATGGGAATACCGGAAAAAAACATCGTTATTTCCTTACTGGGAGATCCTTTCACACAGGAAAATGTTCTTCTTCAAGTAATAAAGATTTTAAGTACCCAGTATGAGCTTACTCTCGCCTTTCAGAACTCCGTGTGGCAAGAAGAGATCTCCGAAACTTTTCTTGCCAAAGCGTTGGAAAGCGGTTTATGGGCGGTTTTAGGTGACCCTGCCCTGCTGGCTGGGAAAGATTGTTTTATTTTGTAGCGTATATGAAAACTCACTCCCAAAGGCTTTCTTTTTTCAATTTTCAAAAAGAACCTTTGGGAGTTCTTTTTGAAAATTTCCTATGTATGTCAATACCAACTTTCCGGTATTTTGCCGTGGAGGAACAGGTCCGGGTCTCTTTTTAAGAGGCTGGTAGTGATGTCCTCCATTTTTCTGGCATTTCCGATGATACATTTTGCGTCGCCGAACCTGCCATAGCGGATGGCCCCCAATTTGGCAAAGGGTTCTTCCAGTATGACATAGTATTGGGAAATATCGTCGGTTTCGGAACAAGAATGGCGGTGCATATCAATGTGATAGGCTTCCCCCTTTGGCCCAATCATGGTGAGGGGAACAGTCTCTTTGTTCACCCGGTTGGGAATTTGGTTCCATTCTTCTACGCCGTGAATAAAGGTATTCGAACGCAGTTGACAGCCTAAAAACAGAATGTCTGCGTCTCTATCCAACAATTTTCCCCAGCAACCTGTCCTTGGGCAGGGGCTGTCGCTTTTCTCTTCGCCCGAAATATAGGTCATGGCTTCTTTTCCCATTGCGGCCACCGAATGAGTGGGATGCAGGGAGCGAAAGGCGCCAGGGCGCTTCCGGAACAATTCCGGCAAAATCCCCACACAAGAGGGTTCGATACGGGAATCGTAAACGGGCCTCTCTTTGCCGATAGAAGCCCAAGTGTGCGTGGGAAAAATTAGAAGTCCATTTTGCATATAATCACACCACGCATCCAACACTGTTTCGGCTCCGCCCTCTACTGGACCAATGGCTTTCATAGAAGAGTGGATAAGCAATGTTCCATAAGGATCAACGCCCATTTTCTTAATGTCTTGCATCAATTCTGACTTTGTGTACAAAATATTTACTTCCTTTCCTCTTTGTTTTCCGCCGGACCCAGGGAAAGAGCAAACTTTCCTGCCTGTTCGAAAATAGAAAAAAGACGCTAGGAAAAAGCTCCATAGCGTCCTTTGGAGGTGACACCCGGATTTGAACCGGGGAATGAAGGTTTTGCAGACCTTTGCCTTACCACTTGGCTATGTCACCAATGTTTGGAAAAGACGCTCCAAGAAAGAAGCGTCTTTTCACATCTTGTGGAGCGGACGACGAGGCTCGAACTCGCTACCTCCACCTTGGCAAGGTGGCGCTCTACCAGATGAGCTACGCCCGCAAATGGTGCCTCCGATCGGAATCGAACCAATGACACGGGGATTTTCAGTCCCCTGCTC
>CANSKS010000050.1 GCA_947647615.1 uncultured Neglectibacter sp.
AGCCTTTCTATTCCCCCGGTATAACCGGGGGTTTATTTTCGCTAAAGCTACCAAACAAAAAGCACCTGGCGCTTCAGGCAGCCCAGGTGCTTTTAGACCGAATGGCAGGGAAAGAAGTCCCAGAGCGCCAGATCGTTCTGCCTGTCGCACTAGTGGAACGGGGAACCACCTGAGCCACTCTCCCCCTGTTAGATATAGATAAAGCCTCTAAGCAAATGCTTTCGGACTTTCCCCCATTCACACGGAGCGTGCGACTTTCGCCGCGCTTCGCATTCCATCAACCAAATTGTATATCACTTCATTCAATCTGCCGGAAGAAAATAGTATTATTTTTCGTTGCCGATGGGGATTTTTCCTGCTTTATATCGCAACTCGCTGCGTTTTGTGAGCTGTTTTGCATTGAGAGTTAGAATCATCGTACGGAAATCCTCTATTCCTCTCTCGGCGTCCGCTTTATTGCCATTCAGGAGAATGTGGACACCATGAACAACACCGGCACGGAACTGATGCTAATCAGCAATATTTCCAACGAGTGGTATGCCGCTTCTATTTCCAAGAAGATACGGGCAGTCCATCAGATGAAAGCGGCAAACAGAAAGCGGGTGGGTTCTACGGTGCCGTTTGGATACAAAAAAGACCCAGAAGACAAAAAAAGGCTCATAGACGAGCCTGTGGCGGAGGTCGCAAAAGGCATCTTCGCTTTGTGCCTTGCCGGAAACGGTCCAATAAAGATTGCAAGGATTCTGGAAGACGAAAAGGTGTTTGTACCATGCGCCTGCTATGACACAATTGGCAGAAAGCACTCCAACCCAAGAAGCCATTATAGACGAACCGACCTTTGAGAGAGTGCAAGAGCTTCGTCAAAGCCGACGCAGATCCACAGCCAGCGAAAGAACGAGTCTTTTCTCGAGGTTGGTCCACTGCGCTGACTGTGGGGCAAAAATGTACTTTGCTGCCGGAAAACGCCGCATTAAAGAACTGGACATGATCATATTTCGCTTTTATGAGGACAACATCCCCGGAAAACTTTCCGAGGATGTTGTCCTCATAAATGTGAATGTCCTGGTGATATGAGAAGGAGCTTCAAAAAATCATGCAGGAAGTCCGGCACAAACAGAAAAACACTAACAAGACCCTCCGTCTCACTGCATAACAAAAGAAGCGGTGCAGCCCGCTACGAGCTGTACCTCCTCTTACATCAAAACTTCCTTTAGACCGCCCGGCTAACCCCGCGAAGGTTTTTCTGGGGTGCCACAGACGGCGCCCCCCTTCTGGCTCCCCCAGGGGAGGGGTCCTCTCTGTTTTTGAGAATGTTACCCCAGAAAAGCCGCCAAAGCCGCTGCCAGACGAGAATGGGAAAAACTTTCTCTCTTGCCGGAGCTTACAGACACTATTTTGCAGGCGGTGGAGGCCGCGAAGGGCTGGGAAAGCTGGAAACGGGAAGACAAGCCGCCCCAGGGCAAAGCCATACTTACGACAGCTATCTGAGCCAGTGGGGAAATATTGGCCCTCTTTTCGACCTGCCGGAGGAGCTTTAAGCCAAGGGCCCAGGTTTTCAGACATATTTCCCGGTGCTTGAGCAGAGGCCTAATTTAAACAATTTTGCAGCTTTTCCCCATGAAAATTCAGCGTTCTGACGGACTTGAATTTGCAAAAACCCCTTTCCTTTTTTTTCTTGTTCGCTATAATAGTTGAAGCCTGATTTTATGCCTCTAAAACGGTAGCAGGCGAAAGGAGGAGTCCTTATGTTTCAGCTAAAATGGGTATGGAAAAACCTGGAAGGCTGTCGGAAGCGATATGTCTTGGCCCTGATCTCCACGGTCCTGTTGTCCGTGCTGGTTTTGGGAAATTCCATCATTACCGCCAGCATTATGGATACGGTATTTACCCCTCTCTTGGAAACAGGCCATGTTACGGAGGCCGACATCCATCACCTTTGGGTACTGGTGGGCGTGCTCATCGGTTTTACCCTGTTCCGCACCACCTTGGCCTATTGCTCCGTTCTCACCTATGAGACCTGCTCCCAAAAGCTGGTTTACAGACTGCGCAAACACATCTACCACAATATGCAGGAACAAGACCAGGCTTTCTTTTCCCAAAATCGCACCGGCGACCTGATGACCCGCCTTACCGGCGATATTGATATGGTGCGTTTTATGGTGGCCTGGATTATCCGGCAGCTCATCGATTGTTCGGTGCTGTTCCTTACCACCTCTGTCTGCTTTTTGCTGACAGACTGGGTCTTTGCCCTGTCGATGCTGGCAGTGACCCCCATCATCTTTTTGCTTACGAAAATTTTTGCCAAACGGGTACATCCCCTTTATGTAGAACTGCGGGAACGGCTTTCCCAGCTAAACACTGCCGCACAGGAGAACATTTCCGGCAACCGGGTGGTAAAGGCCTTTGCCCAGGAAGATTACGAAATTCGCCAATTCGACGAAAAAAACCGGGCATATAAAGAAGCCAACAGCAAGGCTTCCCTGATGTGGCTGAAATTCAGCCCCTATATCGACGGCCTTTCCCAATCCCTGGCCATTGCCGTACTGCTGGTGGGCGGCGCTTTTCTCATCATGGGACGCATTTCCATTGGCACCTTCACCCTGTTCAACTCCCTGTGCTGGACTTTGACAAACCCCATGCGCATGCTAGGTATGCACATCAACGACCTGCAGCGGTTTTTTGCCAGTGCCTCTAAGGTGATCGAGCTCTATTACACGAAATCTACCATCACCTCCCGCGCCGACGCCAAGGAAGTGACCTCCCGGATTAACGGGGAGATCGAATTTCAAAATGTGAATCTGACTCTGCGGGGGACTCCCGTGCTGAAAAATATTAACCTACATATCGCGCCCGGAGAAACCGTGGCTATTATGGGACCTACCGGCGCCGGAAAAACCTCCCTAGTCAACTTGCTCCCCAGGTTTTCCGATGTGAACTCCGGCACCCTTTTCCTGGACGGCACTCCGGTAAAGATGTACCAGCTCCATGACCTGCGTTCTGCCATTGGCATTGCCACCCAGGATGTATTCCTGTTTTCCGATACGGTAGATGGCAATATCGCCTACGGCGACACTTCCCTTTCCGAAGAAGAGGTAAAGCGGTACGCCAAAATGGCCGATGTGGATTTTGCCGAAAAGCTGCCCGAAGGCTTCGATACCGTTATCGGCGAACGGGGCACCGGGCTTTCCGGAGGCCAAAAGCAGCGCATCGCCTTGGCCAGGGCCTTGGCCGTGCGGCCCTCGGTGTTAATTTTAGATGACACCACCTCTGCCGTAGACCTGGAAACGGAAAAATATATTCAAGACCAGCTGGCCAATCTGGATTTCCCTTGCACGAAAATCATTGTGGCCCAGCGGATTTCCACCACCAAGCGGGCCGATAAAATTGTGATTTTGGACAAGGGCGAGATCACCGCCATTGGCACCCACGAAGAGCTTTCCCAGCAGCCGGGCTATTACAGAGAAGTTTTCTTGCTGCAAAACGGCATGGAAGAGGAGGCGGTTTAAATGGCTAGAAACCGTTTTGACGTTGATGAACAGCTGGAAACCCCATTTAATATCAAGCATTTGCTGCGGGCAGGGGTGTATATTGGCCGGCACAAGAAAAAAATGATCCTATCCCTGGTTTTTTCGGCCATTTCCGCTGCCTGTGCCCTCATAGGCCCCATGCTTATTCAGCGGGCCGTTGATGTTTCCGTTCCCAATAAGGATTATAAAGAGCTCATCTTTCTTTCTGTGATCATGCTGGCCTCTATTGTGGTCTCCATTCTTTTCGGGCGGGCCCGTTCCAAATACATGATCGTCGTGGGCCAGGAGATCATCTACGACATTCGGAAGGACTTGTTTGAACACCTGCAAAAGCTGCCCTTTCAATTTTACGACGACCGGCCTCACGGGAAAATTCTCACCCGGGTAATCAACTATGTGAACAGTGTCTCCGACGCCCTTTCCAACGGAATTATCAACTTTGTTCTGGAAATCTTCAACCTGATCCTCATCGCCATCTTCATGTTTTCCTGCAGCGTACAGCTGGCCTTAGTGGTAGTGGCGGGCGTTCCTCTGTTCTTGGTGCTGGTGATCTTGATCAAGCCTGCCCAGCGCCGGGCCTGGCAGGACGTTTCCAACAAGAGCTCCAACTTAAACGCTTACCTTCACGAAAGCCTGGACGGCATGAAGATTACTCAGGCCTTTACCCGGGAAGAGGAGAATGCCGAAATCTTTGATAAGCTCAACAAAAATTGTTACCGTACCTGGATGAAGGCCCAGTACACTTCCAACCTCATTTGGTATTCTGTAGATAACATTTCTGTTTGGGTGGTGGGCGCTCTATACCTTGTGGGCCTCATGCTTCTGGGCCCCGCTGTGCAAATTGGTACCCTCATCGCCACTGCGGCTTACGCCTGGCGATTCTGGCAGCCCATTTTGAACCTGGCAAACCTCTATAACACCTTTGTCAACGCTGTGGCCTACCTGGAACGGATTTTCGAAATGATCGACGAGCCCGTCACCGTAGACGACGCTCCGAACGCCACAGAGCTCCCCCCTATTTCCGGCAATGTAACCTTTGACGATGTGACCTTTTCTTACGACGGCAGCCTCAACATCCTGGAGCATTTTAACCTGGAGGTAAAGGCTGGGGAATCCATCGCTTTGGTAGGTCCCACCGGTGCGGGAAAAACCACCGTGGTAAACCTGATTTCCCGGTTCTACAATATCAATGACGGGAGGCTGCTCTTAGACGGCCATGACATCTCCCAGGTGACCCTCCACTCTCTTCGCAAACAAATGGGAATCATGCTGCAGGACAGCTTCATTTTCTCCGGCACCATCATGGACAACATCCGGTATGGCCGTCTGGACGCCACCGATGAAGAAGTGATCGCGGCTGCGAAAACTGTTCGGGCCCACGAATTTATTACCGAAATGGAAAAAGGCTATCATACCCAGGTAAACGAACGTGGTTCCCGCCTTTCCCAAGGCCAAAAACAGTTGGTTGCCTTTGCCAGAACCCTGCTTTCCGACCCGAAGATTCTGGTGCTGGACGAAGCCACCTCTTCTATTGACGCCAAAACCGAACGGCTTTTGCAGGAAGGCCTGCAAGCGCTTCTAAAGGGCCGCACCTCCTTCATCATCGCTCACCGGCTTTCCACCATCAAAAATTGTAACCGCATTCTCTATATCTCCAACAAGGGCATCGCGGAAATGGGCAGCCACCAAGAGCTATTGGAAAAGAAGGGGTATTACTACCACCTGTACACCGCGCAGCTGGAAAGCTGAATCTACAAAAGCGCAAAGCCGGAATCTCAATTTGACAAAGGTCATGCTGCCCTGTGCAGCATGACCTTTGCTTTGTGCGAAATCGACAAGCCGGGGCGGCAGCAGAGCGCGGAAGGGTTCAGCCCAAAAACCGCACAGAAAAGCTGTATTCCGCCCTTCCCCCAGCAGGCAGGAAGGTGGTATTTTTCTTTTCCGTAAATTCGTCGCCTTCGCTGGTCAGGGTAGCGCAGCCCGTCCAGGGCTCCAGGCACACATAGGGGCCGTCGTTTCTGGCAGACCAAATTCCAAACAAGGGGAATCCGGCAAAGGACATTTCTACGCCCTTCCCCGTTTTCTTGTTTACCACCTGTACCTTTTCGGAATTCAAATTTTCAAAAATCAGGGCATCTGTGTAAAAAAGGTCGTGGCGCAGCGGGATCTCCCGCTGGTCTTTCATTTGGAACCCGGTGTTTTTGCCATCGATCAACGCTGTATCGGGATCGATCAAGGGGCAATCCTGAGTTTCTGGCTTTTCAAAGCAAATAGTATAATCTTCAAAAGCAGCCTCTTCCCCTACCGGAATGTTAAAACCGGGATGCCCCCCAATGGAAAAGGGCAGCACCTTGTCCCCTGTATTCTCCACAGAAAAGGCTGTTTTCAAACCGGCCTCCGTCATAGTATAGGTGACTGTCAGGGAAAACGGAAAGGGATATTTCTCCAGAGTCTCATGGTCGGAGGAAAGCTTTAAAGAGAGAGACTCTTCCGATTGGGAAGCCAGGGAAAACTCCTTTTGCCTGGCAAAGCCGTGCTGGCGCATTTCGTACCAGTTGCCGTTTATTTTTGTTTTTCCGTTTCGCAATGCTCCCACAATGGGGAACAACACCGGAGCTTGTCCCCTCCAGTAGTCCGGGTCGCCCACCCAAAGGTATTCAAAGCCGCTTTTGTCTTTTACGGAAACCAGCTCCGCCCCCAAACTGTTTACCTGGGCCGTAAACCGTTCATTGCCAATTGTGTAGATCATAAAAAACGCCACCTTTCCGCCAAACAGCGAAGAAATTTGTTTTCTTGTCTCATTATACCAGTTTTTCTCGGCGCCCACAAGGAAAACCGGAAGAAAAACAGGCTTTCCCAGGAAGATGCTCCCTTTACCTTTGCTCTCTTTTGTGGTAGAATCGGTTAGTAAGGAAAGAGGAAAGGATCAAATGCGATGCGAGCAGTAATACAGAGAGTCCATTGCGCCCAGGTGACCATTGATCATCAAGAAACCAGGAAAATCGGGAAAGGCCTTGTGGTCTTTTTGGGCGTACTGGAAGGCGACCAAAAACAACAAGCGGAATTTTTGGCAGAAAAAATTTGGGGCCTTCGTATTTTTACCGATGAGAATGAGAAAATGAACCTCTCTTTGGCAGACATCGGCGGAGAACTGCTGGTAATTTCCAATTTCACACTGGGCACCGATTGTAAAAAGGGCCGCAGGCCCTCCTTCGACCTTTCCGCCTCTCCCCAAGAGGCGGAAGCGCTCTACCAATATTTTGTGGTGCAAGCAGAAACCCTGGGGCCAAAACGGGTACAGACCGGGGAGTTCGGCGCCCACATGGATGTTCTGGTGAATAACGACGGCCCAGTCAATATTTTCATCGACACCCAAAAGATCGGCAAGTAAAACCGGCCCATTGTGCCGCACAGCAAAGGAGTTATCCATATGGATCGCGATTTTTTGAAGCTGATGCTGGAAAAGACAAATTTCCCGGAAGCAGCGAGACAGGATTTATCTGCCCGGTTGGAAGAGCTGTCCCAAAAAGGCCTGGAAGAGGACCTGGACGGGGCGGTGGTCTTCTATTATGAAAACCATTTTGATTGCGCTCTCACGGAGGAGCTTTTACAAAGCTTAAGCGAACAGAGCGGCATTTCCCACTACACCTTATGGATGCTGCTGCTCATAGAGGCGGCAGCTCCCATGGAAAAGGTCTTTGCCCAAAAGCACATTCCCCGGGAGCTGTTTTGGGAAACCTTTGCCGACCTGCGGTATAAGGCCCTGGAGTGCTATGAAAACTACGGCGTCTGGGGAACCTTCGTGGCCTTCTGGTACCCGATTTTCTACACCCAGGACATTTTAAAGCTGGGCCGCCTGGAATATGAAAACGCTCTTTACAGCAGGGAAGAGCCCTACGAAAAAAACGGTTTCCTGCTTCAAAAGGGAGACCCTGTAAAACACATCCACATCCCTTCCAGCGGCGAGCCTTTTTCCCAGGAAGCCCGCCTTGCTTCTTATAAAAAAGCTTATGAATTTTTTAAGGAAGAGCTCCAGGGCCGCCCCCTGGCCTGCCTGTGCCATTCCTGGCTGCTGGACCCGGCCATTCCCGGCATCCTTCCCGAAAGCTCCAACATTGTGAGCTTTCAAAAGGACTTCGATGTGATCTCTGTAGAAGAAAACACGGAATTTCACGATTGCTGGCGGGTATTCGGCGCGGCCTCCCGAGGGCCTTTGGAGCAGTTTCCCGAAGACACCTCCATGCGCAGGGCCTTTAAAAAGTACTTGCTTTCCGGCGGGAAAACCAGCGAAGGCTTGGGAGTGCTTCTGTTCGATGGGGAAAAAATCATTCGGTAACCACGAAAGCCGGCGATGCCGCCGAAGAACAAGGCTTAAAAATGCTGTGGGCCCTTTTTGTTTGGCCCCGGCATTTTTTACACACCTGATTTTCCAAGAGAAGCGAGGTATTTTCCATGCTGTACCCCAAAAGCAAAGAAGAAGAGCTGGCCCCGGCGCTGTTCCGGCAGCCTTCTGCCGAATACCGCGGTATGCCCTTCTGGGCCTGGAACGGAAAGCTTTCTAAAGAGCAGCTTGCCCAACAGATCTGTATATTTAAAAAGATGGGATTGGGTGGGTTTCACATGCATGTGCGCACCGGGCTGGAAACCCCCTATTTGGGTCCGGAATTTATGGAAGATATCCGCTTCTGCATCCGCACTGCGGAGCAGGAAGGCATGTTCGCCTGGCTTTACGATGAAGACCGCTGGCCTTCCGGCACCGCCGGCGGGCAGGTGACTGCCGGCCACCCGGAAAACGCCAGAAAGACCTTGCTGTTTACTACCTGCCCCTATGAGGAAAGCCGGCCTCACCGCAGCGTACAGCCGGAGCCTAGCCGGGGCCAGGAAAGTGTGCGGCAGGATAACGGCACGCTTTTAGCCGTATACGACATCGTGCTGGATGAAAACGGTTGCCTCTGTTCCGCCCTGCGCACAGAAGCGGAGACGCCGGCGAAAGGGGTAAAATGGTATGCCTATGAAGAACATGCCACGGCAGACCCTTGGTTTAACGGCCAGGCTTATGCCGATACCCTTCGTCCGGAGGCCATAGCCCGGTTCCTACAGCTCACCCACCAAGTCTACCGGGAAGCGGCCGGGGAATATTTCGGGAATACCGTGCCCGGGATCTTTACCGACGAACCCCAATTTGCCCCTAAGGAAACTTTGGACTTCGCCTTCCAGCAGAAGGACCTTTTCCTTTCTTGGACAGATCGTCTTCCTCTTCTTTACCGGGAACGCTACGGCGAAGATCTGTTGGACCGGCTCCCCGAGCTGCTGTGGGAGCTGCCGGGCGGGAGGCTTTCCTCCGCACGCTGGCGGTTCCAAAATTTGCTCACCGATCTTTTTGTTCAGGCATATTGCGGGCAGGTCGGCAAATGGTGCCGCGAAAACGGGATCATGCTCACCGGCCACCTGATGGGGGAACCTACTCTGGAAAGCCAAACCCAAGCAGTGGGTGACGCCATGCGCTGTTACCCGGAATTTTCTATGCCCGGTATTGATATGCTCTGCGATTTTCACGAATATACCACAGCCAAACAGGCGCAATCTATCGCAAGGCAAAGGGGGGCGGAAGGGGTTCTTTCCGAGCTTTACGGCGTCACGGGCTGGGGTTACGATTTCCGGGGCTACAAGCTTCAGGGGGACTGGCAGGCCGCCCTGGGGGTCACCCTGCGGGTGCCGCACCTGGCCTGGCTCACCATGAAGGGAGAAGCCAAGCGGGATTACCCTGCCTCCATTGGCTGCCAATCGCCCTGGTGGGACCAATTTTCCATGATAGAAGACCATTTTGCCCGTTTGAATACGGCCCTCACCCGGGGCAAGGCCCTGGCCACGGTGGCAGTGCTGCACCCTATAGAATCTTACTGGCTGCACTGGGGCCCGGCCGACCAAACTGCGGAGCTCCGCCGCCAAATGGAAGAGCAGTTCGAGGCCTTGGCGCAGCTGCTGCTTTTCGGCGGGATCGATTTCGATTATCTCTGTGAGGCATTGCTCCCCCAGCAATGCCCCAAAGGCAGTTTTCCCCTGCGGGTGGGGGAAGCCGCCTACCGGACAGTGCTCATTCCCCCCCTTCGAACCCTGCGAAAAAGCACCCTGGAACGTCTTTCTGCCTTCCAAGCACAGGGCGGCCGGGTGATCTTCTTGGGGAAGTGCCCCGATCATACAGAAGGGGAGCCCTCTTGGGCAGCGGAAGCCCTTTACCGGCACGCCGAACACGTAAGCTTCGAAAGCCAGGCAATTTTAAACGCTTTAGACAGCCAACGCTTCTTTGACATCCGCAGGGCCGACGGCAGCCGGGAAGAGGGGCTTTTGTTCCAGCTTCGCCAAGACGGCCGCAAAAAATGGCTTTTCCTTTGCCACGGGAAGAACCCCGCCAGCCCGGATGTTGACCCGGCGCCTTTGCTGCGCCTTACCCTGCGGGGGGAATATGCGGTGGAGATCTTCGATACCCAAACCGGCGAAATCCGGAGTGCCTGCCCTGCCTATGAAAGCGGCCAAACCCTTTTAGAACGCACCTGGCATATGCACGATAGCCTGCTGCTCCGGCTGACTCCCGGCCGGGCTGCCGAAAGGCCTGCCCAGCCCAAAACCCGACCGTCCGGGCCGGACATTCTGCTTTCACCGGTCCCGGTAACGCTTACAGAGCCCAACATGCTGCTTTTGGACATGGCAGAATACTCGCTAAACGACGGGGAATTTTATTCCGAGGAAGAGATCCTTCGCATCGATAACATTGCCCGGGAAAAGCTGGGCCTTCCCCTGCGCCGGAAGGAAGTGATGCAGCCCTATTTGCTTTGGCCCGAGGCATGCACCGATTTTCTGCGGCTGCGGTTCCGCATCCTCTGTGAAGTCGGCCTTTTCAAAGCTTATTTGGGGCTGGAAGACCCGGAAAGCTTCCAAATCGCCCTAAACAGGGAAGAGATCTCCCCTGTTCCCGTTGGGTGGTATGTAGATCGGTGCATCAAAACCGTGCCCTTGCCGCCCCTTGCCGCCGGGGAAAATATTTTGGAGCTTCAGTGCCCCATCGGCCGCCGCACTAACCTGGAAGCCTGTTATTTGTTGGGGAACTTCGGCGTGGCGGTGCGGGGCTGCCAAAAAACGGTTACCGCCCCGGTAAAAGACTTATCTTGGGGAAGCTTTGTTTCCCAAGGCCTCCCATTTTATACCGGAAACGTATCTTATCACTTCCGGGCAGTGTCCCGGGGCAATTTTTTGCTGCGTGTGCCCCAGTACCGGGGAGCCCTTATCAAGGTATTCGTAGACGGAGAAGAGAAGGGCGGCATCGCCTTTTCTCCCTATGAGCTGGAAATTCAGGCCTCAGAAGGCACACACACCATAGAGCTGCGGCTATACGGCACCCGGCAAAACGGGTTTGCCCAGCTGCATCACACCCAAGGCATCTATTTTTACCAAAGCCCTAATTCCTGGCGCAGCGGCGGAGACCTTTGGTGCTACGAATATCAATTCCAACCCGCAGGTATTTTAAAATCGCCGGAGCTATACGGAGCCCAATTTTTGTTGGACGAAGCCGGCGGGCTCCGGAAAAGCGCCGGATATGAACGGCACATTGCCGACCAAAGCTGAAGCATCCCCTGCCGCCGCATTTTACGGCGGCAGGGGATGTTTTCCTACCCATGGCACGTTTTATTCCTTCATTGGAAACAGGGTGAGCTTTCCCTCCTTATCTACCGTAGCCAAAAAGATGCTCCGAGGGCCTTTTTGGTGCTGCCGCTCCAACTGTTCCTTCAGCCACTGGGTGTCTTTTCCATAGGCCTTCAATTCCTCTTCCATTACGTTGCCGTCTACGATGACATTGGCCAAAAGCCCTTCTCCCTTTACGGGCAGCTTCATGTCGCCGGGGTTCGCCGGCCGGTAATTGGCCTTTGGGAGAAAGCTCACATTCCCGTTTTGTTCAAAAATCGCTGCATCCAGCTGGCTTAAGTCAAAAAAACCCGCCAGCCTGGCCATAGCCAAAAACTCGTTGATATCCAGCCGGGCCTTTTTCAGCTTTTCCCGGCTTAATTTGCCATCCCGCATTAAAACCAGGGGCTTTCCTGTAAAAAAAAGTCTGGCCTTATTGGATTTTAACGTGAGAAAAGAAATCACGGCAGCTACCATGCCGTAAAGGACTATGGCTGCCGTTGGCAGCAACGGTTCCTCCAGCTCCGTGGCCAGTTCCGCAGCAATGGAGCCAATGGTGATACCGGTGATATAATCGAACATGGTCATTTGCGAAATTTGCTTGTTTCCCATCAGCTTGGTAAACAGGAACAAAAGGACCAAGGAAAATATTCCCGTGAGCAAAACCCCAAGCAGTTTCATTCCCAACCTCTCCCTTTCCGTGGGGCTTTTCTTCGCAAACCGGCGCCTTCGCTTAAGAAGCCAGAGCACCGGTTTTGTATACCGCCCGTAGAATCTGTTTTTAGCTTGCGTAAAACAGGCCCACTTATGCGGAAATCTCCAGTTTTTTATCGCGCCCTTTCTGCCGCCGGGCAAGCATCATAGAAAAGCACCAGAAAACCGGAAATAAATTCGCGAAAGCACTTGACATATTATAAATACTGTATATATAATATATGTACAGTATTCCATTCGCGAAGGAATCGATTCCCCAACAGCAAAAAACGCCATGGCCGGGTTGGGGAAGGCCTTCCCTATTTTAGGAAGGAGCTACAGTATGGATATTATTTTAAAAAATCAAAGCGGAAAACCTATTTACGAGCAAATCTGCCAGCAGATCAAAGGCTTGGTCATTGCCGGGAAGCTGAAGGAGGGCGAAGCCCTTCCCTCTATGCGGCTGCTGGCAAAGGAGCTGCGCATTAGCGTTATCACTACCAAACGAGCCTACGAAGAGCTGGAACGAGAGGGGTTCCTTTACTCCGTCCCCGGAAAAGGCAGCTTTGTAGCCGCTAAAAATCAAGATTTCCTGCGGGAAGAACAGCTTCGGAACATAGAAAGCCATTTATCCGAAGCCGTGAAGGCCGCCCTGCTCTGCGGCATTTCCCAACAAGAGCTTAGTGAAACACTGGCTATTCTATTTGAGGAGTCTCAACCATGAAAAACGCTATTGAACTAAAGCATTTGCGAAAAGAATACCCCACCTTTGTCCTAGACGATCTCACCTTTTCCCTGCCCTCCGGCTGTATTTTGGGCTTCATTGGGGAAAACGGCGCGGGAAAAACCACAACCATAAAAGCTATGCTGGGGCTCATAGAAAAAACCTCCGGAGAGGTTTTGCTGCTGGGGAAACCGCCGCATGAGGAAAAATCTGTGATGGAAGAAGTGGGCCTGGTGCTGGACACAGGCTTCTTCCCCCAAGAAATGAACGCCCTAAGCCTTGGCAAGGCCCTTTCCTACGTTTACCGGAATTGGGATAAGGAAGCCTATTCCTCTTACCTTCTTCGGTTCCAAATTGAACCGAAAAAGAAAATAAAAAATTTCTCCCGGGGCATGACCATGAAGCTTTCCCTGGCCGTCGCCCTTTCCCACAAGGCCAAGCTGCTAATTTTAGACGAAGCCACCAGCGGCCTGGACCCTGTTGCCCGAGATGACCTTTTGGACATCCTCTTTGAATTTATTCAAGAGGAAGAGCACAGCGTGTTCCTTTCCAGCCATATTACCGGCGACCTAGAAAAAATTGCCGACTACGTGGCCTTTCTCCACCAAGGGAAGCTGGTCTTTTTTGGAGAAAAGGATGTGCTGCTAGACACCTGTGGTATTTTGAAATGTACAGCCCAAGAGCTGGAAGCCGTGGACCCACAGTATATTTTGGGCCTGCTCCGGCATAAATTCGGCGTGACGGCCCTGGTAAAAAAATATTATCTGCCCAAGGAGTTTACGGTAGAGCAGGCCACCTTGGAAGACATTATGCTTTATAGTATTAAAGGTGACAAATCCGGAAAGGTGGCGCTTTAAACCATGTATGGGTTACTTTACAAAGACCTTCACAATACAAGAAAAGAACTTTTTATTGGCATTCTGATGTGCCTTATCTTCCTGGTGTTCGGCGCCTCTGTGGGTTCCGAGCTCTCCCCCTCCAACCTTGGGCCCGCGTACGGCGTCATCGTTTCCATAGGCGCCATTTCCGCCACCTATTCCCTGCATTACGATAAAGCCTGCGGCTGGAATAAATTTATTTGCGCCTCCCCCATCTCCCGTTTTAAAGTGATAGCCTCAAAATACTTATTGGGCGTTGCCTCTGCCCTCTTTTTTACCTTGCTCAGTGTGGGCGTAAACCTCTTTTCCGGCGGTATGCTTCCGGTTTGGGCTCATTTGGTTTTCCTTGGCATTATTTTGCTGCTTCAAAGCGTGATGATCCCCGTGACGCTGAAATTGGGCCAAAATTTTATGGTTGTCCTATTTTTGCTGCTGATCTTTATTCCCATTGTCCTTCTCTTTCTCCTATACCGCTGGAACCTGCTTACCGATGCTTTGATCCATGGATTCTTCCAATGGATCAAATCCCAGCCCGTACTGTTCGGCATAACAGCCGGGACAGTGGTTCTGGCCCTTTACGGGGCTTCCTTCTTCCTAAGCTGCCGCTTCTATGAAAAGATGGAGTTTTAACTATAAAATCAGCCCGGTTTTGAAAAGCCGGAATACCTGTGTGGAAAAGCCAAGAGCCGCCTTTTAAGGTTGGCCCTTGGTTTTTTGTTTCCCGCGCGGTAAATATCTTCTCAGCCGCTTTTGAGGTTATTCCCCTTCTTTCGCTGCCATCGTCTTATATCCTGTTCCCCACTGCCCCATAGCGTCTAAAATGGGACGCAGGGTTTCGCCTAAATCGCTGAGCGCGTATTCCACCCGGGGCGGAACCTCGGCATATACCGTACGAGTTACAATACCGTCGGCCTCCAAAGCCCGCAGGGAATCTGTCAATACCTTTTGGCTAATGCCTGCCAGATCTTTTTGCAGTTCATTAAACCGCCAAGGCCGCATACGCAGGTTGCGAATAATCAACAGCTTCCATTTACTGCCGATAAGCTGAACAGTAGTGGCCACCGGGCATTCGGGCAATTCCTCTTTTGTCAGCATCTTGCTTCCCCCAATACTTTAAAATATGATGTTACACTCAAATTGTATTATATTGGGTAGGGTAAGTCAAGGGATCCAGTCACTTTTTGGTAACTACCTCACAAAAAAGTGCGTACTTGTAGGACCGGAGAGAACTTGTATAATGGAATTACAGGGCAGCGAAAAAGGCCCTGAATAAAAAGGAGGTACCAAAAAATGGCACTGGCAAACTTAGCTGAATGGAAGGAAGAAAAGGCGGCTTCGGCCTGCGGTTCCGCTTGCGGCGCCGGAGAGGAAAAGAAGGGCGAAAAGCCCACTGCCTGCGGTTCCGCTTGCGGCGCTGGAGAGGAAAAGAAGGGCGAAAAACCCACTGCCTGTGGTTCCGCCTGCGGAGCTGGGGACAAGTAAACAGGTCCCCAAAATACCCGGCCAGTGTTTTAGGGTCGGGTACGCCGAAAATCCCCCGGGAAACCGGTTTCCTATAAAAGCTCAGAAAGGATACAAAACCATGAAACCCTACTTTGCCTTTCAATGGCACATCACGGACGATTGCGACCAACGCTGCCGTCACTGCTACATATTTTCCGAAGACATTCACAAAAAGCCGGACTCCATGACCTGGCAGCAGATCGAAGACACCTTTTACAACTGCCTGGATTTCTGTAATGTACATGGCCGCTCGCCTTATTTCTACATTACCGGCGGCGATCCCATCCTGCATCCCGATTTTTGGCGGTTGCTGGAATTGATGAAGTCAAAGGAAATTCCCTTCACCATTCTGGGCAATCCCTTTCACCTGACAGACCAAGTATGTGCGCGGCTAAAAGCCTTGGGCTGCGAGAAATACCAGCTTTCCCTGGACGGTCTGCGGGAAACCCACGACTGGTTCCGTAAGCCGGGCAGCTTTGACATCACGCTGGAAAAGATCCGGACCATCAAAAATGCCGGAATCCGCGCTGTCATTATGACCACTGTCTCCAGCAAAAACATCGACGAGATCCCCGGCATCATCGACACTGTGGTGGAGCACAAGGCGGACATATTCGCCTTTGCCCGGTACTGCCCCACCAGCGAGGAAAAAACCGTGGGCATTGAGCCCCTTCGTTACCGCCGGCTTCTGATGGACTGCGACAAGAAGTTTAAGGAATATCAGGCCCAGGGATGCGCGACCTACTTCAACAAGAAAGACCACCTTTGGACACTCTACGAATACGAGACCGGCCAGTTCCAAATTCCGGGCACCGCCAAACCCGGGATGATTTACGGCGGATGCAACTGCGGAAACTGTCATTTGACAATCCTCCCCGACGGCAGCGTGTACGCCTGCCGCCGGGTGCAGAACAGCCGGGTTGCCAATGTATGGGAAGACAGGCTGGCCGATGTTTGGGTATGCCAAATGGAGCGTTACCGGGACTATACGAAATTTGAAAAGTGCACAAAGTGCGAGCTGCTGCCCTGGTGCCGGGGGTGCCCAGCCGTAGCCAGTGGAAAGGATGGCAACTTCTACGCGGCAGACCCGCAATGCTGGAAGGAGCTTCCCCAATGTAAAAGCAGAACGCCGGGAGGTAACAAAGGAATATGAACGAAGTGATTCAAAACATGCGGCAGCGCCGCTCGGTACGTCATTATCTGCCCCGGCAGGTGGACCAGAACGCGCTGGAAGAAATTTTAGCTGCGGGGTACGCGGCGCCCAACGCCGGGAACCGGCAGCAGCTCCTGGTGGTGGTTTCCCAGAGCGCAGAAATAAACGACCATGTGGGGAAGGCCCATAGCGTGCTCATCCACAAATTTAATCGCTCCGGCCCCAACGTAAAGCTGGAAACAGACGACTTCGCCAGCCCGGAGCTGCGTTCGGCCTTTCACAACGCCCCCACCGTATTGATGCTTTTTGGCCCCAAAAACTTCTATTTTACCGATGCGGACGGCTATATCTTTGCTGAAAACATCTGCCTTGCCGCCCGGTCGCTGGGGGTGGGCTCCTGTATTGTGGGAGAGGTGCTGGAAGCTTTTTCCGATGGCTACGGCAGAGAGCTCCTTCAAAAATGGGGCATTCCGGAAACCTACCGCTCGGTAGTCTTTGTCACCTTGGGGTATTCGGCAGAAGGAGAAAAGCCGGAACGCCCCAACAAATACACCCCACCCCTTTGGGTTTTAGAAAGGAAAAGGTGAGAGTCATGGACGCGAAAACCTGCTTGCGAAAGCTCCAATATGTAGGCGTATTGGCCTTTGCCACAGCAGACAGCCAAGGCGCGCCGCAAATTCGCAATATCAGCGCCATCCATTATGAGCCGAACACCCTGTACTTTTTCACCGCCCGGGGCAAGAATTTCTGCCGGGAGCTGCTCTCGGATGGCCGGGTGCAAATTTTGGGCTATACCAAATATAAAGAAATGATTCGGTTATCGGCCCAGGCTGTTCCCGCGCCGGAAGCGGAACAGGAAAAATGGATGGCCGCCATCTTCACTGAACAGCCCTATCTCGCCAATGTCTATCCCGGCGATACCAGGGAAATTGGCATTATCTTCGAGATAAAGGCCGGAAACATAGAATATTTCAACTTGGGAACGAGCCCGATTTTCCGGGGAAATTACACCTTTGGAGAAGCAGAAGCAGCGCTGGAAAAAGGGTATAAAATCACCGGAAGCTGTATTGGGTGCGGTACTTGCAGGACCCATTGCCCCCAGTGCTGCATTGAGCCGGGCACCCCCTACTTTATTCAGCCGGAACACTGCCTGCACTGCGGGGCTTGTTTTGAAAATTGCCCGGTAAAAGCAGTGGCACGGTTATAAAATTCCGGGGAGGCAACACAATGAACAAAATGGTAGAAAATAGGAAGACACAGGAAGAACGCCGGGTTTGGCTCATCCGGACCTTGATGGCCGAAGGCGGCCTGTCCCAACCGGAAATCCCTTCGGATGAGCAAGGGCAAAAGCGGCTTCTCCGCTCCCTGCTGAACCTGCGTCCGCCCCAGCTCCCAGAGGAAGAATTCCTGCGGGTGCAGGATGCGTACCTGCAGGAAGAGATTCGCCAAAAAGGAATTACGGATTACCGGGATCTGAAGCCCCTGCAGCCGGGAATTTACCTTTGGCAAGGCGACATCACCACCCTGCAATGTGGGGCCATTGTCAACGCAGCGAACTCCCAAATGCTGGGCTGCTTCGTGCCCGGGCACCACTGTATTGACAATGCGATCCACACCTACGCCGGGGTTCAGCTGCGCCGGGAATGCGCGGAGATGATGGGTGCCCAAGGGCACCAGAAACCTGCCGGCAAAGCAAAGCTCACAAAGGCGTACAACCTGCCCTGCGGGTTCATTCTCCACACAGTGGGACCTATTATTAGCAGGGAAGTCACGCCCGAAGACAGGCTGGCCTTGAGGGACTGTTACACCTCCTGCTTGGAGCTTGCTGGAGAAGCCGGCATAAAAAGTGTGGCGTTCTGCTGTATTTCCACCGGAGTTTTCCGGTTTCCCAACCAGTTGGCAGCAGAAATCGCGGTGAAAGCTGTGCAGGAATATAAAACAAAGAGCAATCGCAACATGGAGGTAATTTTCGATGTCTTTCAAAACAGCGACTACAAGATCTATCACAAATTGCTCCGCGGAGCCCATGGGGCTGAGGGAAGCCATTGAGAAAGCCGAGAGCATCTTAATAGGCGCCGGGGCCGGGCTTTCCACCTCGGCGGGTTTCCTGTATACCGGCCGGCGGTTTGAAAAATACTTTGGCGACTTTGCAACGAAATACGGGTTCCACGACATGTACTCCGGTGGATTTTACCCCTACAAAACACCGGAAGAGCATTGGGCGTATTGGAGCCGCTACATTTATATCAATCGTTACAGAAACCCGTCAAAGCCTGTCTACGAGGCTTTGCGGCAGCTGGTAAAGGAAAAGGATTATTTTGTGCTCACCACAAATGTGGACCACTGCTTTCAAAAAGCGGGATTTGACAAAAGCCGTCTGTTCTATACCCAGGGGGACTATGGCCTGTTCCAGTGCAGCAGGCCATGCCATATAGGTACCTACGACAACTGCGATCTCATCCGGGAAATGGTATTGGCTCAGGGATTCCGGATCGACGAAAACGGGGAGCTCCTGCTTCCGGAAAAGGCCGCCCCCAAGATGCAGGTGCCCACCGGACTGCTCCCCACCTGCCCCAAATGCGGCGCACCCATGACCACAAACCTCCGGGCAGACGAAACCTTTGTGGAGGATGAGGGCTGGCAGCAAGCCGCCGGGCAATACAGCAAGTTCATTAAAAACCACGGGAAGGGACATATTTTGTTTTTGGAATTGGGCGTCGGGTACAACACGCCCATGATCATTAAGTACCCGTTTTGGCAAATGGCCGCAAAAAATCCCAAGGCAACCTATTTCTGTATCAACGCCGGGCAGGCGTTTGCACCCAAAGAAATCCAAAAACAGTCAATTTGTATCCATGCGGACATTTCCGAAATATTAGAAAATTTGCTCTGAAAACAGGGAAGTAAATTCAGTCCTCCCACTCCCATAGGGTCAATTTCCGCCTGCAGGCCTGCCCTCCTGGCGAGTATCGCCTCCCTCACACATGGGCTTACCAAATATTTCATAAACAGTCAGCTTGCCCGACCTTCGATACAACGGCTGCCCTGCCGCATCTCCTAAAAATCTAATTTGTGCAGCAGGGCAGCTACATCGGCAGCTTTCAGCACCCTGCCCATAGCAACAACCTTTTCATCGACGACAAGAGCTGGCATGCTCATAACACCGTATTCCATTACTTTTTGCATATCGGTAATGTATTCTATCTCTAGGTCAAGACCCAGATCCTTTACGGCCTGTTTAGCGTTTTCATACTGCTCGTGACAGGCTTTACAGCCTGCACCCAATACTTTAATGCAGGAAACTCCGTCCTTTGCCTCAGAGCAGCAGGCATTCATAATTTTTTCTGCCTCACCTGCCGGACAGCTACAAGTGCAAGCACAGTCAGTTGTTTTCTTTTCTCCTTCTTTTTTCTTTCCGAAATTAAACAGTGTCATAGCGGCAACCTCCTAAAATTAAACAATTAAATATTGTATTGCGTTGAAAATATAACCTACAACGACAATATCCACTGTACATATTGTAATAAAAATACCAAGCAGTTTTGGCCTAACCGCTTTGCGAAGCATAATCATGGACGGCAGCGACAATGTAGTAACACCCATCATAAAAGACAAAACGACACCGAGTAATGCGCCTTTTGCAAGCAAGGCTTCCGCAATCGGGATTGTTCCGAAAATATCCGCATACATCGGAACACCTGCGATAGTAGCAAACACAACACCAAAGGGATTGCTATCCCCA
>CANSKS010000051.1 GCA_947647615.1 uncultured Neglectibacter sp.
CAAACCGGATGGTCCCTACCTGGAAGCACTCGCTCAGCTGCTTCCGGCAGCCCCAAAGCCGGTGGGCCAGGGCATATTTATCCCCTTGGAACCGGTCCATTCCATCCGACAGCAGCCTGGGGTCGTGATACCAGCCCCTTTGGCTCATCAGGATAAAGGCATGTTCTACCGACTGGGTATTCCCCAGGGCATAGAGGGCGTTGAGCACGTTCTCCCGGCTGTATACGGTGGAACCCTCCAAATAGTTCAGAAGCTGCTCCAGCAGAGGGCTTCGTCCCTCTCCCACAGGCGGATAAAAAGCGGCGGTCACATAGGCGAAAAAGGCTTGTTCCATAGCACTCTTCCCCTCATATTCCTTAGCAAGCTCCAAAAACATGGCGTCGTTTTCCCGCAAAAAAGCTGCTGCCAGCCCGGGCTCTGCCTGCTCCAAGCTCTCCATGGCCGTATAAAAGGCCATAAGCTCCTGGACACTTTTCAGCCGGCGGAACGCCTGGGCGGTGCTCCACATAGGAGTGCCGCCCGCAAAGCCTTGCAAATACTTTTCCCAAAGCTGTATTTTCCGCTTTTGCCGCCGCTTGGTGCTGCCGGAACGGAAAATATAAAGCAGGTTGAACATTAGCAGAACAATACAAATAAAGATGTAAAAGTAAATGACTGCCTGAACCGATAACCGCATGTTATCCCCTTCCCTTCCAGTATGCTTGCATAGTATAGTAGCTTTCCTTTAACCTTTCCCGGTACAGAAGAGTCTTCCAGCCCTTGACACGGAAGGCCCGCATAGGAATCTCCTCCTCTGCATCGCCCTGGGACGCCCCGATCCAGATTTCCTGGATCGGCTTGAATTCCACACCGTAATGCTGGTAATAGTCCCGGTGGGCCATCATAGCGGAGGGGTCGCCTATATTCAGCATCAGCCAGGGGAGGCGAACCTCTACACACCCTTCCCCAAAGCAGAAGTCTGCCAGGGAATTGTACTCCTCCGACTGGCTGTCCCCATTCCCGTGAGTCAGCCGCCCGGCCTCCCACACTCCAAGGCGCTGGAGGGCCCGAGTCTCCGGGGTCAGCTCATCTACCAGCAGGGGGTTCTGTACTGCCATGCCTAGGGGCACGAACCGGGTGCTGTCTTTTTCCGGGAAGTCCAAAAAGGGATCTTCCCCCTCCGTTTCATATTGGAACCGCTCCCGCAAAGGATCCCAGCGCTCCTGTACCAGCAGGCGGCTGTTGTCCGTCCCAGCCAGACAGAGGATAAGATCCGTTTCTCGCTGAAAGGCTATCGAGAGGCTGTCACAGGAACGGCTTCCCACCTCGGGGGAGATGTCCAGCGGCACATAGGCCGGTTTCTCCGGGCTTACGCCTTCCAGCAGCAGGTAGAGCCCTTCCGCGTCGTAGCGGGCCGAAAGGCGCAGGCCGTCCTGTTCCAACAGGATATCTTCCGGTTTCCACTCAGAGGGGCTGCCATCCAGGGTACAGGCAGCTTCCTCGCCTGGGGCGAAGGCCATGAGGCCATATCCTTGGGAATCGGTCTGCAGGTCGTGCCACAAATAATGCTTCGTGGGTACCGCGGCATAGGCTGTATTCCAGCTGCGCCTCTCCCATTCATCCTGCCAGGTGGAGATAAATCCCCCGGCCCAGCCATCGGTTTCCAGTGTCTGGCAAATTTCTACCAGCCGCGCCCCCTGTTCTTTCTCGCTTAGCGGGGCCCTGCCCTGTACGATGGCGCCCCGGCTGGTGGAAAACCCATAGCCTGCCGCCAGCACAGGCATGGTGTGGTAGCGGCCAAGCAGGGCCAAGTAACCGCCATAGGGCTGGCCGGCAGGGAGCTCCGCCAGGAGCGGCGCAATGGCCAGCTGCTGCGCCGGGGTCAGGCAGGCTGAAAAATCGGCGCAAAAATCAAAGAGCCGGTAGGCAGCAAAAGAGCCCGCCTCCATAGGCGGTTGAGCCTTCACATGCTCGGGGTTTGTTTGGGCGTGCTTTTCCAGCTGGCGGGCATAGATCTCCTGGTATTCCAAGAAGTCGCAGGAAGGGTCGCAGAGAAACCCGACAGGCCGCTGGGCACCGTATTTATCTGTCTCATAGGCCGTGATTTCGTCCATGACCAGGGCCATGGCGGCCTCGAAGGGGGTGGCATCCGGGCTTGTTTGGAAATAGGTCCCCTGGTAAGAGCCGGAGCGAATGGAGCTGTGGTCCGTATAGGAAATGGTGTCGGGGGACCACTCGGTGCCCACCAGGAATCCCGCCACCCAGGGGGAGATATCCCGCCGGTAAATGCCCCCGCTTTGGATGCCTACGGCAGGCAGGTCTTTCCGGCCATGAATAATGTCCACTAGGGTTTTCCCGTCTTTTAGAAGGGAGTCCAGGAAGCCTGAATCATAGGCGTCCTTGGCGCTGTTGCCGACCTGGTCTTCCACGCTGGTGCCCTGGAGCAGGTATAAGGGCTGCTCGTGGCTGGTATTGTAGGTATAGAGGGCGTTATAAAAGTCATCGTCCATCACATGGATTACCCGAACAGCATTGGCGCCCATCTCCCCTATCGCTTGGAACCAGCGCAGGTAATCCTTCTCGCCGGCTTCGTAGGCAGTGGCATAATGCCCGGGCATGCTGGCGGACACATCTACGCCCCGCAGGGTAAGAGGGGTATAGGACTGCCCGTCCCAGCATTGCAGCTCCTTTCCCACTGTTCGGAAGGGGAGGGCCAGGGGACGGCTTTTATCGGCGGGCAGGTAAAGGCCGCCATAGTA
Organism: uncultured Neglectibacter sp.; assembly: GCA_947647615.1. GTDB lineage: Bacteria > Bacillota > Clostridia > Oscillospirales > Acutalibacteraceae > Acutalibacter. Next base: position 2,739 of record CANSKS010000051.1, read on the forward strand.
TATGGCCCAATAACCCCCTACCACAGCCGCCAGCAGCAGCAAAGCCGCCGCTATAAATCGTTTCATTTCCGTTCCCTCCTAACCCAGCATGTCGTTGGCGAAGCGGGAAGGGTGGCAGTATTGCCGCAGGGAGTCAATATGTTCATCCATCCACCGGCCTCGGTCGACTATATAATCCATCATCCACTCCACCGCCTCCTCATAGCTGGAAGGGTTCACATCCTGCAGCGTATCGCCGGTTTTCGGGTTAGGGCGCTTCCTCTCTCGTGTACTCAACTGCTCCGGGTCGAAGGTGTAGCCCCACACCTGGAAATTCCGTTCCACAGCGCTGCCCAGCCACGTTTCCACTTCCTTTTCATAGGCCAGCAGGCGCTCTTCGGAAAGAATTCCCCGGCGCAGCTGCCGGTAGCGGGAGACCACCCGTTCTACAAAATCTTCATCCTGCATCAGCTTTGCGTACCAGCCCCGCTGGGAGAGAATAAATTCCTGGCTGGAAATGGGACGCAGGAAATTGTCAAAGGCATTATTATAGTCCCACACCGGGCCAATAGACAGCTTCCCCCTGACATCGCGGTAAAAATAGGTGGAGGCAGCAAACGTGTCGTTAATGCCAAAAAATTCCATGAGAATATAGTAATTTATCAGGGAATCCACATCCAGCTCCTGCTGCCAGGCACCGGAACCCTCCAGCATTTCGACAGAATAGAGCATCCGCTCGACTTCGTTAAAGTCTGCCTGCACATAGTTTTGCACCCGCCTGGTTTGGTCGGCTGTGCCCGGGTACAGCAGCTCCAAATGCCGCCCCGGCTCCATCCGATAGGAATAAAGGCTGAAATTGTCCAGCACCTTCTCCTGGTTCGTATAGGGCTCGATTCGTACCAGATAGCTCAACACCGGGTCCCCTGGCTCATACTCTCGCAAATCCAGGCGGTTTTCCCCTACATCGATGGTCTCCATCAACAGATAGACCCCCTGGTACTCCCCGTCCAATATCAATTCACAGAAACGTGTGTCCGGCACCCAGGTGCCCATCACCTCTGCGGAAAGGTTCATACACATATAGTTTCGCATGAGCGTCTTATCCAGGAAGGGGCCGTGGAGGGCCCACTCCTTGCCGCTTTTCATGCCTAGGAGTCCCTGGCTTCGAGCCGTTTCCGGGTCCCCGTCCTTCACGGTCCGCAGGCGGAAGCTGCCCTTGGTAAACCATCGGGAGCTGTTGCCTCGATAGCGGAACAGGGCCGCTCCTTCGTCTGTAGAAGCGTCCTCCTCGTGGTGCCAGACGTCCTCTTCCGCCACGGTGGAAAACTGGACCAAGATTTCCTCCTCGCCGTTATCTCCTGTGTAGTAGCCTGCGGTCACACCATCTGGCCCTTCATAGGGGCGGCCGGGAATGGTCTGCCCTCCGGTATCGATCCGGATGATGGGCAAATGAGTACACAGGCCCTCTGCCCCGCCGCAAACTGCGCAGGGGCCCAGCTCTTCTTCTGAAGGCTGCTCGCGATGCTGCTGGTACCGCAGCACACCGGTTCGGCCCTCTAAGTCCTGAAAAAAGATAGACAACAGCAGGACGCATACCGTCATGCCTGTCATTGCTATAATGCCGCGCCGCATGACTGTCACCCGCTGATCTCGTCACTCTGGGTCACGGTATTCACATATTCGGTACCACCCAGGGCATACAGGGCATCCGCGATATCCATATCCTTCTGGTAATTTGTCTGCCAGACACTCCGGGGCATCTCGTAGATCAATTCCGTATGTTCTGCTGTGGTGTTGCGCACACGCAACAGAGCCCTCTTGTTAAAGTAGGAAAACACCAGGCGTTCCATTTTCTCGCCCTGGTCCTTTGCGCCTCGGATAATGAGCAGGATGCGGTTTTCGTTGCGCACTCGGCCCAAAAATAACAGGACCAAAAACACGATGGCTGTGCCCACACCGGCCACCAGGTAGTCCCCTACACCGCAGCAGATGCCAACGATGATTGTCCAAAAAATGTAAGCCGTGTCCCGGGAATCCTTGATGGCCGTACGGAAGCGCACGATGGACAGGGCGCCCACCATACCAAGAGACAGCGCAATGTTATTGCCTATAACCGTCATGACTGTGGCGGTGAGAATGGTGAGAGACACCAGGGATACGTTGAATTTTTTGCTGTAAGCCGTTCCCGCGTGGGTATACCAGTAGGAAATATAAATGGCCGCGCTCAGCACCGCCGAAGCTGTGATATGTAACACGATTTCTTGTGCAGTAAGGGTTCCACTCTCTGCAATAAGTTGTGCAAGATACTCTCTCATGATGTTTGTCTCCTTAAAAATTGAAATGTTTTCCTACGGTGCGGCTCAGGCAGTATTTACTGACAGAGATCTCCCCGGCGGCACAGCTGCTCAGCATGTTTTTAATATAGCTCAGCAGGAAACCATTATACTTTACCTCCAGCACCACCAAAGAAGTGTCCAGGACCGGGTATTGGGAAAAACTTGTGTCAAAAATATCAAAGCAACTTTCTGTCCCCACAATGTGGTGGTCAAAGGTCACCCGTATCTTATTTTCCCTGGCTATAAAGGCCCGTCTGCGGTATTCTACCACAGAGCAGGGCCGGTAGCCGTGGATGTTCATGATGCCATAGCATTCCTGAGCCAGGGGCTCTGGGCAGGACAGCAGCCCCGTGTAATCTCCCCGGGCCAGACGGGCCGCCGTATCCCGGGGAAGACGCAGAGAGCGCTTTTTTTGCATATTCGCCTCCTTCTGCTTCACCTCCAGCAGGGCAAAATCACTTTCGGGCCCATAGCAGCGCAGCCGTATCTTCCGCCGCAAGCCTACCCCGTCCACTTTCTCCTGGAAATCTCGGTCCTCCAGCGAATCGAAATAGAGGGAACGGATGGGATACCCACTGCCTCGGTTATGAGGATCCTCTATCATAAACTTTGCCAAGTTTCCGCTATGGTGGTAGTATGCAGGCAGGTCGATCAAGAATTTCTTTTCCTGCCGCAGGACTTCATTCATTTGTTCACCCTCTTCGTGTTTCCTTTTTTAATAAATCCTTAAAGGCACGATAATCATGGTAGGCAATAGAGATGGGCTTGCCCGGGTACGTTTTTAGGACTTTTTCGTAATTGGTGTGCAAGGCCTTGAAGCCCGAGTTGTAATAGGTATTGATCTCTTTTATGCCGCGGCCATCCGCCTTTTGCAGCTCATAGGCAGTGATGAGGCGTTTGCCGTGCTTTTGCACCAGCTCTATCTCGGTGGCAATATTTTTGATCTCTGCACCGCGGTAGTAATTCATCACCAGCACGGCATCGCTGCCATTTTTTATCAGCTCCTCCAAGCCCTCTGTTTGCCCTTTTTTGTCGTAGTACCAGGGGATACACAAGATAACCTCCAAGTCGTTTTCTCGGGCTTTGGCATATGCCTTTTTCATGCCCGAAACAAAGCTGCCCATGACTTTACTTGGGTCCCTGTCCCATTCCCTTCGTGTATAGGGTTCCACATCCAGCACGATCCCTTTGAGCCTGGGGACGGTTTCCCAAGGCTTCCCGTCTGCCTCCCGCCTGGCCAGGAATTTCCGCTGGATCCGGCGGTTATAAGCCGCAGCGTCATCTACAGCCTTGCACAGCTTTTCACCATCCGGGTCCAGCGCCCAAGAAGAATCTCCGGTAAGATGATAGACTGAGATGCCTTCCTCCATGGCTCTTTCCACAAAAACAGACATTTGTTCCTGGCGGCTGTTTTTGGTAGAGATATTCTGGTACAGAGTGTCTATCCCCTGTTGCTTCATTAGAGAGAACAGTTTTCCATCTGTCTTATTGACCTCCTCCGCGCTCCAGGAAAACAGCCCCGCGCCACTGGTCTCAGGCTCCTTTGGAGCCGTAACAGCAAGCACCATTTGAGGCCCCAGCAAAAGGGCTCCGCACAGCAGGATGGAAAGGGGGCAAAGACAGCTCAGCTTTGGCAGGAAACGAAAGCGGGCCCGACCTTTTGCCAGGCGGGATACACCCGTCCATTTGTTTTTCCAAAACAAAAAATCACCTCTTTGTCCTCGATTAGTGTTATTCGCCTATCTATAAAATATTTTTGTATCGCACCTAAATAAGGTCTCCTGTTTTTCCATTCTCCTCTGCCTGCCCGGCCGCGGGCTTTGGAAAGTTTTCGTGATACCAGGCGAGAAAGTCGTCATGGAGCTCTTCTCCTCGCCGCCGGGCCTTTACAGCTTCTTCCTTTTCCGAATAGGAGCCAAGATAATAGGTCTTACCCCGGAAGGTGATCTGCGCCGCCCATTTCCCGCTGCGCTTGTTTTGGTAGACACCGGTGTGCCCGCTGGTGTTGCTGGCAATAAGCCGGTTTTTCCCGGCCTCCAAAATGGTCACCGACGTGCCGCCGATGAGTTTGAGGTTTTCCCGGTAAGTCTCGGCCCGCAGGCACCCGCAGCTTTTTGTTTTACCAGAGAGCAGCAGGCTATGGCCCACAGTGGTCTCCCTGCCGCAGTCGCACCGGCAGCGCCAGCGGTGTACGCCGCCCTGCTTCCCGGCATAGGCCGTTACCACCAGCCGCCCGAAGCGGCGGCCCACTAAGTCTTTGACCTCCGGGTGTCCCAGGCAGCCGCAGCTCTTGGTTTTGCCAGATTGGAGCAGGGTTTGCCCCACAACCGTTTCCTTCCCGCAGTCACAAAGGCATTTCCAGCGGTGCATACCGTCTCGCTTCCCGGCATAAGCCGTTACCACCAGCCGCCCGAAACGCTTCCCCACAAACTCCTTCAAAGCCGGGTGGCTTAAGCACCCGCAGCTTTTCCGGTATCCCGCTGTCAACTGGTGTAGAGGTACGTCAATTTCTCCGCCGCAATCGCAAATACAATGCCAGACCACCGTACCGTAAAGGGTTTCTTTTGTCGGTTTTACGGCGACCAATTTGCCAAACCGCCGGCCGGTAATATCTTTTTGCCCGGGCTTGAGTTTAGAAACGCAGCCGCAGTCTGTGACAGTGCCCCTTTGCAGGCTGCGGGTGTCCATCAAGATTTCTCCGCCGCAGCTGCACCGGCAGCGCCAGATCATGTACCCGTTCTTCCGCTGCTCGGTGGCTGCTTCTACAGTAAGCTTTCCGACACGATAGCCTATCTCGATTTTTGGCCTTTCTCCTGCCTGCTTCATGCCTAACCCTTCTTCCAACATCGCATTTTCCGCAACGGAATGTGCCTTCTGTTTAGAGAAGAGCTCGGGAAAAGAGAGTGGAGAACGCCTATAGAACATGAAAAAAAGAAAGGGGCATAAAAAATAAGCGCAAATCTCCAACATCCGTCGATGTTTTCCATTTACGCTTTTTATAGTACCAAAAGAAAGCCGTACTAAGACTTTTTTCCATCCTGGTACGGCTCGGATAATTCATGCCCATTTTTTCGAAACCTATTGAAATTCACTCTTATTCATGCTAAAATAAGTATGCTAAATTGGGGCCACCTCCATATTACTGAAGCAGAAGGCACATTCTGTTTCAGCAGACTAATTTTAACCGGTCCAGTTGCCGGATGTGTTCTGCGCCGGTGGTCATAATGTAAAGTCGCGTGGTGTTGACAGAACTGTGGCCCAGCACGTCTGCCAGCCTTACGATATCCCGGGTAGCCTGGTAAAACAGCGTTGCGAACAGATGGCGCAGGTTATGAGGAAACACCTTGGATGTTTTTACCCCGGCTTTTTCGCATAGTGTTTTCATCTCACGCCAAATTTTGTGGCGTGAGATTCTGTTTCCGTCTTTGGCGAGGAAGATCTCGCCAGAGTCGGTTTTCTTTTTCCGAGCATATTTAAGCAGCTTCCGGCAGAGCTTACCCGGGAGAATGATCTCCCTTATTTTCCCCTTAAGGGACACTCTCGCCTGGCCTGCCGCGGCAGCCTCCACGGTGATAAAGTGCACCTCAGACACCCGGATACCAGCGGCGCAAATTGTTTCCATTACCAACGCAAGCCATTCCTTGCCCTGCCTCAAAGCCGTCTGAACCAAGCTGCTGTATTCGGCCCGGGTCAGCTCCCGGCTGCTGTCCCGGAAGATCTTCCGCTGGACCTTTAAAAATTTCACCCGATAACCATCCCAGCCCAGCAGCTGAAACAAGCCGTTGAGCGCCGAAAGCTTGGCATTCACCGTGGCCGGGCTTAACCCCTGGGCTAAAAGCCGTTCTTTCCATTGTACAGTTCGTTCCTTCGTCACCGGCCTGCCGTCCAGCCAAACGAGAAAAGAACGGGTATCACGAATATACTTTTCGACTGTAGCCGGAGCCCGTTCCTCGGTGCGCAGGAAATCTTCATAACTGGAAAGGTGCGTGGTAGTCAAAATTCTCTCTTTCATAGCAAGGGCCTCCCTAAAAAATTATGACCCTATTGTACTCTTTTAGAGGAAATTTTCCCATATGGCATTGAATGTCATCATAAAAGATTGAATTTTCTCCACCCTTTCAGCTGGCCGGCTGAAAGGGCAGATCCACGGGACGCGGCTTTTTTGCCAGCAAACAATACCAGCCAATTTCTTCAAAGCTCCTGTCTTCAAGCCAAGGAAAAGGCCTGACTTGGATTTGGGTATATCCCATTTTATCTAATTCGGCTTTCACCGGTCCCAATGAAAAAGGATGCAAATATTCTTGAAACTCTTTTTTGTCAAAAATCCTGCCATCCTTTTCGTAGCTCTGTAAGATATTTATTGTGATCGAACCATCCGCATGATAGTCCCATACCTGCACATATCCGACCCGCACATCATCTGCCCGGTAAAAGGGCTGGCCGATCTGAAACCTCGCGGCATCTTGCAGACTCTTCTCCCAGTTCCGGCTGTCATAATAAAGATAACCGCCGGGCTTTATGCATTTATCCATCTCGTGAATCGTCTTGATGACATCCATATTCACAACATGGGCCAGGGCATTTCCTGTGCTCATGACACAGTCAAACTGCTGTGCAAAGTGGCTTGACAGTTCTCGGAAATCGCATTGCTTCAGCTCGATTTCAAGTCCCTTTATTTTTGCTTTTTCAGCGGCCCGGTTCAGCATAGGAACGCTTATATCCGAACCCGACACCTGGTATTCAAGCTCTGCAAGTGGGAACGTCAAACAACCTGTGCCAAAACTGCAGTCCAGTACAGAATGAATATTTTTCTCCCCCAGCATTTTTATATAGTGCTGCTTGTAAACTTGATTTGCCCTGTCTGTAAAACGTTCGTCATAGATCTCAGGGTAGTCATATATGTCGCTCATGCTGTATGCCCCTTTCAAATTTTTAATTCTATAATAGCCAAAAAAGAAAATACAGTATCTGCGCCGCTAAACAAAGGGAGTGTGCTTTACCTTCACTTTAAAACCGGTATCTGAATCTCTGTCACAAACTGCTCCAGGTCATTGGTAAAGCCAAAGTCTATCAGGGTGACTTCCTTAGAAAACCCGGCGATCTTCCACCCCTGCTGCGCAATATAGCCGCAAAGCCTTTCGTAATGAGCCGGGGCATCCATGTGGCTGCCCTGGAAACATATTGTGGCGCAGGTTTCCCCGGGCAGTTCTTCCACGTCCCCGGTATACTGGTCTTCTTCGTCCAGGATGAGGAACACCATGCCATAGCGGTCGTATTTGCCGGCCTTCAGCCACTCTTCCGGTATCCCTACCCCCACCTTACCCAAGAACACTACGGCCTCCTCCTGCCGCTGCTCCAACTGGCAGATAGACGCCTCAAACTCTGGGTCGTGGTAGGATTCGATGGAAAGGTCCGTACGCAGCCAGGCAATACGCCGAGGCGGCAGGTTTTTCAGTGTTATCCTATCCTTTTCAGAAGACAACGCAGTCTGAATTTGTTGCAGCCGGTTGTCGATTTTATGCTCCACCCGCCACAGTTCCTCTCGTCTGCGGGCTACCTCTGCCTTTTGCTGACAAAGCATTTCTTGAATTTTCCCCAGGTTCCTGTTTTTCATAAACCCTGCTATTTCCGGCAGCGGCATGCCCAGGACACGGAGATAGCGTATGGTATTCAGGCATTCAAATTGGCGGATGCTGTAATACCGGTAACCAGAGTTTTCATCGACGTACTCCGGTGTAAGAAGCCCCAGCTTTTCATAATGTCGCAACGAGCCGACGCTGATATGAGACAGCTTTGCCATCTCACCGATTGGCAACAGTCCTTCTTTTGCCATAGGTTTCCCCTCCTATCTGTGCCTGGATTTTCGGACCTTTCAGCATCCAAACATAAACGCCCACGCAGATAAAGACCGAAAACAGCGATCCCGCAGGGGAGGCCATCCCCATGGGAAATAAGTTGTGGGGAAAGCGCCGGGAAAGCAGCCAGGACAATGGTATCCGCACGCAGACAATAGACAAGCAGTTGTGCAGGAAAGGAATCATGGACAGGCCGTAGGCGCAAAAATACCCGCTGAAACTGAAGGTGATCCCCGCAAATAAGCAATCCCACACATAGCTATGCACATACTGACCGCCTAACCGCACTACTTCTATACTGCCGGGCTGTGTACCATCGACGAACAAGCTGACGAAAGGCTCTGCAGCTAGCTGCATCATCACGACTGCAAAAATTCCCCAGCTCACAACAATAAGGATGGCATAGCGTAAAGTTTGCCGGGCACGCCCATGTTCCCCGGCCCCTAGGTTTTGGGATGCCAAGGCGGATACAGTGGACAGCATGGAGGACGGAACAAGGAACAGGATACCAATGAGCTTCTCAACGATCCCTACAGCTGCGGCGTCGTTCAACCCCCGCTGGTTAGCGATAATGGTAATAACGATGAACGAAATTTGGATAAAACTTTCCTGCAGCGCCACAGGGACGCCGATTTTCAGCAAGGCTTTCATGGTTTCTCCATGGGGCTTAAAGTCGTCTGGAGAGAGCCGGATGACGGTTTTTTTACGGAAAATCACGGCCAGGGATACCAAAACGCTAATAGCCTGGGAAAGCATGGTGCCCAGCGCAGCTCCGGCCGCGCCCAGGTGCAGCCCTCCGATAAAGAGGTAATCCAGGGCGATATTAGCGGCACAGGCCACCGCGATAAAATACATGGGGCTTTTGGAATCGCCCATACCCCAAAAAATGGAGCTGATGATGTTGTAGGCTGTGATAAACGGGATGCCAATAAAGCAGATTTTAAGGTAAGAGACTGTGCCGTAAATCGCCTCGTCCGGTGTAGACATGATTGCCGTGATAGGCCTAACCGCAAAGATCAATACCGCCGTTAACAATACAGACAGCAGCATGAAAAGAGTAACTGTATTGCCAACGGTGGCAGCGGTTTTTCCCATGTCCCGTGACCCTACTGCCCGGCCGATCATGACGGTAGCCCCCATAGACAGCCCCACGATCATCATCGTAAGCATGTGCATAACCTGACTGCCGATCGATACCGCGGTGATACTTTCCACACCGTTATACTGCCCGATGATGAACAGGTCTGCCATACCGTAGAGAGTCTGCAAAAAATAGGACAGCAGAAACGGCAGGGAAAACCGTACAACTGCCTTGCCAACACTACCTGTAGTCAAGTCTTTCTCCATGTGGATTGCCCCCTATTTGCTTGGTTTATTGTAGCATAAACCTTGCAATTATTGTAGAGTCAAGGGGCTTTTGAGTGGAAATTTTCAAAAATAGAAAACGCAAGTGCAAATCACTTTCTGATATCCACCCAAACATACGCCAGAATATAGCAAAAAAAAGCAAGTGCCGTAGACACTCACGTCTACGGCACTTTGACAGGGGCAGAAGGACTCCTCTCGCCTGCCGGCTCGGGTGTTGTGTGCCGGTGGCACACGTCCAACACGACCGAAGCGGCAGCTGAGAACGGCACTGAACGGTCGCCACTGGCACTCGCTCACCCCTCGGCACACGGTTTTGGGTGGTGGAGAAACGTTCGCAGGCGAACGTTTGGAAAAAGCATGAGCAGACATAAAACAACCAGTTTTCCGTGCCGTAAGCCACAAGTTTTCTTAGAACGCATGCTACAAGTTGCTTTTGATGCTATACGATGATTTCCATGAGAACGCGGCTCTGGTACAGGGCTCAAAACTTGCATTGGAAAACGAAGAACACGCCCAAATTATTTACAGGTTTTCCAGAGCCTCCATCTGGTTTTGCAGCTCTCCTACAACCTCTTGATTCGCGGCCATTCCCTCGGTAATGCCTGCCATGTCTCTTACCAGCTCCTGAGTACTGCCCGCCGCGCCATTGACCCCTTCCGCCGCGTGACCGATAGCGTCGGAAATGTTGGAGATAGACCCCGCTATCTCATCCATAGCGGTCCGTAGCCGCTCGACCCGGCTGTTGAAGGCCTTGATGGTGTCCTCAATATAGATGGCGTCATCCCGATACTGCTTGCCCGATTGGGCCGAGTGCCGGAATTGCTCCAGTACCACATGACCCAAATAGTTCACCAGCTCCTGAGCGCTGCCGGAGAGGTAGTCCACTGCACTGGTAACTATCCCGTTTACCTGCTGGATATGGCCTGCCGTTTCCGCACAAGAATCGGCCAGGCTGCGGATCTCCTGGGCCACCACCGCAAAGCCCCGACCCGCCTCTCCGGCTCGGGCAGCTTCGATAGCGGCGTTGATGGCAATTAGATCTGTGGAAGAGGAAATGGAGAGGATGTCTCCAGTGAGGGCGCTGATTTCCTCTACGCTCTTGCTCTTTTCAATGGCGCTGTTCAACTGGGACATTATCTCCTCCGTCCGGGTCCGGACCGCATCCATATTCTCCCGGGCGCTGGCCTCTATTTTCTCGGCCCGGTCCCGCATTTCCATGGAATAGGCGGCAATGGCGGCGCATTCCTCCGCCATGCTCTGGGCATCCCCTTGAGTGCCAGTGGCGCTGCTGCTGATAGATCCAGCGCTGCCGGATACCTCCTCCAGGGCGGCAGAAAGCTCCTTTGTCAGGCTGGAAAGGGCCCGTACACTGCCGCTAGAGCTTTGGATGCGCTCCCGTACCCGGCCCACCACATCTCCCAGCCGGAGGGAGCTGCTTTGCAATGTGCCCATGGCCTGGTGGATGGGCGCTATTACATACTTTTTCACAATGCGGAAAGCCGCTACTACTAGGGTTATCCCGGCCCCCAAGGTGCAGACGCTGATAATCAGGGCTGTAAGGTACACCAGGAACAGGTGCTGGCGGGCCTCTGCCGCCTGGGCGCTGGCAGAGGCGTAAAGAACATCAATGCACTCTTCTGCCGCACTGTCCCAGGAGGCCACATCCCCGTTGGCTATAGCGTAGGCTGCTTGAGTTTTGCTGTCCGCGCTGGCACACACCAGTTTTACCAGGGCGTGCTTGAAAGCATCGTAATCCTCTAGAAGGGCCTGGTACTCCTCCATCTCCTCCTGGGGGACAAAGGGTGCATAATCATCCAATCGCTGATCCAGCTGAGCTTCCTCATCTTTTATTTCCTGGACCAGGCGTATCATAGTGCTGTGGTCAGCCGCCACAATGTGGGAGAGGGCCAGCCTGTGTATGTTCATCATGGAGCGCCGGATCTCCTCCAGCCTGGTTTCTCCGGCCATATATTCGTCTACAATGGTTCCGGCGCTGGCGTTTACGTTGTTGACACTGAAAACCGCCAGCACATTGGACAGCAACGTTATCAGCCCCAGTAAAACAATGGGCAGAATAAGCCGCTGCTGTAAGGTAAGCCTGCCTTTCATAATAATAATTCCCCCCCGAAATGTTTTTCCTGTCCCATCACCTGGCTGAGACCTCCTCTGCCAACCGGTCCAACTGCTCCTGCAGCGGGACGCCGCCGGGGTTCCCCTGAGCCATATTGGTAGCAAACTCCGTCACCGGATCCCAGAACTTCCCCCCCACTCGCTGGAGCTGGGAGAATTCCGACTGGGCCAGCAGGGCGGCAATGGCCGGAGAGGCCTGAACCTCCGGGGAATTGGCCGCGCGGATATTCGAGGGGCCCTGCCCCCGCAGGGCAAAACGGCGGGCTTGGCTGCTCTCGTTGGTCAGCCACTCCGCCAGCCGGATAGCCCACTGGGGTTCTTGAGAATAGGCGTTGACGCCGATAAGCTTGCACCCGGAAAAGGATGCCATCTGTACCTGCTGCCCCGCACAGGTAAAGGTGGGCAACTTTGCCGCACCGGCATTTTCTCCCCATGCCTCCTCAATGGCCAATGCGTTCCACGCGCCGCTGATCCCTGCCGCTACGGCGCCGTCCCGCACTCCAGCCAGAAATTCCTCATCCGTCCGGCTGGAAAAGCCAGGGCTGGCGGCAATATCCAGCATGGCCTGGGCCACATCCACCCCGCGGATAGGGCCATCGGCGCTGTTCCAAGTGCAAGTATTGGTGATGCCATCGTCATTCAGCCCCACCTCAAGACCGGTATTGCCGAAAAAGGCGTATACATACCAGGCAGAAGTCCAGTCCATAGTGACCACCTGCCCGGCCTGGGCAGCAACCTCCACCATGCGGTTCAGACTGAGAATATCCTCCTCGGAAAAGACAGCCTTGTTATAGTACAGGAAATAACCGTTATCTGCTGTCAACGGATAGGCGTAAAGATCGCCGTCCACGCTGGCAGCGTCTACGGCGGCGGTAAGATTAGCGCTACAGATATCGGCAGCTTCCTCAATGGGGACCAATGCCCCGGCAGCAGCCAGAGCGGCCAACTGATCGTCCGCAAAAGCAAACACGTCTGCACCGCCCTCCAGGTCGGCCAGCAGCGCATCCTTACAGCCGGATTCCCCCTGGGGGTGGAAGGTGATTTGAAAATCCGCCTGGTCTGCGTACTCCTTTTCAAAGGAGGCGAAAAGCTCCTCAAGCAGCTGCTCGTCTTCCTCCGCCCCCCAAACGGTCAGCGCTATCGTCCGGTAAGGGTCCTCTCCCACCTCCTGTGACTGGGGTTGCCCCCCGCTGCAGGCTGTCAACAAAAAAAGCAGGCCTGTCGCCAACAAAAGGAAGCCTTTTCGTACCATATTCATCATGCCTTTCCGCAGCTTTTTAAAACTAACGTTGGAAAGCCCCCCATAACTCTGCGGGGGGCGGATTTCCGAACGCTACCTTGGATATTATACCATTTCCAATTTTTTCTGGCAACTCTATTTTTATCCGAGGACTGTCCAAACGCGTTTACTATTACCTCTGCAATAAATAGCAGGAAATATGGAGTAATAGGAGGGACTTCGGGCGCACAGCTCACGGTTTGTCTGCCACTGGCAGACGCTATCCTGCGTCAAGGCCGTGGGGCGCTGCCTTTCAGATGCGCCCTCTGCAACGGCTTCCTTGTCCCACGTATGTCCATGCTCTGGCTTGCTTTGGAGAAGGGATTGCTTTTTATGCGTTACTGAGGATGATTGTGGTTTACCTGGGTTGTATTTACATAGGCGCATCGACAATAAGCGCTAAATAGGGAAAGACAGAAAAGATAACATCCAGTTTATCATAGCGGGTGAAAATGCAGCGAAAGCGTTTGATACGGCGAAAAAGCCTTTCAACCTGATTGCGCTGCTTGTACAGCTGATTATCATAATTCCAAAGATTTTTGCGCCTTCTTTTTGGCGGGACGACTGGAATATAACCAAGCTGCTGTAAAAGAGCGCGGCCTTCCGGACCATCGCCGCAGTTTCCAGCAGACAATGAGAACATTACCCCATCTCAATCAGATGCGGCGACCATATGAAGTTTGGTATTCCAGCCGCTTCGTGTCCTCCAATGGCTGAGGATCTCTTTTTTCAAAGCGCACATTCCGTCGGGATGCACCTTAATGCAGGTGGAGTCCAGACTTACCACATTCACTTTTATTTGAATGATCCCCAGCTGCTGCAAACGCAGAAACGCCGCTTGCAAAACACATTTTTTCGCCCAGCGGTTTACCCGGATATAGATCACGTGCCAGTTCCCATATTCTTTGGGCAGGTCCCGCCATTTGCACCCATTTTCTACTACGTACAGCACTGCGTTCAACATGTCCAGGTTACTGGTTTTTGCCGGTTCGCTGTTTCGGAAAGCAGTCTTTTATCTAAATATTATGTACGGCTGAGAAAGGATGGCTGACAGATGGCTCAGAAGAAGTTATTGACGAACGGAAAAGCCTTTAAGCGTACAGATGACCGCTGGGGCGGTACAGTGTGGTACATGGATGAGAAAGGGGAACGTAAGCGCAAATTTTTTTCTGGCACCACCTATGACCACTGTGGAATGTACGGTAGGACACCAAATTTTTCCTCTGCTCGGAAAGAAAATTGTAGGTGGCATCACAACAGCAGACCTTAAGGAAGTGTTGAACTGCTGGATGGGAGAGGGGTACGCCTATACCACAATGAAAAAGGTGTACATCGCCCTCAATGAGTATTTTCGCTACTTGACCTAGCAGGAAATTCTGGCGAAGAACCCCATGAACAGCGTCCCCATGATAAAGAAGTCGAATTTCATGGCAGCTCAGAATAAGGAAGACCTGCCCGCACAGGAAACGATTACAGTGTTCACACCAAAGGAAATAGAGAAATTCAAAGCTGAGGCATTCAGCAAATTCAATAACGGCAAGCCTAAGTACCAGCAGCCAGCAGCTTACATCCTCATGCTGAATACTGGTTTGCGTATCAAGGAATTACTGGGATTGCTCAATAGCGATATCAATCTGGAGGACCGATACCTAGAAGCGCGCCAGAATGTCAAGGAGGTCTGCAAACGGGACGGTGTAGATTTCGAGCCGGGCAGAGAAGTCAAAGTCGGCAAGACGAAAACAGCCACCAGCAGAAGCGCAAGCGTTCGCCGCCGCGAACGCTTTGTGCCGCCTGAATCAGGCCGCAATGCAGGCGGTAGAGAAACTGCGCAAGAACGCGATTTCGGCCCCACAGCGCCCATTGTGAGCGACGCGAAGGGCGGCTATACCCGCCCGGTGAACTCCCGCAAGAGGTACTACAGAATTTTGAAGGCCGCAGGCATAGAGCAAAAGGGCCTCCACAGTCTTAGACTCACATTCGGAAGTTTCTTGGTAAACGGCATCCGCCAGCCAGATGGAACCCTCATGGCTCTTTCGCTCAAGCAGATAGCCGACCTCATGGACCACAGCACCTCACAAATCACGGAAATGTACTACGTCAAAAAAGACACAACCCGCCTGCAAGGAGTCACAGATGGGTTCAATTTTTAATCAGAGCCAATGTGAGAGGGGAGAGCAACCGCAGATTTTTGATAATTTATTGATGCTGTGCCAGACGGAAAGGTTAGAAACGGATGGCACCGGATGCGAAAAAAGAGCAAAATACACGCCATAGAGAACGGTAAACTAGACCGCATACCACCAACCGAAAGCGCGAGAAAAGCCCGGAATTCCAAGGAATTCCGGGCCAAGTCTGTGGCAGGGGCAGA
>CANSKS010000052.1 GCA_947647615.1 uncultured Neglectibacter sp.
TCGAGGAGAAAGGAAAAACCCAGCAGAAATGGGAGACGGAATAAAAGTCTTTGGCCTTACCTTTCTTCAGAAAGGTAAGAGAAAGGAGGAACGCTATGGCCGAAGTGATCGGCGTGCGTTTTAAAAATACAGGAAAAGTATATTATTTTGACCCGGCGGGAGAAAAGGTAAAAAAGGGAGAAATGGTAATTGTGGAAACCGCCCGGGGAGTAGAATGTGGGGAAACCACCATAGAAAACCGGGAAGTAGCAGAGGAAAGCATTGTTCAGCCCTTGCGAAAAATGTTGAGGAAAGCCAGCGAGGAGGACCTGAAAAAAGCGGAAGAAAACAGGAAAAAGGAAAAAAGTGCTTTTGTGGCCTGCGAAAAGAAGATCGCGGAGCATGGGTTGGAAATGAAGCTGGTAGATGTGGAATATACTTTTGACAACAGTAAAATATTATTTTACTTTACCGCCGATGGCAGAGTAGATTTCCGGGAACTGGTAAAAGACCTGGCCAGTTTGTTCCGCACCCGCATTGAGCTGCGGCAAATTGGCGTGCGGGACGAAGCGAAAATGCTGGGAGGGATTGGCATTTGCGGCAGGCCCTTCTGCTGCGGTTCCTTTTTGGGAGGCTTCCAGCCGGTTTCCATTAAAATGGCAAAGGAACAGGGGCTCTCGTTAAACCCGGTAAAAATTTCCGGTACCTGCGGCCGCCTGATGTGTTGCCTGAAATATGAGCAAGAGGCTTACCAGGATTTGCTGCGTACAACGCCGAAGGTAAACGCTTTGGTTTCCACGCCGGAGGGGAAGGGCGTGGTCATTGACCAAAACCTGCTTACCGGAAGGCTGACCATCCGTTTGGATAAAGACCCGGAGGCGGCCCCCAAGGTGTTTAAGGTGAGCGAGGTAAAGCTTTTGCGGGACGGCAAGATCAAGGTGGACCGCAAAGAAATTGAACAGCTGAAAGAGCTGGAAGGCGATACCTGAAAAGGGCTGCCGACGCTCTGTTTTTTGAATCCTTTTCAAGGGCCCGGCACAGAAACGCCGGGCCCTTTCACGGCCGCCGGTGCTATTCTCTCGGAAAAAGGAGAATAGGACCTCTTTGTTCTTGACAAAGGGAACGTAGAGAATTATAATCAAAAAAGCGAAAATATACTGAAAAAGTATACATTCAAAGGGGCTGGTGCAATACGCCTCCCCCGGAAAGCGGCCTAGTTATGGAAGATATTATTTTAAGCCTTCAAAATATTCGGAAAAGCTTTTCCGGAATCCCCGTGTTAAACGGGATAAACCTCACGGCTCGGCAAGGGGAATTTATCACTTTGCTGGGGGCCTCCGGATGTGGGAAAACCACTACCCTGCGCATCATTGCCGGACTGGAGACCCCTGACGAGGGTCATGTCTTGCTGGACGGTCAAGACATGACAGCGGCCGAGCCCAACCGCCGGGATGTAAATACGGTATTCCAGAATTACGCCTTGTTCCCCCATATGAATGTGGAGGCCAATATTGGCTATGGGCTAAAAATTCGAAAGCGGCCGAAGGAGGAAATTCGGGAAGAAGTAAAAAAGATGCTCTCCCTGGTCCAGCTCACGGGTTACGAAAAACGGATGCCCTCGGAGCTTTCCGGAGGGCAGCGGCAGCGGGTGGCCATTGCCCGGGCGCTGATCAACCGCCCGAAGCTGCTTTTGCTGGACGAGCCCTTGGGCGCCTTAGACCTGCAGCTGCGCAGGCAGATGCAGCAGGAGCTGAAACGGCTGCAAAAAAAGCTTGGGATCACCTTTATTTATATTACCCACGACCAGGAAGAAGCGCTGACTATGTCGGACCGTATTGCGGTGATGTTAGATGGCCGGTTCCAACAGATCGGGACGCCCGCAGAGGTGTATGAAACCCCAAAAACCTCTTATGTGGCAAAATTTGTGGGCAGCGCCAATATTGTGTATGGCACAGTAGAAAGCATCCAGGAGGAGACGGTAGTCTTTTCCAGCACCGCCGGCCAAGAAAGTTTTCACAGCAGGGGGAGAAGTTTCACGCCCGGGCAGCCTGTCACCTTGGCGGTGCGCGGCGAGCAGGCCCGGCTGGAAAAAGGAGCAGAAAAGGGATTGGCGGGCACGGTTAAAGAAAAAAGCTTTTCCGGCGGCATGCTGCGGGTGGCGGTAGAGCTTTCCGACCAGGTAGAATTTATTTGCAGCCGCCATGGGATAGATTCCAAACTGGAGCCGGGGGATAAAGTCCGCGTGGTATGGGAGCCGGAGCATGCCTGCCCGGTAGACCTGGAGGAGGAAAACCAGTGAAGCATATGGGGAAAAAGAAAAAGTGGTTTAAAGGTCAGGTTCTCACGGTGCTGCCTCTTTACCTTTTTACACTGCTGTTTGTGCTGGGACCCATGATCTATATGGTGGTGCTCAGCTTTTTGACCAGGGCGGAAACCTGGGGCATATTGCCGGAGCTTACCCTGAAAAATTACCAGGATATTGGAGAACCTATTTATTTAAAGACTTTTTGGGAATCTATAAAGCTGGCGGTGGTGAGCACCCTGTTGATCGTGGCTATTGGGTACCCCTTCGGCTATTTTATGGCAAAGCTAACAGGAAAGTGGAAGAAGAGGGTGACCATGCTTTTGATGATCCCCTTCTGGACCAGTTCGCTTATTCGGCTGTACGGATGGATTATCATTTTCCGGGCGGGCGGTGTGCTGGACAAGCTTTTGAACGCGCTGCACGTGACAGAAGAGCCCTTAAAGCTGCTATACACGTATCCCGCTGTGGTGGTGGGCATGGTGTACGCCCTTTTGCCCTTTATGATCTTCGCGGTGTATTCCAGTGCGGAAAAGCTGGATTTTAGCCTGGTAGAGGCGGCCCGAGACCTGGGGGCTTCTCCGTGGAAAGCTTTTCTCACCGTCACCTTGAAGCTCACCCTGCCCGGACTGCTTTCCGGCGTGGTGCTTACCTTTGTGCCCTCTATGGGACTGTTCTTTATCGCCGACATTTTGGGCGGCAATAAAGTGATCCTGGTGGGGAACCTCATTCAGGACCAGTTGATGAAGGCCCACAATTGGCCTTTTGCCGCCTCCCTTTCTGTTATCCTGCTGGCCCTTACCAGCGTGATGATCTACTTATACCGGAAGATTTCCGGCGTGAAAGAACTGGAAGGGTTGGTGTGAGCGTTGAAAAACCGTACCAGACTGCCCCAGGTTTATTTGGGCTTTTTATTGGCGCTGATGTATGTGCCAATTCTGTTGGTGATCGTTTATTCCTTTAACGAAAGCAAGATCAGCTCGGTTTGGTCGGGCTTTTCCTTAAAATGGTATAGGGAGCTGTTCCGGGATTCCGCCATGTTCGAGGCTCTTGGAAACACCTTGGTTTTGGGGGCGGCCAGCAGCTTGTGTGCCGGAGTTGTGGGTACCTTGGGGGCCTATGGCATGACAAAGGTGAAATTCCGCACCAAAGGGGCTGTGGAATATATTTCCACCCTGCCGATCATGATTCCGGAAATCATTTTGGGAATGGTATTTTTGGCCTTCTTCTCCCTTTTAGGCCTGCCCTTCGGCATGACCACTCTGATCATTGCCCATACGGCTTTTTGCATTCCCTATGTGTATATGTTGGTAAAGGCTCGGTTGGTGGGTATGGACAAAAGCTTGGAGGAAGCGGCGGCGGACTTGGGAGCTTCCCCGGTGAGAGTGTTTTTCGATATCACCTTGCCCTTGTTGCTTCCTGCCATTGTTTCGGGCATGCTGTTGGCCTTCGCCATGAGCGTGGACGATGTGATTATCAGCGTTTTTGTGACCGGGGTGAATACCAATACCCTGCCTTTAAAGATCTATACCCAAATGAAAACGGGGGTCACCCCAAAAATAAATGCCCTGTGCACCTTAATGTTTGCGGCAACGCTGCTGCTGTGCGGCTTGGCGGCCTTTTTGGGACGGACACCCAAGAAAAGAGACTCGAAAAAAGAACTTTCCTGACAAAAAATTTAACAGAAAAGAAAGGAGCCTTTTCTATGCGGAAAAGTATTCGCAACAGCCTTTTTGTCACCTCGGTGCTTTACCTGATCCTGGGGGCTCTTTTGATCCTTTTCCCCGGGGTTTCCTTAAAGCTTTTCTGTGTCCTTGTAGGAGCCGTGACGCTGCTTTACGGCGGCGTGCGCATTTGGTCCTACTTTAAGGGCGAGGATGCCTATGGCCGGCGCTTTGACTTATTTGCGGGAGTTTTGCTGGGAGTTTTAGGGCTGTGCCTTTTGGTGTTTCCCCAGGTTGTGGTTTCCCTTATTCCCATCTCTCTGGGGGTCTACCTCTTGGTCGACAGCTTTACTGCCGCCAAAAAATCTTTGGACATGAAGGCTCTGGGCTTTGAGAAATGGTGGATTTTCTTTCTGGTCGCTTTGGCTTTGGCCGTTCTCAGTATTGTGGTTATTTTCAATCCTTTTGAACTGATGAGCAGCTTTGTGGTGTTCTTGGGCTGTTGTTTCCTGTTTGACGGCGTTGCCACCCTGGTCAACACCCTGATGTCCAGCCGTTTGTAAAAGCCCCCTTACGGCTCCAAAAGCTGGAAGCGATTCTCGTGGTTTACCAGTTTAAAGAATAAAAAAGGAGAAGGTCATTTCATGAAAAAATTTTTTGCCTGCGCTTTGGCTCTTTTGCTGGCGGTTCCGTTTTTTGCAGGTTGCCAGAGCAAGACTGGGGAGAGTGCCGTTGGAAACGGCCAGCTGAACCTTTACACCTGGGAGGGGATGTTCCCCCAGGAGGTGCTGGACGGTTTTACAGAGGAAACCGGGATAAAGCTCAACTATGTAAATTTCGACACAGACGAAACTATGCTTTCTAAGCTGGAAGCGGCAGAGGGCGGCGATTACGATGTGATCATTGCCGACGACTACATTATAGAAACAGCCATTTCCGAGGGTTTGGTGCAGAAGCTGGAAAAGGAAAAGATCCCCAATTTCAAAAATATCAATCCCGTTTACCAGGGCCAGTTTTACGACCCGCAAGATGAATACACTGTGCCTTATGGGGCCGGAGTGCAGACTATTGTTTACGATCCTGCCCGGGTTGATTTAACAATCACCGGCTATGAAGACCTTTGGGATCAGGGTCTGAAGGGCGAAGTAGGGATTATTGGCAGCACCCGAGTGATCGACGGTATGGCCTTGAAGGTGCTGGGGGAAAGCTATAATACGGAAGACCCGGAGAAAATCAAGGCCGCCGGGGAAAAGCTTCTGGAGCTGGCTCCCAATATCCGGCTGATTAAGGACGATAACCTCCAGGACGATTTGATTTCCGGGGAGGTCAGCGCTGCAGTGATGTATACCTCCCAGGTGACCACAGCAAAGCTGACGAATCCGGAACTACAGGTGGTGTATCCGAAGGAGGGCATTGGCTTTGGGGTGATGGCTCAATTTATTCCCGCCAAAGCTCCCAACGCCGAAGCGGCGTACCGGTTTATCGATTATATTTTGAGGCCGGAAATTTCTGTCCAATGCTTTGAGTATATGGGCTATTACTGTACCAACAAAGAGGCAGATAGTCTGATTTCGGAAGAATATCGGGAGTTTTTAACCTTGCCTGAGGACTTTCAGGCGGAAGACATGGAAATGATCGGCAATATTTCTGCCGAAGCTTGGGACGAACACATGAAGGTGTGGAATGAGTTCAAAGCGGCCTGTGGTTGACGCGAAACGGCAGGGAGTCGATGTGGCACCTTCCCATAAAAAGGAAAAGCCGGAACGGCAGTTCAAGACGAACTGCCGTTCCGGCTTTTTTCGGGAGACAGAGGGCGGGCAGGTTATAAGGGAGATTTTACGCGGTTCATTTTCCGGTAAACACCGGGAGAAATGCCGTTTTGTCGTTTGAACATGGTGTAGAAAAATTTCATGTCGTGAAAGCCCACCTGTTCACAGATCTCGGAGATGGAGGCGTCGCTGTTTACCAGAAGATGGCAGGCGATAGAGATCCGGCAAATATTCAGGTATTCGATGGGGGTAGTGGCTCGTTCCTCCCGAAAAATCTTATTCATATAGCCAATACTGATTCCTACCGCCTGGGAAATGTCTTTCAGATAGATCTTCTTCTGGTAGTTCTGGCGGATGTATTCCGTGACCTGGTGAATATAAAGGTCCTTTTGGGTTTTGCCATTTACCCGGTTGGCATATTCCTGAATTTGGCTGGCTCGGTGGTATTTATACAGCAGGGTGGAAAAGTGGCCCCGCATAATCTCTTGAAAATAAGGGTTTTGAATATGGTATTCCTCCACCAGCTGGTTTACCAGGAAGATGATGTCCGGCTGGAGGGTAAAATTGATATGTTGAGTGGGGTTCAACGCCAAAAGCTCTGGCGGGAACAGAGCGTGGCTGGCAATACAGTTGATCCACTGGCATTGCTCGGGCGGGTCGGAAGGGGTCATAGAATGGGAATCGTTTGTGGCAATCACAAACATGTCTCCTTTTTTCAGGGGAATATGCTTTCCCTTGATGCAGTGGGTGGGGGTACCGCTTACAATATATACCAATTCTATAAAATCGTGGGTGTGTTCGATCATAGCCTCGTAGCCGTTGCTGGGGAAAGCCATGATCTCATTTTGGGAATCGTACATTTTCAGCATGTAGTTTCTGCAGAACATAAGGCTCCCCTTCTTTGCTGTGTTGATAATTGCAACACAAACTTTATCAAAAAACCGGGAGAAAAACAAGGTGTGAAGACCTCTAATTTTTTATGCCTATAGATATATAGATCCACCAATTTTAAAAAAAGAAATCAAGGAAAACAATCGGATATCCTCTGAATTATTAGCAAAATAGAAAAATATTTTTCCAAAATTTAGAATCGTTTTTGATATTTTCCCGTAGATTTTCCTGAAAAATCTTCAAAAAAATTTCATAAAATACGAAATAAACCAAGAAAATGTTTTTTACCTATTTGGAAAACACCAAAAATCCCCTTGAAACCAATGGAAAAAAACCTGTGAAAATAGCGGGTTTCTCCCGGATTAAAACGAAATATCCCATAGAAAAGAGAAAAGAAATGGGCTATTCTATACCTGGGAATCTTTTACGCCGGCAGACCGGCGATTCACAGGGAAAGGGAGGAATTGCGTATGGAAAGGACAGCCGCGGCGGCACGGGAAAAGCGGTCTGTTGGTATGCGGATTATGGAATCCGACAACATACGGTTTAAATCGGTATTGGTGGCCGGGCTTCTGGTTTTGAATGTGCTGATCTTGCTATTTGCCGACCAGGTCACTTACACAGAGCCCCGGGCCAGTGTGTTTATCCCTTTAAAGGGCATAGACCTTTTGTTTATGCTGGTGATGGGCCAGCGAACCCTGTATGGCCAGGCGGGAAAAAAGCCTTTTACCATAGAAGTCCCCTCTACGGTGATTGTGGCTTTCGCAGTGCTGGTAGTCCTTGCCCTTGTGCTGCTGGCCATATTGCTGGCAGTCTCTTTTGGAAAGAAAAAGCCAGCCTATGCTTTTGGCTTTGTCCTATTTGCCTGGAGCGCCTTGACCGCTGCCTATTACGGCATGGCCATCACTCCTTCCGGCATGCTGGCTACCGACAGAATGGGGAACCAACAGCACTTTTACCAGGTTTATGAAATGGGTCTTTCGCTTTTGGTGGCGGCGCTGGTCTCCTTGCTGGCAGGAGGAATTCAGCTGTCCCTGAAGGAAAAGGCCGTCAGGCGGGTAAAGCGTTATTGGTTCATTTACTGTCTGCTTCTCGTGCCCATGGTGTGCATGGTGCTGTTCAGCTATTATCCCATTTTCATGCAGACGGTGGTCTCTTTTAAAGATTATAAGATCGCCCAGGGGATTTGGGGAAGCGAATGGGTGGGGTTCCGGCATTTCCGAAACATTTTCCAAAACAGGGAAATCCTGGGGGTCATTGGAAACAGCATTTATTTAAGTGTGCTGCGCATTGCCGTTACCACCCTGTTTCCCATTTTGCTGGCGCTGTTCCTTTACGAACTGGGAAGTAAAAGGTACCGCCAGGTGCTGCAGTCGGTCGTTTATATTCCGCATTTTTTTAGCTGGGTGGTCATTTATTCTGTGTTCTATGCCCTTTTGGGGAATTCCGGGATTATCAATCAAATTTTAGGCGCTCTGCGGGGAGACGGCACCTATTATGTGGACTTTTTAACCAATCCCGACACCATTATTCCCACCCTGCTCATCAGCCAGGTGTGGAAGGAAATGGGATGGGGCACCATCCTTTACATGGCAGCCCTTTCCAACATAGATCCCACCCTTTACGAGGCCGCGTCCATCGATGGCGCGGGAGCCATGAGAAAGCTCGTCCACATTACCTTACCGGGCATTATGTCGGTGGTGGTGTTCCTGTTCATTTTGTCTTTGGGCTCTATTCTCAATAACGGCCTGGAGCAAATTTTACTGTTCGCCAACCTGGCTGTGCGGGACCGGGTGAACACCATTGAGCTTTGGGTGTATAACCAGGGCATTGGCAAGCTGGATTACGGGATTTCCTCTGCCGTAGGCTTTGCCCAATCGCTGCTGGGGCTGGTGTTGGTGCTGTGCGCCAACAAGCTTTCCATTAAGACCACCGACCGCGGGCTCTGGTAAGGCAGGAGGCGCCATTATGAAAAAGACAAAAGGAGAAAGGGCTTATTCCCTGTTCTGTTACATCATTTGCACGGCGGTGGCCCTGCTGTGCCTGTACCCGCTGCTTTACTGCCTGTTTGTGTCCCTTACCACCAAGCAGGAGGTAGCGGCTAACGGCGGTTACGTCACCTGGTTCCCAAAAGCGCCCACCTTGCTGGCCTATAAAAAGGTGCTTTCCAACACGGGGTTTGTGGGGAAGGCCTTGCAGGTTACGGTGGCCCGCACGGTGATGGGTTCCTTTTTGGGGATTGCCATCAATTCCTTGGCAGGGTATGCCCTGTCAAGGAAAGACCTTCCCGGCAGGAAGGTCTTTATGTCCATGATGCTGGTTCCCATCCTCTTTGGCGGCGGGCTGATCCCCACCTATTTGGTAATACAGTCTTTAGGGCTTATCGACACCTTCTGGGTGCTGGTGCTGCCCACCATGTTCAGCGCCTTTAACGTTCTCATTTTCAAGCAGTTCTTTGAAGGGATTCCCCCGGCCCTGGAGGAGGCGGCATTGGTAGACGGCGTCTCCGAGCTTCGGCTGTTTACCCATATCATTCTTCCCATGTCGAAGCCTGTCATGGCCTCTATTGGCCTCTTTACCGTGGTGGGGCAATGGAATTCCTGGTTCGACGGCTTCCTTTATATCAGCCAAACCCATGCGGACCTTTGGCCGCTGCAAACCTATATCATGCAAATGTTCAACAACATGAACAACTTGAATAACCCCCAGATCGTCCAAATGATGATCTCTCTGCAGCAGGCTACCAATACGGGGGCCGACGTACCGGAGGTGGCCATGCGCATGGCCCTGACCCTGGTGACGCTCATCCCCATTTTGATCATTTATCCCTTTTTCCAGAAGTACTTTACCAGCGGCGTGTACATGGGCGCGGTAAAGGAATGAAAACGGCGGCCCGCCGCAGGCCCGAGCCTGTGGCAAAACGATATCTACTTATTTAGGAGGTAAAATTATGAAGAGAAATACCAAAATGGCCTTTGCGCTTTTCTGCTTCCTGCTGGCAGCTTTGCTGGTTTTTGGCGGATGCAGCAGCGCCCTTACATCTCAGGCCGGCTCCTCGACCCAGGAGCCCCAGAGCCAGGCTTCTTCGGAGGTCGGCGCCGAAAGCAGTGAAACCGGGGAGTCCACCCCAACCGGGGAAATGACGCCCCTTACCATCCTTTCTTCCGGGTGGGTCAATATCCCCTTTGACGAGCCCGACGATCCCTTCCGGCTCTACCTGCAGGAAAACTACGGTCTGGACGTAACGGTGCTCTCTTATGCCGCGGCCGATTTCGAACAGCAGCTTTCCGTGGCCATGGCTTCCGACGCAAAGCCCGACATTGTCCACGCTTCCAGGTTGGTGCTTGACAACTACTACACCCAGGGCTCCTTGCTGGACGACTGGACCCCTTACCTGGAAAGCATGCCTCGCATCAAAGCCCATATGGAGCAGGATGACCTGCTGTTCCAAATGGCCCATGACGCCGAAGGCCACTTGAAATTCGTGTTTGCCAACCCCGATGTGACCCAGTGGTGCCTGAAGGTCCGCCGCGACTGGCTGAACCAGTGGGCCTCTGAAAACGGAAAGCCGGAGGGCTACGATATTCCCAACTCGGAAGAGCTTTTGGCTTTTGCCCGCTGGATCAAGGAGACCCAGAACCCCGACCAGAACAACCTGAGCGTTTACGCCTTTACCTCTTCCGGCGACGGCACAGCCATCGGTACTTCCATAGAATGGACCCAAGGGATTTTTGGCCACACCATCAACGGGCTGGGGAACGCCGCGGCCATGGGCTTCTACATTGACGAAGACGGAAAGGTCTCCCACCCGGTATTGGACGGCTCCTATGCCCAGTGGCTGGACTTCATGAAAACCATTTATGAAGAGAAGCTCATTAACCCCGATTGGTTTACTACCGACTGGGGCAATAAGGGCCTGCAGCTCTATGAAGGCAAGGCGGCCTTTGACTGGTACCCCGGAGTAATCGTTTCGGAAACCCTTTTCCAAAACCTGGACAAAACCGAGTACGACAGAGGGCAAGCCACCTACGATTGGTGGGACAACATGGACGTTCCCGCCAACGAGGGGAACCCCTACCAGGGCATTGCCACTCCCTCTAACTTCGGCCACACCTGGTCGGTGAGCTACGAGGCCTCTTTGGACGAAGAGAAAATGGGGAAGATCTGCTCCTTGCTAAATGATGTGGCTATGACTTATAATGAAAGCGCGGAAGACCAAACCTATTTTGGCCGTTCCGAAACCTACGACGCCCTGCGCTGGGGCGTGAGAGTGCTGGAAGACCACACCTACCAGCCGGTGGAAAATTCCAAGCTGGTCATGTGCGATACCTGGCCGAACAAATCGGAAGGGGCTTCCACTTACCGGGAAGATCATAACGGCGCTTGGGACTGGGGCAGCTGGTTCAGCTGCAATAACGACGGCGTAATCCAGGCCACCGACATCCAACCCGACGTGCTGAAGTTTTCGGAAAAGGTGGGCATGCTCAACGATACTACAGGGCTGAAATCTTACTTTGTCCCCGGAAACCTGTTGGAATACGACACTGCGAAGCTGCAGGCCATGTTCGATTCTTTCGTACAGTACACTTACCAATATATGACGGGAGCCAGCACCATGAGCGTGGAGGAATACCAGCAATACTGGCGCACTCAGTTGGAAGGCGACCTGATCTTGGCAGCGGCGGAAGAGCAGTACCGGGCTTTGGGGCTGATGGACTAAAGGGCTCTTAATGCCGAAACGGGAATAAGGCCGGCGGGGGGACTGCCGAAAGGACCCTCCGCCGGCATTTCTCTATTTTACCTATAGGAAAGAAAGTGGGGAACCCACCATGGAAAACAAACAGAGAAGAGGGCAGTGGATTTGGTACCCGGGAGACTTTGAGGCCTTTTTGAGCCTGCATCTCCATGCCAGGCGCTTTGAGAGGGGAATGCAGATCACCCCCATTTGGCGTATGGACACGCCGAACCCCAATGTAAAGTTCAGAAAGACTTTTACCGTCACAAAGCCGGAAAGGCTGCAAATTATTACCGACGGCGAGGCGGCAGTGGAGCATTCCGCTTCCGGGGGCTACGTTTACCGTTACCGGGAAGAAGGGGTATGGCTGGAGTCGGGAGAACATACCCTGGTGGTGACGGTGTACCAACCCAATACCTTGCCCGCCCTTTATGTAGAAGGAGAAGGGCTGGTTACCGACAGCACCTGGGAGGTGAGCTGTGTGGATGGCCGCTGGTTCCCGGCGGACTGCTGGAATTTCACCGACCCTCAAAGCCCTCCTTCCCAGTTCCGGCTGGCCATAACGCCGGTAGAGCCTGTAAAAGCAGAGGCCGTGGGGAACGGTGTGCTTTATGACTTTGGCCGGAACCTGATGGCCTATTGGCAGGCTCAAGAGCTGACAGGGGCCGGGAAACTGATGATAAGCTACGGGGAATCCAGGGAGGAAGCGCTGGATTATAAAAACAGCTACCTTTACGAAGAGCTGGAGGTTACGGGAGAGTTCAAAACAGAGCGGAATAACGCTTTCCGCTACCTTTACCTGCGGGGAGAAGGGGTAAAGGTGGGAAGGGTGACCGCCCTTTATGAATACCTTCCCCTTGTAAACCAGGGCGCGTTTTCCTGTGATGACCCGCTGCTGGAAGAGATTTACCGGGTTTCCCTTTACACGCTGCATTTGAACTCCCGGGAATTCTTTTTAGACGGCATTAAGCGGGACCGCTGGGTGTGGGGAGGCGACGCCTGCCAAAGCTACCTGCTGAACTATTACAGCTTTTTCGATACTGCCCTGTGCCGCAGAACCATCCGCTGCCTGCGGGGGAAAGACCCGGTGACCCAGCACCACAATACCATTCAAGACTATACCTGCTTCTGGTTTTTGAGCCTCTGGGATTATTACCTGTATACCGGCGATGAAGAATTCCTTCGGGCCCTCTACCCTCAGGCAGTGACCCTAATGAATTTCTGCCTGGAACGTACCGACGAACGAGGCTTTATGAATGCCAGGCCGGAAGATTGGGTCTTTGTAGACTGGGCCGATTTAGACAACAGGGGGGACATTTGCTTTGAGCAGCTGCTGTTCGCAAAGGCCCTGGAAACCATGGCCCTGTTGGCTGGGCTGGCAGGGGAGGAAAAGCGGCAGGCCTTTTACCGTGCTCTGGGAGAAAAGACGAAAGAAAACTGCTTCCGGGTGTTTTGGAGCGAAGAAAAAGGCTGTTTTACCCATGGCCCTGCCGGGGCGGAAAACGCCAAGGTCACAAAGCACCCCAATATGTTTGCCCTTTCCTTTGGATATTTGACGGAAGAGCAGAAAAAAGCCGTAATAAAAAATGCCCTGTTAAACCCGGAGGTCCCCCAAATCACCACGCCCTACATGCGGTTTTATGAGCTGTGCGCCCTTTGCGAGGCCGGACGCCAGGGCGAAGTCACAGGATTCCTGCGGGAATACTGGGGCGGCATGCTGGGCTTGGGCGCCACCACCTTCTGGGAAGATTACAAGCCCCAGGAGCAGGGGGTGCAGCATTACGCCATGTACGGGAAGCCCTATGGCAAAAGCCTTTGCCATGCCTGGGGCGCAGGGCCCATCCTTCTGTTCGGGAAATACTATTTGGGGGTAAGGCCTGTAGAGTTTGGGTACCGGCGGTTTCGGGTAAGTCCCTGCCTGGGAGGGTTACAGCAGGTGAGGGGGAAGGTTCCCACCCCGAAGGGGGAAATTTTTGTCAGCTGTGATAAAACTGTGGTGGAAGTGAAAAACGGGACGCCCTTTTCCGGTATTTTGGCCATTGGCGGGGAAGAAAAAGAAATAAAGCCCTATTCTCAGCTTCGTTTTGCTACGGAGCTCAATAAGGGAGGGATTCTTAATGAAAATGACGGAAAGCTATGAAGAAATAGAGCAGCGTATGAAGGCCTGGTTCCACCAGGAAAAGACAGACCGGCCCATGGTGAAAATCGTGGGAGTGGAAGGGGAACAGCGGTGGCCGAAAATTCCTGAGGATTGCCAAAAGCTGCACAGCGACCCCGCCTTTCGCCTGGAGCTGATGGAAATTGAGGAGCTGAAGGCCATTAACTGGGTGCCCGGCGTGGCGGAAGACGACGGCGGCCATGAAAAATGGTACCCCCTTTACGACAAGGTGCGGGAGGCCGGAAAATCTTTGTGGATCTCTATGGACCAGGGCGATGTAGACAGGTTCATAGAGCAAAGCCGGAAGCTGGTCCGCCGCTACGGAAGTACAGGGCTATACCTGCTTTACCGGGATCTTCCCAGGAAAGACGCGGAAAAGCTGTACCGGGAAGCGGAACGGAATTTTCGGTAATTCGTTGGGCTTCACACAAGACGGGGCAGTGACAAAAGGGAAGGAGCGCCAGCATTCACGCTGGCACTCCTTCCCTTTCCCTTTTCGGGCTTGTTTTAAAAGAGCCGTACATTGAGCCAGCGGCCCCGGTACAGGCGGATCATGAACACCACTCCCCGGACGCAAAGCTCCGCGGCCATGGCCAGCCAAACGCCGGAAAGCCCCAGAGTGCCGTCCAACAGAAGCGAAAGGGTGATGCGCACGCCCCACATGGTGCCCAGGCTGATGAAAAAGGGGACCCGGGAATCTCCCGCCCCCCGCAAGGAACCGGAAGCCACAATGGAAGCGCCGAACAAGGGCTCCGCAAAGGCCACAATGCGCAGGACCTGGGAGCCTAGCTGAATCACCTCCGGGTCGGAGGTGAAAATACGGATCAGCGGAACAGAGCACAGGAAAAGAAGGGCCCCGCCAAAGGTCATGACCAGGACGCCGATCCAGGTTACAAGGCGGGCGAAACGGCGGGCCAGGTCTTTCCGGCCGGCGCCGACGGCTTGACCCACCAGAGTGGTGGCTGCGGCGGCAATGCCGTAGGCAGGCAAATAACTGACTGCCTCGGCGGTGACGGCCAGATGGTTTGCGGCTACCGCGGCGGTGCCGATGCCCGCGATAACGGCGGTAATGACAATTTGGGCCAGGCTCACGGTGGCCCGCTCCATAGCCACCGGCAGGCCAAGCCGCCAAACGGTTTTCAGGCAAGGGACCTCAAACCGGTAACGCTCCCGAAGAGAGATTTGAATGGGAGACCTTTTCCGGAACAGCACCAAGATGAACAGGAAGAATACCAGGGCTGTAGAAAGGCCGGAGGCAAAAGCAGCTCCCCCAACGCCCCAGCCGGCTCCCCAGCAGAAGAACTCCCGGCCCAAAAGGGAAATTTGGCGGCTGGGATAAATAAACAGGAAATTGAGGCAAATATTCAGCAGGTTAATGAGTACGTTGAGCAGCATGGGAGTGCGGGTGTCCCCGGCGCAGCGGATGATGGCGCTGAGCATGTTGGCACCAAAGGTAAAAGGCATCGCGCAGGCGATGATGCGAAAATAAAGCCCCGCTTCCTGTTGGAGGGAGCCTTCTGCCCCCAGCAGAGCGGGTAAAGGGAAGGAAAGGCCAATCCCAATTAACCCGATGGCCGTGCCGAAAATTCCCACGAACTGAAGGCCCTGCCAGGTGACGCTCTTGGCCTCCTTTTCTCTTCCGGCCCCCAAATGCTGGGCCACCTGCACAGAGAAGCCTACGGCCGCAGCGCCGAAGATCCCTCCGAACAACCAGGTAGTGCTGGCGGTAAGGCCTACCGCGGCGGTGGCCGAAGAGCCCAAAGATCCCACCATGGCGGTGTCGATATACTGCACCAAAGTGATCATGACCTGCTCTACCACGGCAGGCCATGATAAAAACAGTATGGCGCTTAGAGTGGCCTTCAGCGAAGGGGTTCCTCCTGCCGAAAGCAGCTTTCCAATACGATTTTCTTCCATTCCCAGAAATCGGCTTCCTTTCTCTGTAAACTGTATTTACCGGCGATTTTCCTCATTATACCTGGGAACAAAAGAAAAGTAAAGGGAGCGCTTGGCCCGCCTTTTTTCCGCTTTTGCACCACACCCTGTTGGACGAACCGGGGGATTTTAGTTTCCCAGCGCTTCCGCTATACTATCCGTTTTTAAAAGGGCGGCTTTTGGGAACGCCGGGCCAAAGCCTGCATGAGAACTGAGGCCGCAATGGCGGAGACGGCCCGTAAACTCCGCCTCTGTTACTCAAAGCAAACAAACCCGCCCCGGAGTAAGGGCTTGCGACAAGCGTCCCAATAGGCATCCCAGTCCAGGAAAAACCGACTTCCCCAAGAAGAAACCACCAATTCTTTTTTGCCGTCCGGGCCTTCCCGCAGGCCGGTGATGGTAATCCAATGCCAACCAAAATCCTCGCCGCTGGGGAGGTTGTGCCGCCATAGGTTGCTCACGCCGCCACGTGGGGTATGCAAAATGGTGGACAAACGGTTTTTCCTTTGTTATACTGGACATACAACCGGATTTTGAGATCCATTCCTTTCCCCCGCTACACCGCTCGGAAGCGCGGTTTTCAAAACAGTTTTGCCACATTTCCATGGTATCTATTACGAAAACAGAGAGGTATGCTATGTATCAAATAGCAGTCTGCGATGATGAAGAAACAGACCGCCAGTCTATCGCGGCAATGGCGGAAAAGATCATGGCGGAAGAAGGGATGGCCTGTGAGATCACCCAATATGCCGGCGGTACGGAACTGCTGGACGCTGTAAAGGCGGGAGTACAGTTCCACCTGTTCCTGCTGGACGTGATGATGGAGAACCTGGACGGCATGAGCTTGGCTGCCGCCCTGCGCACCCTGGGGGATGATCCTGCCGTCATCTTCATTTCTGTCAACCGGGACATGGCCCTGCGGGGGTATGAGGTTGCGGCTGTCCGCTACCTTTCCAAACCCCTGGAAAGGGAACGCCTTCGGGAAGCCCTGCTGTTTTGCGCGGAGAAATTCTATGAAAAAAAGGAAATCCTGCTGCCTACGGGACAGGGATGGCGCAGTGTTCCCTATTCCCGGATTGTTTGTGGGGAGGCGATGGCCAGGGTCACCCGGCTGGTGCTGTCTACCGGGACAGAGGAAGTGGCCTTGAAGTTTTCCGAGCTCGCCGCGCGCTTGCCGGAGCGGCAGTTCGTGTTGTGCCACCGCTCCTATTTTGTAAATCTGAATCATGTGTCCTACCTGCGTAACCGGGAGCTGGAGCTTTCTAACAGTATGGTGTTGCCCGTAAGCAAGTACCGCCTGGAGGAGCTGCAAAAGAAGATGGTGGACTATTTCAGCGGTCGGTGAAGGGGCAGCAGAACGCTCACCTTATAGCAGCCGTCCCCATATTCCATGTTCAGGAGGTTCCCATACCGCTCCGTGATCCGCCGGATGACGCTGCGTCCAAGGCCATGGCCCGGGACGCTTTTTTTCTGAGCCCACTCCAATGTGCTGGAGTTCTCGCAGGTAAAGACAAAAAAGCTGTTTTCCACGTGCAGGTCCAGCTTGAGATACCGCCGCTCCAATCCCGGCGCCGAGGCGGCTTCTATGGCGTTGTCCATAATATTCATGACGAGGGAACACAGCTCTGCGTCGGACAGGGGCAGGCTCTCCGGTGCCCGGGCGCGGATAACCTCTGCCGCGATCTCATGACCGGCGGCTTCGCCCAGCTTGCTGTTTAGGATAATATCCAGCGTTTCATTTCCGCTCTGTA
>CANSKS010000053.1 GCA_947647615.1 uncultured Neglectibacter sp.
CGGATCCCGATTTCCCCTTTGGATCACCGCTTTCGTCTTCCCCTTACTACCCCCAAGCTTTTGGGAAGCTTCCCGCAATAAAATTTGCCGCAGGCAAATTTCTTAGGGGAAATCGGATCCCGATTTCCCCTTTGGGTCACCAATTTTCTCTTGCCTCCCTTGTTTTTTCCGTTTATAATGGGAATAAAGCCCAGCCAAGATTCGCATATTGGGAGGAATTTGTTTTGAGCACTTATTTGGGAGAAGATTTCCTGCTCCACAGTCCCTGGGCGGTACGGCTTTACCGCCAGTACGCGGAAAGAGAGCCTATTTTTGATTTTCACTGCCATTTGAGTCCCAAGGAGATTTGGGAGGACATCCGGTTTGAAACCATCACCCAGGTGTGGCTTTCCGGCGACCATTACAAATGGCGGCTCATGCGGGCCTGCGGGGTACCGGAGGAATTTATCACAGGGGACGCGGCCCCCTTGGAAAAATTCAAAAAATGGGCCGCTACCGTAGAAAAAAGCCTGGGAAACCCTCTGTACGATTGGACCCACCTGGAGCTGAAAAATTACTTTGGCGTTACCCAGCGGCTGAGCTCCGAAACGGCAGAAGAGATTTGGGAGACCTGCAACAAAAAGCTGCGGGAACCAGATTTTTCTGCCAGGGGGCTCATCCTAAAAAGCGGGGTTAAGGCCCTGTGTACCACAGACGACCCGGCGGACAGCCTTTCCTACCACCGGTCTTTGCGGCAAGACAACTCCTTCCCTGTGGCCGTTCTGCCCGCCTTCCGGCCGGAGGTCGCCCTGCACCCGGAGCTTGACGCCTTTTGCCCCTGGATAAAAAAGCTGGAAAAGGCCTCCGGTATGCCGGTGGGTTCCCTGGCCCAGCTGGAGGCAGCCCTGGAAAACCGGGCAGAGTTTTTCCGGGAAAACGGCTGTCTCATCGCCGACCAAAGCCTGCTTTCTCCGGACTTTGCCAAAGGGACCCGGCAAGAGGCCGAAGCCGCTTTCCAACAGGCCCTTTCCGGGAAAAAGCTGGAACCGGAAGAGCAAAACGCCTACCAAACCCAGCTGATGCTCTCTTTGGGAAAGCTGTACCACAAAATGGGCTTCGCCATGCAGCTGCACTTTGGCGTGCTGCGCAACCTGAATTCTCGCATGTTCCCCCAAACCGGCCCGGATGCCGGATTTGACAGCACAGGCGACGGGATTTCCGCCTCTTCTGTGGCCGCCCTCTTCGACAAGCTGGACAGCACCGGACAACTCCCCCCTACGGTGATTTATTCCCTGAACGCCTGTGACGACGACAAGCTGGCCAGCGTACTGGGCTGCTTCCAAGAGGGGCGTTTCCCCCAAAAAATGCAGTTGGGGGCTCCTTGGTGGTTTTCCGACCACAAGGATGGCATGCGCAAGCAGATGAAAGCCCTGGCAAACACCGGACTGCTTTCCGGCTTTTTGGGTATGCTTACCGATTCCCGCAGCTTTTTATCTTATGCCCGGCACGAATATTTCCGCCGGGTGCTTTGCGACCTGCTGGGAGGCTGGCTGGAGCAGGGGGACATCCCGGAAGACGAGGCCCTGGTGGGCTCTATGGTAAAAAGCATTTGCTACCAAAACGCCGCTTCCTATTTTGGCCTTACGCCCAAGGCCTAAACCTGTTTGCCCCTGCTGCCGCAGTCCCAAAAGCGGGGCAGATTTTAAAGAAAAATCCCTTTAAGGATAAAAAAGCCCGGAGCAGCCTTTCGCTTTTAGAAAAGCCGCTCCGGGTTTTCCGCTTTTTCCGGTCCGGGCCAAAGGTGCTCTTTTAAATTGGCCCGGCCGTCCGGCAAAAAGGTGATGCCTTCCTCTTCCAGCATCTGCCGCTGGATCGCCTTGCCTCCAAAGGCCTGGTCACAGCAAAGGGACCCGTTGGAATAGATCACCCGGTGACAGGGCAGGCCCGCCGGGGCCCGGTACATAGCTGCCCCTACAATGCGGGCGGCCCGAGGGCTCCCGGCCAGCAAGGCCAGCTGGCCGTAGGTGGCAAGAGACCCCTTGGGAATTTGCCTCACCAGCTCATAAATTTTTTCCGGAAAGGTGGCCATCACGGTTCCCCCTTTAAAATCTGCTCCGCGCAGCGCAGGCCGTCTACTGCCGCCGAAACAATTCCCCCTGCGTAACCGGCTCCCTCGCCGCAGGGGAAAAGGCCCTTGCAAAGGGGCGATTGGAGATTCTCTCCCCGCAGCAGCCGCACCGGAGAGGAGCTTCTGGTTTCCGGCCCCGTAAGAATAGCGTCTTCCATGTCGAAGCCGGAAAGCATCCGGCCCAGCCTGGGCAAGGCCTCCCCCATGGCATCTGTAACAAAGGCGGGAAGACAGCCGCGCAAGGACCCGGGCGCCACGCCGGGCTCATAGGTGGGCCTTACCCCCGAAAAGCTCTTGGTGGCCCGGTTTTGCAAAAAGTCCTCCACCCGCTGGGCCGGGGCAAAATAGGTTTCACCTCCCAGGCGGAAGGCCGCCTGTTCCAGCCGCCGCTGGAAATACATACCCGCCAGGGGGCCCTCTTGCCCGTAATCCTCCGGCGTCACCCCTACCAGCAAGGCGGAATTGCTGTTCTCCCCGTTCCTGGCCCAGGGGCTCATGCCGTTGGTAACCACCCCGCCCGGCTCCGAAGCAGCCCCCACAACCCTGCCTCCGGGGCACATGCAAAAGGTGTAGACACCCCTGCCGTTTGGCAGATGGGTAAAGAGCTTGTAATCGGCCGCGCCCAGGGCCGGGTGACCGGCAAGCTCCCCGTACTGGGCTTTGTCGATCACAGCTGCCGGGTGCTCAATGCGGGCTCCCACAGAAAAGGCTTTTGCCTCCATAGGAAGCCCCAAAGCGAAAAGCCGCTCAAAGGTATCCCGGGCGCTGTGGCCAATGGCCAGCACTGCCTGAGAACAGGACAGCCTTTCCCGTTCTCCCTTTTCCCCCCGGACCTCCAGGCCGGTAAGGGTCCCGTTCTTTAAGATAAAATCTGTCACACAGGCGCCGAACCGCACCTGGCCCCCCAGCTCCAAAATTTGACGGCGAACCGCCTCCACCACCCCCGGCAGGCGGTCGGTGCCCACATGGGGCTTGGCCTCCGTAAGGATTTCCGGGGGAGCCCCGGCCTTCACCAGCTCTTCCAGCACCCATCGGATCCGTGGGTCGGAGGTACCTGTGTTCAGCTTTCCGTCGGAAAAAGTGCCGGCGCCTCCTTCCCCAAACTGTACGTTGGAATTTGGGTCGAGAACCCGGCTTTTCCAAAACCGCTCCACCGCCTTTTTCCGCTCTGCCACCGGCTGCCCACGTTCCAGCACCAGGGGGCAAAGCCCCTGCCGGGCCAGCAACAGCGCCGCGAACATACCCCCGGGGCCAAAGCCGATCACCACCGGCGGCAGTTCTCTTTTGGGGACTGTCGCTTTTGGGGGCTCATACCGGCAGGCCTCCGCCCTTTGGACATTGGAATCTTTTAGGTGGCGCAGGAGCTTTTCCTCGTTTCCTTCTATCTGCGCCCCTAGGGTGCAGACAAACCGGATGTCTGTTTTCTTCCGGGCATCCACCGCCTTCCGAAGGAGCTCCACCTTTCGAATTCCCGCCTCCGGCAGGCGCAGCTTTTGGGCGGCCGCCTTTTTCAGGTCCGCCTCTTTGAAATTTAAGGGCAGGCGCAGCCCGGTAAGCTTCAGCACGGTCCTTCCCCCCTTTTCAAAAGTCTGACCGGCACCCCTGGCCTTGAGGTAAAAAACAAAAGCCCTCCGGCCAACCGGTCCTTAAGAATGGTTTCTTAGCAGAGCAGCGGCAGCGTTTTCTCCGGCACAAATTCCCGTGGCCCAAGCCCATTGCAAATTGTACCCGCCACAGTCCCCGTTTACGTTCAAAAGCTCCCCGGCAAGGTACAGGCCCGGCCTCTTTTTCGATTCCAGCGTCCGAGGGTCCACCTCTTCCAAGGGGACCCCACCTGCGGTGATCTGAGCATTTTCAAAAGAGGCAGGGCCCTTCACGTCAAAGCGCAGGTCTTTGACCAGCCGGGCCGCCTGCCGCAGCAGCTGGGGGGACAGGCTTTTCAGGGGCGCTGTTCCGGAAATTCCCAGGCTCTTCCCCACTGCCTGGCCCACTCTCAAATTTAAAATTCCGGAAAAAAGCTCGCTGGCCGGCAGGGTGCCGTGGTCCCGGCAAAACCTTTTCAGGTATTCTTCCAAGACACCGGCTTCCAGCTCCTCCGCCAAATCCAGGGAGATCTCCAAACGGGAAAGGTCTTCGTGTACCAGATGAGAAGAAAGGTTGAACATGCAAATTCCCGAAAGGGTCCCTTCCCCGAAAAGCACCTCGCCCCTTTCCGAAAACACAGGACAGCCGGATTTGAGCAAAGTAGCTCTTGTCCTGCAGCGCATTCCCTTCAAGGGCTTTAACAGCTTGCTTGCGCTTTTCACCGGCACCAGCGCCGGAAAGCAGGGCAAAAAGGAATGGCCCAGCCCCTTTAACAGGGCTTCCCGGTAGTCTCCGCAGGAATGGCGGGGAGAAGCTTTCCCCCCCAGAGCCAGAACACAGTGCCCGGCCCTTAGGGCTCCGCCGGTTTCACTTTTCAGCAAAAAGCCGCCTTCGGAAGCAGGGGCGACAGAGGTCACCGGGAAATCGCAGCGGATGGCAGCCCCTGCTTCCTCGCACCCGTAACGCAGCGCCTGCAGCACAGCCGCGGCCTGTAAGCTCCGAGGGTACACTCTCCCCTCTTCATCCGCCCGGGTCAAAAGCCCCATAGCTTCAAATTCCTTCAAGCTCCGCCCGGCGGGATAACGGGCCAAGAGACGCCCTGCCGCTTCCCGGTCGCCGTGGTAGCGGGAAGCCGCTATATGAAGGTTTGTCAGGTTGCAGCGGCCGTTCCCGGTGGCCAGCAGCTTTTTCCCCGGCTTCGGGTTTCCCTCCACTACCAGAATGGAAAGGGGTTCCCCGCGCTTTTTCGCAAAAACCCCTGCCCGCCGGGCGGCCATGAGGCCGGAAGCGCCTCCGCCCACCACGATTAGATCATACCGCTCCATTATAAGATCAACCCCAGCACCCCGTAGGAAATCAGGCACATGATCACATCGGCCACCAGGGTTCCTCCCACTACGGAAAGCATGGCCGATTTAAAATCCATTTTCATCAAAGCCGCGGCCAGGGAGCCTGTCCAGGCACCGGTGCCCGGCAAGGGAATGGCCACAAAGATCAAAAGGCCCAAGGTCTTATACCGGTTAATTTTCTCGAACTTGCTCCTGCCCTTTTCCTCCATACGGTTCACCAGCTTTACCAGCCGGGTGTTACGCATCCAATCGAAAATCTTATTGATGAACAGGAGAATAAATGGTGTGGGCAAAATGGTTCCCACAAAACAGATGAAAAAGGCTCTCCACATATCCAGTTCCAAGAGCTTGGCGGCCAAAATTCCTCCCCGCAGTTCAATGATGGGCATGAGGGAAAGCAAAAACACGGTGAGCTCTGCCGGAATGGTCTTGCTGAAAAGCTCAACCAAAGCTTGTACAATTCCTTCCATAAACGCGATCCTTTTCTTTTCATTTTCTTTACCCGCAATCGTAGGTTCCCCCACCGCGAGCCTCTGCTGTTTAGCTTTTCCAATTTTACAGGGAAACCCGGCAACGATATTTCTAAATTAGAATTATTTTCTGAAATATTCCTAAAACTTGCAAAAAGCCCCGGCCCAAAGGGCCGAGGCTTGGGGAACAACCCCGCTACAGGCTCAAAAGACTTTCCAGGTCGCCGAAGGTATAGCCCATTTCCTCCCATTTCGTGAGAAGCTCTTCTAAAATTTCTCCGTTGGTGGCCGAGGTGCTGTGCAGTAATACTACCGCGCCCGGATGCACCCGAGGCAGCAGCTTTTCAAAGGCCTCCTCTCTGGTGGGCTGGTCGTTTTCGTACCAATCCACATAAGCGAGGCTCCAAAACACGGTATGGTACCCCAAATCCTTGGCCATTTCCAAATTGCTTTGGCAAAATTTCCCCTGGGGCGGGCGGTAAACCTTCTTCATCTCCTGGCCGGTCACCGAGCGGTATAGCTCCTCGTTTTTCAGGAGCTCGGCCTGGAAGCTGGCCTGGTCGGCGATTTTCGACATATCCGGGTGGCTGTAGGTGTGGTTCCCCACCAGGTGGCCCTCCTCCACCATGCGGCGCACCAGGTCCGGCTGGGTTTCGAAATAATTCCCCACCAAAAAGAAAGTGGCTTTTACCCCGTGCTTTTTTAAGGCGTCCAGGATTTTTCCCGTATTGCCGTTTTCAAACCCGGCGTCAAAGGTGAGGTAAAGGACCTTTTCTTCTCCTCCGGTGCAGTACAGGGCGTTATATTGCTGCAAATATTCGGAGGAGGCATTTCCCACCGGCGCCTTCCCTTCCTCCTGAAAGCTCAGTCCCCAGTTTGTGATTTCGGCGGAAGCCCCAAGGGCCGGCCCCACCTGCCCGGATGCCAGCGTCAATCCTCCGGCAATGGCCAAAATGGCAAAAAGGGAAACCAGCACCGCCCGGTGCCTTCGAAGTACCCGCTTCAGCTGCTGTTTCATGTTAGAGCGCACCTTCCTTTTTCCAAAAAGAACTTTCCTGAACAACACTCTGCTTTCAAAAATTTTCCCGAAGCCTTGCTTCGGCCTTTAAGATAATGTATGATTTTCGTAAGGAATTCATGTTATACTTTTTAAAGAAGTTTTCCTATGCTAGACTCATAAAATCTGCCTCAGAAAGGATTCGAGATCATGCTGGAACCTATGGAAAAGAAAACCATCCTGGTGGTGGACGACGACCGGGAGATCGTCCGGGCCATTGCCCTGAACCTGGAAAGCGAGGGCTTTTACGTGCTGAAGGCTTACGACGGCATGGAGGCCCTGGATTTGGCCATGACAAAGGAGATCCACTTGATCATCATAGACGTGATGATGCCAAAGCTGGACGGACTTTCCGCCATTATGAAAATACGGGAAAAGAAGAACCTGCCCATCATTGTGCTTTCTGCCAAAAGCGAGAACAGCGACAAGGTCATAGGCCTTTCCATGGGTGCCGACGATTATGTGACAAAGCCCTTTAACCCCATGGAGCTTACGGCCCGGGTGAAATCTCAGCTGCGGCGTTACACCAGCCTGGGAGATATCAATTCCAACGGGGAA
This sequence comes from uncultured Neglectibacter sp., assembly GCA_947647615.1. Lineage (GTDB taxonomy): Bacteria > Bacillota > Clostridia > Oscillospirales > Acutalibacteraceae > Acutalibacter. The sequence goes on from CANSKS010000053.1 coordinate 7,126, forward strand.
AATATCATTGTAAACGGCAGGCTGTGCTTTAACCTGGACGAACATGTGCTGTACGCCGACGGGGAGCCGGTAAAGCTCACCGCCACGGAAACCAAGATCGTGGAACTGCTCATGCGAAACCCCGGACGCATTTTCCCTGCCGAGGAAATTTACAGCAAGATCTGGAATGAATCGGCCTATTCTACGGAAAACACGGTGATGGTGCACATCCGCAGGATTCGTGAGAAGATCGAGATCAATCCGGGAGAGCCGGAATATCTAAAGGTGGTATGGGGAATTGGATATAAAATCGAAAAGCACTGATGTCTTTAAGGGCCTGATCTCCTGGCTTTGCCTGCTCTTAATTTTATGCGGCGTCACCGCAGGGGTGGCCTTTCTGCTGACTGTGATTATCCACCCGGAAAACGCCAGCCCCCTGGCAGCAATTTTCGAAGGCGTTCAAAAGGGGAAGCCCCTTCCGGAAAGCATTCTATTCCCGGCGCTCAGCTGCCTGGCCCTGTTCCTTGCGGCCCTGGTGTTCGTGTTTCTCTTCCGCCGGGACCGCCGGCAATTTGAGCTGGTCCTTTCCCAACTCCTGGCGAAAATTTGGGTGGAGGTGAAGCTGCTTTTTCTTATAGGGGCTTTTCTGCTTTGCTTCTTCTTGAGCGGCATCAGCACCACCGACGGCACGGCCTTTCTTATGACCACCCTCATGGCCCTGGTAGTGCTGCTTTACCTGCTCTGCCTGGATATTGGCCACAACCGGCGGTTTTTCCGGCACAACATTATTCATTCCCTTTTAAAAGCGATAAACTCTTACCAGGAAATGACCACCTTCCAACAGCGCAGCCTGCGCCGGCTTTCTTCCTGCCTTGCGGTGATTACGGCCGTTTGTATGATCACCGCTGTTTGCGTCATCATTTTGCTGCAGAACAAGCTGGGGCCCGAACCCTTCCAAGGCTTTTTCCTCTTTGCCATCTGCACCTTTTCTGTGGCCAGTGTGGTGGGAACCATCCTCTGGTACACCTTGGCCTTAAAGCGGGATTTGCAGGATTGGAACGTGCTCATGGCCCAAATACGGGAAATGTACGAGGGGAACCTGAACGCGGTGAACCATGTCCCTCCCACCTCCAACCTGTACGACTGCGCCATGCAGCTGAACATGATACGCACCGGCATTGAAAAGGCAGTGGAAGAGGGCACAAAAGCCGACCGCACCAAGGTGGAGCTGATCACCAATGTATCGCACGATATTAAAACGCCCCTCACTTCCATTGTAAGCTATATTGAGCTGTTAAAAAAGGAAAAGGACCTTCCCCCCCATGTGGTGGATTACATCACTACCATTTCCCGCAAGGCCGAGCGGCTCAGCAACATTGTACAGGATGTATTCGAGGTTTCCAAGGCGGCTACCGGAAATATCACCCTGAATTTGGCAGACCTGGATATTGGAAAGCTGCTGCGCCAAACCCTGGCCGAAATGGAGGAGACCATTCAAAACTCCCAGCTGGTTTGGCGCATCGATATCCCCGAATACCCCATTTTGGTGCACAGCGACGGGCAAAGGATGTACCGGGTCTTCCAAAACCTCATTCGCAACTGTACCCAGTATGCCTTGGAGGGTTCCCGGGCTTATGTGACGGTAAAAAGCGAGAACGGCGTGGCCCAGGTGAGCATTCGGAATGTTTCCCGCAACGAGATTACCATGGACAGCGAAACCCTTACCGCCCGCTTTGTCCGGGGCGACCAAAACCGTACCACAGAGGGCAGCGGGCTTGGCCTTTCCATTGCCAAAAGCTTTACAGAGGCCTGCGGCGGCGCCTTTACCCTGCGCACCGACGGCGACCTGTTCCTTGTGACCGTACAGTTTCCCCAGGTGCCTGGGAAGCCCAAGGCCACCCCTGCGGTGCTGCCTGAACAGCCCGTTCCCGCCATGGCATCCACCCCTGCCGGGCTATCCCGGCAGGCCGTGCCTTCATCTCTTTCCCAGACTACAGAAAAGGAGCAAATCGAATGAAAAGGCCCTATCTTGTTGGAATCTCCGGCGGAAGCGGCAGCGGGAAATCTACGCTGGCGAAATTTCTGGAAAATGAACTTTCTGCCTTGAAGGTAAAGGTGTTCCACCTCGACAGCTATTTTAAGCCCGATGCCACCCGGCCAAAAGCCAAGGCTCCCGTTACGGGCAAGGTGTATTTCGACGACAATTGCCCCGAAACCATAGACCACCAGCAGTTCCGGACAGACCTGGAGGCGGCCTCCCATGAATGAGGCCGCAATGTGTGACGCCAAAAAGGTAGCTTTTCTGTTTGAGGGCTGGGAGGAAACTATGGTTTGGTCTTGCCTGGAAGGAGTTATGGGCAAAGCCTGGGCAGTGCCTTCCCCTTCCCCCCAGGCCGCCTGTATTGCTATTGGTGATTTTCTCTTCTTCGCCGGCGATGCCTGTTCCCCGGAAGCTGGGGTACTGGCCTTGGCGAAGCCCTGGAAGCAAAAGAAAAATCCCCTGCTGGCCATTCCGCAAACAGAGGCCTGGGAGCGGCTGCTCCTTTCCTGTCATGGCAGCCTGGCAAAAAAGAGCGCCCGCTACGCTACCAAAAAGGAAGGGGACATTTTTTCAAGAGAAAAGCTCCAAGGCTTTCGGGCGGCACTTCCCTCCGGCTTCCGCCTTTCCCCCATTACCCCGGCTGCCTACCGGATTATGGGCAAGGAAAGCTGGGCACAAGATTTTTGTTCCCAATTCTCCTCTTATGAAGATTACAAAAAGCGCGGCCTGGGCTTTTTCGCCTGGCAGGGTCAAGAGCTGGCGGCAGGCGCGTCCTCTTACACCATTTATTCCCAAGGCATTGAAATTGAGATAGATACCAAGCCCGAATACCGTAGGAAAGGGCTTGCCCTGGCTTGCGCCTCCGCCTTGATCCTCCGTTGCCTGGAGCAAGGCCTTTATCCCAGTTGGGACGCTGCCAACCAGGCTTCTATATCTCTGGCTCAAAAACTTGGGTACCGTTTTAGCCACGAATATTCCTGCATCGAGCTCACTTTTTGACTCCAGCCGCCGGAAACTCCCTTAACCAGCCTTTGGCTGCCAGCTCCCCAAAACCGGGAAAATCTATGCCCTCTCCGGAGCTTGCCTTAAGGAACTCTCCCAGTCTCGCATCTTACCCTATGATTCCGCAGGAAAGCATTCCCGTTCAGAGAGAGGCGGCACGGCGCAAGCCCCCTTCTAAGAAAGAAAATCCAAACGCAAATGGCAGGCGCTTTCGAAAAAGGCACTGGCTTCCCTTTGCGTAACGAACCAAGCCGGGGAAAAGCAGGCCGCCCCAAGCTCCGCTTTGGGAAACTTCAACGCAAAAAGCCGCCCTAAATGACGTAGGGTTCAAGAAGTTCCCCAAAAACCAAGAGGTTAAAAAAGGCCGGCAAATAAAAATCCCCTCTGCCAAAGAGCAAAAGGGGAAACCGGCATTTTTCGCTATCAATAATAGGCCACCAAAGGGTTCATTTTCCCGTGGGTGCGGCCGTCGATTTTATCGATGTACTTAATGGCCTTTCCTGCGCCCAACACCACGCAGTTTTCCGGGTTTTCAAAGGTGACTACCGGGATCTTGGTCTTTTTGGAAAGCAGGGTAGAAAACCCATAGAGGCTGGCGGAGCCGCCGGTAAGGTAAATGCCGTCGGTAAAAATATCGGCCAAAAGCTCCGGAGGCGTTTCCTCCAAGGTGGCCTGCACCGTGCGGACAATAGAAATGGCGGGCTCTATTAAGGCTTCTATCATTTCGTCGGAATTCATCACTGTGGTTTCCGGCAGGCCATTTAGGGCGTTTCTGCCCTTTAACGTGAAGGTGAGCAGCTTTTTTCTGGGATAAGCGCAGCCTATGGCAATTTTGGCTTCCTCCGCCATGCGGTCACCAATGACCAGGTTAAACTTTTTGCGCACATATTTGATAATGGCTTCGTTGAAATCTTCCCCGGCGATATGGGTGGAGTTGGCAATAGCAATACCGTTTAAAGAAATCACCGCCATGTCGGTGGTGCCTTCTCCAATATCCACGATCATAGTGCCGTGGGGTACCGCGATATCTACCCCCGCGCCAATGGCTGCGGCCACCGGCTCTTCGATCAGGCAGACCTTCCGCACCCCTGCCGCGCCGATGGCGTCTACCACGGCCCGTTTTTCTACCTCAGTGATCCCGCAGGGCACACTGACCACCACACGGGGCATAAACACCCGGCTGTTGCTAATGGCCTTCAAATAATGGCTGATCAAATGCTCGGCCATGGAAAAATCGGAGATTACGCCGTTGCTCAAGGGCCTGGCCACCGTAATGCGTTCCGAAGTCCTTCCCAACATGTCGTAGGCCTCGCTGCCAATGGCGATGACCTCGTCGGTGGCGTTATCCACCGCGATAATGGAAGGCTCACTGAGCACAATTCCTTTTCCGTCTAAATATACCTTAAACCTGGAAGTCCCCAAGTCTATTGCGATATCGGTCCCTATCATTCCTTTAAACCATCCTTAAGGCGCAAGCCGTAAATTATGCGGTGCCGCCCGATTTTTCTTGGCTATAACACCCCATAGTATCTCTATTATAGTACATATGCAGGGCTTTTTCAACCAAGAAATTCCGAAGCTTTCAGCGGGGCTGTCCGTCTTCCCCAAAAGTTCGTTTCAACGCTCGTTCTGTCAGGGGAATCGCCACCAACAGCAGGAACGTCTGCGCCGACATGAGAAGGGCCCCTATCTTACCCACAGCGTCTTCTCCTCTCCCCAACAACAAGACCATCACAGCCGCCGAAAGAGGCAAGGAAACCAGCCCGCTCCGCCACCACAGCATCCCGCAGTATTTTTGGGCGAACTCCCAGGTGGTTTGGTTTTTCATAGACCTGGCGGTCCGGTAACCTAAAAGGCAGTTGGGCTCCTTGGGGCCGCCCTTTTGAAAATATTTCCCAAACCCCAAAAGAGTAAGGGGGATCAACAGATCCATCACCAGCATAAAAACCCAGAACCCCATAAGCTTTCCTCCATCTTTGAGAACGGTTTTTCTTTTTTAAAAAGGGGCGGCACATGATTCTCCTGCCGCCCCTTGTGCTTTATTAAAATTCCGCTGAACCAGTAGTTCTTGGAAACAACAGCACATCCCGAATGTTGGAAATGCCCGTCAAATACATAACCAGCCGTTCAAAGCCAATGCCAAAGCCGGAATGCTTGTTGCCTCCGAACCTGCGTAGGTCCAAATACCACCAGTAATCTTCTTCCTTCAGGCCCATCTCCTTAATGCGGTCCACCAGCACATCCAGGCGTTCCTCGCGCTGGCTTCCGCCCACCAGTTCCCCAATGCCGGGCACCAGCAGGTCTTCTGCCGCCACGGTTTTGCCGTCGTCGTTCAGGCGCATGTAAAAGGCCTTAATCTCCTTGGGGTAATCGGTGACAAACACAGGCTTTCCAAAATGCTTTTCTGTCAAGTATTTCTCGTGCTCTGTCTGCAGGTCTACTCCCCAAGATACCTTGTATTCAAAGGCCTCGTTGTTCTGCTCTAAAATCTTTATGGCGTCCGTATAAGAGACCCGGACGAAATCGGAATTCAACACATGATGAAGCCGCTCCAGCAGGCCCTTATCTACAAAGCTGTTGCAAAATTCCATGTCTTGGGGGCAGGTCTCCATCACATAGCGGATCACATATTTGATTACCGCCTCGATGGTATCCATATTCCCTTGCAGATCGGTAAAGGCCATTTCCGGCTCGATCATCCAGAATTCTGCCGCATGGCGCTGAGTGTAGGAGCGTTCGGCCCGGAAAGTGGGGCCAAAGGTATAAATTTTGGAAAACGCCATGGCCATACACTCTCCCTCCAGCTGGCCGGAAACCGTAAGGGAAGTGGGCTTTTCAAAGAAATCCTGTTTATAATCTACCTGGCCGTCCTGGGTTTTGGGAATGTCGTTTAAGGGCAGGGTGGTCACCTGGAACATTTCTCCGGCGCCCTCGCAGTCGCTGCCGGTGATAAGCGGGGTATGGACATACACAAAGCCATTCTCCTGGAAAAACTTGTGTAGGCCAAAGGCAGCCGCGGAGCGGATGCGGAAAGCGGCACTGTAAAGGTTCGTCCTGGGGCGCAGATGGGCGATGGTGCGCAGGTATTCCACGCTGTGGCGCTTTTTTTGCAAGGGGTATTCCGGGGAAGAAGCGCCCTCCACCACAATTTCCTGGGCGTGAATTTCAAAGGGCTGCTTAGCCTCCGGCGTAGCGATAAGGGTACCCGTCACCCGCAAAGCGGCACCCACATTCTGGGAAGCGATCTCTTTAAAATTATTTATTTTCTCCTCTTCAAAAACTACCTGAACGCCTTTAAAAGAGGTGCCGTCGTTTAAATCGATAAATCCTAAGGTTTTGGAATCGCGGATGGACCTGGCCCAACCGCACACTGTGACTACCTTGTCCGCATAGGAAGGAAGATCTTTGTAAAATGCGGATACTTCCTCAGTTCTCATAATTCTCTCCATTTCCTAAGCCCCTTTTAGCTTATTGTTAAATTGTTTTTTATGATACCCCAGGGCCCTAAAATTTTCAAGGCAAAAAAGGGAGGTAACAGGCAAAATTTCCCAAAACAAAAAATGGGACCTGAGTTTTCTCAAGTCCCGTTTATGGCGGAGAGGATGCGACTCGAACGCACAATGCCTTGCGGCACACCACATTTCCAATGTGGCTCCTTACCATTAGAATACCTCTCCGTATCTCGGCTTAGCTATTATAGCCGATACGGAGAAAAAAATCAAGAGGTAATGAAAAATTATTTTAAAGTTTTTTGCAGCCCTGCAAAAGAAGGCCAAGCTCAACCACGCTGGAGAAGTTCCTCTCCCCGCTTTTCTCTCAAAGACGGCGGGGAACGGCCTGAGACACTTCCCCATACCTGGAAATGTTCTTTTTGACACAGAGAGAACCTCTCCCCTTGGGGAGCCGGAGGGGGAAAAGGAGCCGCCGCGCTTCGCGGCAGCTCCCCGGCCCGCCATACGCGGGCCTCACTTTCAAGGTCAAGGTCCTTTTTACTCTCTCTGTCATTTTCAAGGTCAAGATCAAGGTTAAGGTCATATTCACTCTCACTGTCATTCTCATTTTCAAGTTCATTATCATTATCACTATCATTATAGGCTTTTTTGGGTTTTTAACTCCCGGGTTTCTTCTTGGCAAGGCCGAAGCCCGCTGCCCGGGAGTGCTTTCCCTTCCAGTTGCACAGACCCCGCTTCGTGAGGGGCTTCCTCACAAAGTTCCCTTTCTGTTGGCCCCGCCTCCCCGAGCTTTTCGCCATCTTTACAGTTTGAAGGCGTTTCGTCTTCAAACTGCGTAGGCCCCGCCTCGCGGGGCCTTCCGCCGCGTCTCCCATTCTCCCGGTTTCTTTCACAAACCGCCCGGTATTTTTCCAAATCCCGTTCCAGGGTGTTTCTCACCATGCAAAACAGCACCTGGGCCGCTTTGGAAAGCTCCGGAAGCTCCTCCTCCCGAACCAGGGCAAAGATGGCCTTTACCAGACCGCCGGCTTCCTCATCGCTGAGCAGGCTCAAGGCGTCGCCGTAATCGCTGTAGAGCACAAAGCTTTTTTGTTCCTTCATAAAAACAACTCCTCTCTATTTTTGGGCAGCAAAAAAGCCATGGGCCTGCTTTTGCAGACTCATGGCTTCCTTCTTTTTTCCGGGCGGTTCCCTGAAGTCCCGGTTTTCTTAGCTTATAGTATAGCACAGATACCCCATAACATGGAATAACATCTTCGAAAAGTTTTCGTCCGGTTTTTGGGCATTTGGCTTAAAACATCCCGCTCCGGCTCGTAGATTTCGCGCAAGGATAACTCTTGCATCCTCTTGGCTCCGCCGTTACGCGAGGGAATTTGAAAACTGACGTTTTCAAACTTTTCTTTGGGGCTGCCGCCCCAAGCCCTGCTTTGGCAAATTTTATAGAGGGTAGCTACCCCAAAAGCATGGGGGTAGTAAGGGGAAGACGAAAGCGGTGATCCAAAGGGGAAATCGGGATCCGATTTCCCCTAAGAAATTCCCTCACGGGAATTTCAGAAAGGGAAGCTTTCTTCATTTTGCCTACGAAATTCACCTTGCGGTGAATTTTATTGCGGGAAGCTAACTGGAAACGTGGGGGTTACAAAGGGGCAAAGCCCCTTTGAGGAATAAAGAATAAAACGCAAAAAGCAGCAATCCCACGCAAAGGCAGAAATTACCCTTTGCGTCATGAGTAAGCTTAGGCAAAGCAGCCCGCTCCGGCTCGTAGATTTCGCGCAAGGATAGCTCTTGCATCCTCTTGGCCCCGCTGTTGCGCGAGGGAATTTAAAAACTGGCGTTTTTTAAATTTTCCCAAGTTCAAAACGGGATCCGTTTTGAACTGACAAATTTGCCTGCGGCAAATTTTATGGAAGAGAGCTTGTCTAATTGTCTTTAAAAGGGCTGCCGCCCCAAGCCCTGCTTTGGCAAATTTTATAGAGGGTAGCTTGCCCGAGGGAGCCCTCTCAGTCTCACTAAAGCGAGCCGGCTCCCACTTTGAGACAATTCTCGTAAGCAAGCCAACGCCCGCTAAAAAGTGTTTGCTTTTTCGCAGGTGTCACTTTATTTTTTTAGCTTCAGACCATCTTTGAATGCTTCCCCAATGCGTTCGGTCACCTTGTAATATCCATGGGTATACGGGTCAAAGGCAATAGCATTTACCAGCGACATATCTACCTTACCGTCTACCATAACGCTTTCGTCCGCGGTAATATTGACAACTTTTCCAATCACTCCGCAGCCATATTCATTGTCCTGATATTCAACAAATTCACATTCGAGGCACAGTGGAAGCTCATTTATAACAGGAGCTTCCACCGTTTCGGCTTTGTGGGCGGTAAGCCCACTTCGCAAAAATTTGCCGGCATCCCTGTTTCCAGATTCCACGCCGAAATAATCCGCTTCTACTACATGAGCGGCATCGGCTATACTAACGGTAAAAGCACCTCGTGCCTTGATATTTTTCACAGTTTTATGTGTCTCGGTCAAATTGAGAGCCACGGTTCCCCGTTCTTGCATGGTGCCCCAAGCGGCGTTCATCACATTGACAGTGCCATCTTCGTTATAGGTGGCAACCATCAGGACAGGCATCGGAAAAATGCCCTCTGTGATGTTCAGCTTTGTTCTCATAATTATTACTACCTCACTTTATCAATAGGATTGACAGGATCAACTATCCTGTGTATCATTATAGCGTCAGCCAAAAAAAATTCAAGTACTATCATTTTGGACAGGTACTATTTGAAAGGATAGTTGACCATGATAAAGCGCTTTATTGAGAATGCAAATTTTGAGGATACTGGGTTTAGCTATACGATGTCCCTCATATCCGGCAAACACAAGATGGTTATTCTCTACTGCCTTATGGAGTATAAGGACGTGCGGTTCAACGAGTTAAAACGGTATTTGAAAAACATATCCGACAAAACCCTCAGTACAAATCTGAAAGAGCTAGAGTCAGACCGGTTGATTATAAGGACAGAATATCCGCAGATCCCACCAAAGGTGGAATACAGTCTCAGTGATCGGGGAAAATCCTTGATGGGCGTTTTAGATCAATTATGCGTCTGGGGCGAAAAAAACAAATTGTCCTGATGACAGATATTGTTATATTGCCTCCCACAGACATTTTTTCCAAAGTGTTATAGAGGATTATACAGTACGGAAAAGGACAGGCAAACCATTATGATTCCCCTGTCTCTTACTTCTATATGAATCCTTCCCCTTGGCGGGGAATTCCCCAAAAATCTCCGGTTTCGCGCGAAATTCACCTTACGGTGAATTTTATTGCGGGAAGCTTTCCCTATTTTTCTTAGGCAAAGCAGCTCGTTCCACAAAAGAAAAACTGCCCAACAAACAAAAAAGCCAGAGGCCAGAGCCTCCGGTACCTTTCGTATATGCT
>CANSKS010000054.1 GCA_947647615.1 uncultured Neglectibacter sp.
CCTGCGGGTGGAAGACACAAAAGAGGGAATAAAGGCCTGGAACCCAAATTGGCAGGAGCCCTTTGGCGGCCGGAGGGGCATCTCCATCGACGCTGCCCAAATCCCCGACATGGTGCCGGCTTTGGCGGTTTGCGGCGCTTTGTCCCAGGGGGAAACCAGGATTTTTCACGCCGGGCGGTTAAGGTTAAAGGAAAGCGACCGGCTGGAGGCCATGGAAAAGGCCATTACTGCTTTGGGCGGTCGGGCGGAAGCCACAGGAGAGGAGCTGATCCTTCAAGGGGTGCCCTGGCTTTCCGGAGGCAGAGCGGAGGGAAAAAACGACCACCGCATTGTTATGGCCTTGGCCGCTGCGTCTTTGAGGGCACGGGAGGCCGTCCGGGTTACTGATGCCTGGAGTATTCGAAAATCCTATCCCAATTTTTTCGAAGATTTTAAGAGTGTAGGGGGAATAGCGGATGTCATCCACTTGGGGTGAACGGATCAAGCTTTCCGTTTTTGGAGGAAGCCATACGGAAGGGATCGGGGTCACGATAGATGGGCTTCCAGCTGGTGAGGGAGTAAACTGGGAAGAGGTTTTGGTTCAAATGGCTCGCCGGGCCCCTGGGCAAGATCCTACGGCCACTCAACGCCTGGAAAAAGATACGCCCCAGGTGCTTTGCGGCCTGTTAGAGGGTGTTCTCACCGGTGCGCCTCTTTCCGCAGTGATTTATAATACCAGCCAGCGTTCCGGGGATTACGAGTCCTTGCGGGTACGGCCCAGGCCGGGCCATGCGGATTATCCGGCCTTCTTGCGGTATAAGGGGAAAAATGATATTCGGGGCGGCGGCCATTTTTCCGGAAGGCTCACGGCTCCCCTGGTATTTGCCGGGGCTGTATGCCGCCAGCTTTTGGAGCGGAAGGGCATTCAAATAGGAAGCCATGTACTTTCCATTGGTACCGTGGAAGAACCGGGCTTTGACCCCGTTTCTGTTTCGCCTTCTTGCTTAAAAGAGCTTTCCCGCCAATACTTTCCGGTGCTGTGCCCGGAAAAGCGGGAAGAGATGAAAGCGGAGGTTGAAGAGGCCCGCCTGTCCTTGGACAGCGTTGGGGGCAGCGTGGAATGTGCGGTGACAGGACTTCCGGCCGGTGTGGGGAATCCCATGTTTGACGGTGCGGAAAATTTGATTGCCTCTCTGGTGTTCGGCATACCAGCTATAAAAGGGATAGAGTTCGGAGCCGGGTTCCGGGTTTCTCGCCTGAAAGGCTCCGAAAACAACGATTCCTATTACTGGTCCGAACCGGGAAAGGTGATGGCACGTACCAACCACGCAGGTGGAATTTTAGGGGGGATTACCACCGGGATGCCCTTGATTTTCCGGGTAGCGGTAAAGCCTACTCCTTCCATTGGGAAAGAGCAGGACACCGTTAACCTGGAGACAGGGAAAAATGAAAAATTGGCGGTTAAAGGCAGGCACGACCCCTGCATTGTGCCCCGGGCGGCTCCAGTGGTAGAAGCCGCCGCCGCCATTGCTGTTATGGAGCTTTTGGCGCAAACCGGAATGCTGTAAAGAAAGGAAGAAGTGATTTGGAACAAGAGGAATACCAGCGCAGGCTGGGAAAAGTGAGGAAAGAGATCGACAGGATCGACGGAGAATTGCTGCCTCTGTTTTTAAAACGAATGTCCTGTTCCGAAGAGGTGGCAAAGCTAAAGCAGGAGGTGGGGGCCCCTGTTTTTAATGCTTCCAGAGAACAGGAAATCTTAGATAGGGTGCGGGAGAAAAGCGGCGCTTTTGGAGGCAGTGCGGCGGCTCTTTATGCGGCCATTATGTCCATTAGCCGTGCACGCCAGCATCAAATGTTTACCGGCGGAAAGCCCCTTCGGGATATGGAGCAAAGCGCGGCGAGGGAAATGCCCGGGAGAGGGGTAACCGCCTTTTGCCAGGGGGTTTCCGGAGCTTACTCTCACAAAGCGGCCTTGGCTTTTTTCAGCGAGCCCGAGATTGGTTTCCGGGTTTCCTGGAAGGATGTTTTTGAGGAGGTAAAAAAGGGCAGCTCCTGCTTTGGCGTATTGCCGGTGGAAAATTCCGCTGCCGGTTCTGTAAGCGGGGTGTATGACCTGCTGCTCCAATACCGGTTTTATATTATAGGGGCTGTAGATATGCGAGTGGAACACTGCCTGGCCGCTCCCAGGGTGGAGGAGGTCAGGACGGTGGTATCTCATCCCCAGGGGCTTTCCCAGTGCTCCGAATATATTGAGTCCCACGGGATTCAACAGAAAGAGTTTTCCAACACCGCTGCTGCGGCAAAATATGTGGCAGAAAATGCCTTGCCCAATACGGCGGCCATTTGTTCCCGGGAAGCCGCCGAAAAGTACGGACTGAAAGTTTTAGAAGAAAACGTACAGAACGCCAGGAACAACGTAACGCGGTTTGTGGTGATCTCCCGAGAGCCCATTTTGCCCAAGGAGGCCAGTAAAATCAGTCTTTGCTTTTCTCTTCCTCACAAAACGGGATCACTCTATAGCATTTTGGAGAGATTTGCTATTGGCGGGCTTAACCTGACCAAAATAGAGTCGCGCCCCATACCGGAGAGCAACTTTGAATACGATTTCTATTTGGATTTCACCGGGAATATCCATGATCCGGAAACGCTGGAGCTCATTTGCTCCCTTTACGATGAGCTTCCCAGGTTTTCTTTTTTGGGAAATTATATAGAAATTTCTCCAGAAAAGGCTTGAGGGAACCTCTATTTTTTCTTGTGGAAGAGGGTCATTGCGAATATGAACATCAAATTTGAACAGGCCGTCACCGAAGAACAGGTTTCGGCCCTTTGCAAAATCGCTGAGCGGGTATGGCATGAGACCTACGACGCTCTTCTGCCGGCAGGGCAAGTGGATTATATGGTAGAAAAATTTCAGTCGGAGCCTGCGGTACACCGGCAGATAGAGCAGGAAAATTACCGCTATTACCTCATTTCCTGTGAAGGGGAAAGGGCCGGCTTTCTGGGTGTCTCCCCGGAACACGAAAGGGAAGGGGAGTTGTTTTTAAGCAAACTTTACCTGCTTTCCTCTTTCCAAGGCCGGGGCCTTGCGGGACAGGCCCTTCTCTTTGCGGAACAGATGGCCAAGGAATGGGGGCTTGACGCCATTGGGCTGACAGTGAATAAGCAGAACCGGCACGCGAAAGAAGTATATGAGCATTGCGGCTTTCAAGTCGCGGAAAGTGTGGTGAGCGACATAGGGGCCGGCTATGTCATGGATGACTACATTATGATAAAAAATTGCTGAGGTATTGGTATGGCCGCAATGTGAAAGAAACGGCCAAATTATGAAGGAATTATGAAAAGTAAAAATTTTCAAAAAAAGCTATTGACTTTTCCTGACCATGTGGCTAAAATAGGTTTAGCACTCAAGAAAACAGAGTGCTAAACCAGAGCTTCGAGTTCTGAAGAACAAAGTTGATTTTCCTTTTTCGTGTGGGTTTCCGCGCGGTTTTAACATTCTTCCCCGGGAATGTGAAAACAATAAAATTATCGGGGAGAAAGGGTTGCCCGCGAATACCAAAATTTGTGCGGGCTAAGAGGTAATGAATTATGACAATCAGACCACTTTTTGACAGAGTTTTGCTTCAAACCGAAGAAGCGGAGGAAACCACTAAGAGCGGTATTGTATTGGCTGCCAAGGCTGTTGAGAAGCCTCAGATTGCCCGTGTGATCGCAGTCGGCCCCGGCGGCGAAGTGGATGGCAAGGAAGTGAAGATGTATTTAAAGGAAGGCGATAGGGTAATCGCCGCCAAGTACAGCGGGACAGAAGTAAAGGTAGAAGACGAGGAATATACCATTGTACGTCAGTCCGATATTCTGGCCGTTGTAGAATAACTTACTTTTCCGTACTTTAATCATCGGTTAAATTTTTAGTGTAAAGAGAGGCAATAAAATTATGGCAAAGAAACTTATTTATGGCGAAGATGCGAGAAAGGCCCTGCTCAGCGGTGTCAATCAGTTGGCCGATACCGTAAAGATCACCCTGGGCCCCAAGGGCAGGAACGTTGTGCTGGATAAAAAGTTTGGCGCTCCCTTAATCACCAACGACGGCGTCACCATCGCAAAAGAGATCGAACTGGAAGACGCCTACGAAAATATGGGCGCTCAGTTAGTAAAAGAGGTTGCCACCAAGACCAACGATATCGCCGGTGACGGTACCACTACAGCCACTTTGCTGGCCCAGGCTCTGGTTCGTGAGGGCATGAAGAACGTCACTGCCGGTGCGAACCCCATGGTGCTCCGCAAGGGCCTGCAGAAGGCAGCCGACGTGGCGGTAGAGGCCATTGTAAAGAATTCCCACAAGGTTTCCGGATCCAAAGATATTGCCCGTGTTGCCGCGGTATCTTCTTCCAGCGATGAGATCGGCGAGTTGATTGCCGACGCCATGGAAAAGGTGACCTCTGACGGTGTAATTACAGTAGAGGAGTCCAAGACTGCCGAAACCTACAGCGAAGTGGTAGAAGGCATGATGTTCGACCGCGGTTATATCACTCCTTATATGGCTACCGATACCGATAAAATGGTGGCTGAGCTGGACGATCCCTTTATTTTGATCACCGATAAGAAGATTTCCAATATTCAGGAAATTCTGCCTCTCTTGGAGCAGGTAGTACAGTCCGGCAAAAAGCTTTTGATTATTGCGGAAGATATTGAGGGTGAAGCTCTTACCACCTTAATCCTCAATAAGCTGCGCGGAACCTTCACCTGTGTGGCGGTAAAGGCCCCCGGCTTTGGTGACCGCAGGAAAGAAATGCTGGTAGATATCGCCACTCTTACCGGTGGCCAGGTTATTTCCGAAGAGCTGGGCTTGGAGCTGAAAGATACGCAGTTGTCTCAGCTGGGCCATGCCCGCCAGGTAAAGGTGGATAAAGAGAACACCATCATCATCGATGGCGCGGGTGACAGCGACGCCATCAAGAGCCGCGTAACCCAGATCCGTTCTCAGATTGAAACTACCACCTCCGATTTTGACCGCGAGAAGCTGCAAGAGCGTTTGGCGAAGCTGGCCGGCGGTGTAGCGGTTATCAAGGTAGGTGCTGCTACAGAAGTGGAAATGAAAGAAAAGAAGCTGCGCATTGAGGATGCTTTGGCTGCTACAAAGGCCGCTGTAGAGGAAGGTATCGTAGCAGGCGGCGGTGTTGCTTTGATCGACGCGATCCCCTCTGTAAAGGCTTATGTAGAAACTGCTGAGGGTGACGAGAAAACCGGTGCTGCCATTGTGCTGAAGGCTCTGGAAGAGCCCGTGCGTCAAATCGCCGAAAATGCCGGCATCGAAGGCTCTGTCATTGTGGAACAACTGAAGAAGGAAGGCAAAGTAGGCTATGGCTATAATGCTTTGACTGGGGAGTTCCAGGATATGATCCAGGCCGGCATCGTAGACCCCACCAAGGTGACTCGTTCCGCCCTGCAGAATGCTTCTTCCGTGGCTTCTACCATTCTTACCACCGAATCTTTGGTGGCCGATATTAAAGAGCCTGCTCCCGCCGCTCCTGCTGCTCCCGATATGGGCGGCATGTACTAATAAACGTCTAAACCCCCTTGCAATCACTGAACTTTTGACAAGTTGAAAGGTTGGTTTACGCCAACTTACGCCAAATGGACAGCGTTTGAATGTATAACTGAAGGCCAGCACTCACCTTAAAGGTGGGTGCTGGCCTTTAAAGACTTCGGTTTTGGATTCTGCGGAATCCGCAGGCGCGGGTTTTGTTCTTTTGCTGAATTATTCAATAACCCGGACGCGGATGTTAGCTTCCAGGTTTTCCAAAGCGGAAACGGCTTTCGGTGAAACGGTGCCGGACACATCCAGAATCGTATAGGCGTATTCTCCACGGGATTTGCTCTGCATGTTTTCGATGTTGATGCCCGCATCGCCACAGGTAGAAGTGAACATACCTATAGTGTGGGGCACGTTTTTATGAAGGATGCAGATACGGCAGGTGCCGGGTTCCCGGTCCATAGAAATGGCGGGCATATTTACGGAATTATAAATGGTACCGTTTTCCAGGTAAGCCTTCAGCTCATCCACTGCCATCATGGCGCAGTTGTCCTCGCTTTCGGGAGTAGAGGCGCCTAAATGGGGAATGGCAATCACGTTTTCTGCGCCTAAGAGGCTGTCGTCGGGGAAATCGGTGGCATAGGCGGAAACTTTGCCGCTGCCAAGGGCCTCCAACAGGGAAGCGGAATCTGCCAGGTCACCCCGGGCGAAATTCAGAATGCGGACACCGTCTTTCATTTTGCCAATGGATTCGGCGTTAATCAGGTGCTTTGTATCGGGGGTAAGAGGGACATGAAGTGTGATATAGTCGCAGTTGGCGAAGATTTCATCTAAAGAACGGGCGTGGTTTACAGCACGGGACAGGTTCCAGGCGGAATCTACCGAAAGGAAGGGGTCATAGCCATAAACCTCCATGCCCAGGGAACGGGCGGCGTTTGCCACCAAAATGCCAATGGCGCCCAAGCCTACGACGCCCAGGGTTTTTCCACTGATTTCGGGGCCCGCAAAGGCGCTCTTTCCCTTTTCTACCAGCTTCCCGACCTCGGCGCCTTGGCCCTTTAAGGTTTTTGCCCAATCAATAGAAGGCACGACCTTCCGGGAGGTGAGGAACAGGGCGCAAAGCACCAGCTCCTTTACCGCGTTGGCGTTGGCGCCGGGAGTGTTGAATACTACAATTCCCTTTTCCGAACAGCTTTCTATGGGGATATTATTCACACCGGCTCCGGCCCGGGCAATGGCCAGAAGGTCATCCCCAAAATTCATATCGTGCATAGAGGCGGAGCGCACCAGAATTCCTTGGGGATTTTCCATTTCCGTAGAGAACTGGTAACCGTCGCCAAAACGGTTGGTGCCAATAGGGCTGATCTTATTGAGGCATAAAATATTGTACATGGGAGATCCATCCTTTCTTTCATGAAACGGGGAACAAGGGCAGAGACTCCTTGGTCAGCCGTTATTTTTCTCAAACTCCTTCATAAAGGCCACCAGCTTCTCCACACCCTCTGTAGGCATGGCATTGTAAATGGAAGCGCGCATCCCGCCCACACTGCGGTGGCCCTTTAGGTTGACGAACCCGGCAGCAGTACTTTCCTTCACAAACTTGGCGTCTAAGTCGGCGTTTCCGGTGATAAAGGTCACGTTCATGATGGAACGGCTGTCTTTTTCTGCGCAGGCTTGGAACAGCTTGGAGGAATCTAAGTAATCATATAACACCTGGGCTTTCTTTATGTTGCGCTCTTCCATGTTTTTCAGGCCGCCCACTTCATTTTTGATCCATTCCAGAACCAGCTTGCACATATAAATGGAGTAGCAGGGGGGGGTGTTGTACATAGATTCATTTTCTGCCATGACCTTGTAATTGAACATGGTGGGAGTTCCCTTGAGGGGTTCGCCCAAAAGGTCTTCCCGAACGATGACGATCGTCAGGCCGGCGGGCGCTACGTTTTTCTGGGCCCCGGCGTAAAGCACGCCGAACTTGGAAACATCGATGGGCCGGCTCAAAATGCAGGAAGAAATATCGGCTACCAGAGGCACGGAACCGGTTTCGGGCAATTCTTTCCACGCCGTGCCGTAAATGGTGTTGTTTAAGCAAATATGGAAATAATCGGCGTCCGGCCGGAACTGGCTTTTGTCTAAAGCCGGAATATGGGAGAAATTATCTTCTTTGGAAGAAGCCACGGCCTTACAGTCTCCAAACAGGCAGCCCTCTTTATAAGCCTTGGTGGAAAACTGGCCGGAAAGCACGTAATCGGCCTTGCCCGACTTTGTCATCAGGTTCATGGGTACCATGGCGAACTGGGAGGAAGCGCCCCCTTGCAAGAACAGCACCTTGTAGTTATTAGGGATTTCCATCACTTCCCGCAGCAGGCTTTCCGCCCCTTTGATAATGGCGTCATATACCTTGGAACGATGGGACATCTCCATAACAGACTGCCCGCTTCCCTCGTAATCCAGCATTTCGGCGGCAGCCTTTTTCAGTACGCTTTCGGGCAGCATAGAAGGCCCGGCGGAAAAATTGTACACTCGAGACATGACTTTGTAACCTCCTAATATTGGGTTCACTAAGTTAAATTGATAAAGCAATTCTTAATTATTATATCGGGAATTCCCTGGAAAAGCAAGAGAAAATGCAAAGCGATGCTTTCTTTTTCCGCACAAAATGGGCTGGAAATATCTTTCAAAGCAGGTTGACCGAAAATGTTTGATTTTTAATAGGGTAATGTGTTATAATGTGATCAAATTCTGGAAAGGGGTTTTTCAAGCTTTTGCGTACTCCTTTCTTCGAAAGCACAGGTAAATGATAAGCAGGAGGAATGCATATGCAAGTAAAAGAAATTGTTGAGATTTTAAAGGCGGAAGTTCTTTATGAAGGCAATTTAGAAGAAGAGGTAAAAACTGCCTGCGGCAGCGATATGATGAGCGACGTGCTGGCCTTTGTGAAGGACCAGTCTGTGCTGCTTACCGGACTGATGAATCCTCAGGTGGTGCGCACTGCGGAAATGATGGATATGCACTGCATCATCTTTGTGCGCGGGAAACAAATTGACGAGGGTGTGGTAGAACTGGCCCGCCAGAAAGAAATTACTGTGCTGGCTACACCTTACCGGATGTTCACAGCCTGCGGGCTGCTTTTCTCTAACGGCTTGCGGGGAGGTTGTGATATTTCATGAGTATGCTTTCGTTAAATTACCAGGTTCCTGGGGACGATTTTACCAGGGCTGGGGAAGCCTCCGGCGATGTAAAGCACAAGCTGAAAAAAATGGGATATGAGCCGGATGCCATTCGCAGGGTAGCCATTGCCATGTACGAGGGAGAGATTAACATGGTGATCCATGCCGGGGGCGGTGAGGCCATTGTAGATATCGACCCCGATAAGGTGGAGATTCGTCTGGTAGACCAGGGGCCCGGTATTGCCGACGTAAACCAGGCCATGCAGGCGGGGTGGTCTACCGCTCCCGACAATGTGCGGTCTTTGGGGTTTGGCGCAGGTATGGGCCTGCCGAACATGAAAAAATATTCCGATGAAATGACTGTGGAATCTGAGGTTGGCAAGGGAACCACCGTTTTTATGACAGTATTTCCCGGAAGAAAAGAGGAAGAAAGGTAGCGCTGGTATTTTGGCGCTATTAACGGAGGTACCTACCAGTGGCTGAATTTTATCACTCGGTTACATTGAATGAGTCGAAATGTGTAGGTTGTACTAACTGCATCAAACGCTGCCCCACGGAAGCCATTCGGGTGCGCAACGGTAAGGCTGTCATTGCTTCCGAGCGTTGTATTGATTGTGGAGAGTGCATACGTATTTGTCCCCATCACGCCAAACGGGCACGTTTTACGCATCTTTCCCGGCTCAGCGATTATGAATACAACATTGCGCTGCCTGCTCCGGCGCTTTACGGGCAGTTCAATAATTTAGACGATATCGATTATGTACTTACCGGGCTAAAGCAAATGGGTTTCCATGAAGTGTTTGAAGTTTCCCGGGCCGCAGAATTAGTCAGTGAGGCCACCCGCAAACTGATGGAAGAAGGCAATTTGAAACGGCCGGTGATCAGTTCTGCTTGCCCTGCGGTGGTGCGGCTCATCCGGGTGCGGTTTCCCGACCTGTGTGACCATGTTTTGCCCTTGAAGGCTCCCATGGAAACAGCGGCAGCCATGGCAAAGGCGGAGGCCGTGGAGAAAACGGGACTTCCTTTAGAAAAAATCGGTTGTTTCTTTCTCACGCCCTGCCCCGCTAAGGTGACCGATATTAAAATGCCTTTAGGAATAGAAAAATCTATGGTAGACGGAGCCATTGCCATCAGCGAGGTGTTCCCGGAGCTTTCTCACAAGATGGACCATCTGGACAGCGTAGAACCCATTGCCAATTCCGGAATCATCGGCGTGGGGTGGGCTACCAGCGGCGGAGAATCTGCGGCGTTGCTTAACGAGAAATATTTGGCGGCGGACGGGATAGAAAATGTGATTCGTGTGCTGGAAGAAATAGAGGACGAGCGCATTGGCGAGTTGGATTTCATAGAGCTTAATGCTTGCGCAGGCGGCTGTGTGGGAGGCGTGCTCTGCGTGGAAAATCCCTATGTGGCCAAGGCCCGTATCCAGCGGCTGAGAAAATATTTGCCTGTTTCTCAAAACCATTTACAAGGCGGCCCCATTCCCCAGGTAATGGGCTGGAACGGCAGCCTGGAATTTTCCAATGTGCTCACCCTTTCTACCGACCTGAAGGAAGCTATGCAGATGATGGTAGAAATTGACAAGATCGAAGAGGAATTCCCGGGGCTGGATTGCGGCGCCTGTGGGGCTCCTACCTGCCGTGCTTTCGCGGAGGATGTGGTAAAGGGCGTTTGCCGGAAAACAGAATGCGTTTTTGTTTACCGGAAGAAGATGCAGAAGGTGGCCAGCACCCTTTCCGAGCTGGAGGGAGAGGCTGCCATTTTGCCAAAGGAAGGGGAGAATTGAAATGACGATCGGGGAGTTAGCCGGCCAGTGCGGCTGGAAGCTTTTATGCGGCGGCAAGGGGGAAGACAGGGAAGCGCAGGGTTGTTATGCGGGAGACCTGTTGAGCTGGGTGATGTCCCGGGCTCAGGAAAACAATGTGTGGCTTACGGTGATGGGCAATGTAAACGCCATTGCCGTAGCGGCTCTGACAGAGGTGAGCGCCATTGTGCTCACAGAAAACGCCGCCCTGGACCAGGACGCCGCCCAGCGGGCGGAAATCCAGGGAATTCCGGTTTATACCTGTGAAGCCAATACCTATGAAACGGCCATACAGGTCTATGAAGTGCTGCGATGAAAAGCTTTGCCTATGACCTTCATACCCATTCCTGCCTTTCCCCTTGCGGCAGTGACGACATGACGCCTTCGAACTTAGTTAATATGGCGGCGCTTTCGGGTTGTGACATTGTGGCCATTACCGATCACAACACCTGTAAAAATGCCCCCGCTGCCATGAAGGTCGGAGAAGAAGTGGGCATTTTGGTGGTCCCCGGTATGGAGCTTTGCACCTCGGAAGAGGCTCACGTGGTGTGTTTGTTTGAAACGTTGGATGGCGCTTTGGATTTTGGCAGGTACGTTTATGAACATATGCCTCACGTGCCCAATAAACCCGAAATCTTTGGCGAGCAGCGTATTTTGAATGAAGAAGATGAGCTGGTGGGAATTGAAGAAAACCTGCTTTTGGTTTCCTCTTTCATCGGAGTAAACCAGGTGGCAGATTTGGCGGCCGGTTATGGCGGCGTTGCCTTTCCCGCCCATGTGGACCGGGATTCCTACAGCGTGGTGGCTTCTTTAGGGGCAATTCCTCCGGAAGCGGGCTTTTCGGCTTGTGAAATTACCCGTGACTGCGATTTTGACGCCATGGCCCGTAGGCATCCGGAGCTCTCCGAGCTGTTTATTCTGCGGGACTCCGATTCCCATTACCTGGAATCTTTGGCGGGCGACCCGTCATTTCTCCACCTTCCGGAGTGTTCTGCCCAGGCCTTGCTTCAAAAGCTTAGGACCGGAAATGCGCGCTTATGAAAGCGAGTCAATATTATCGTTAATTTTTTATCGATAATATTGATATCGATAAATTGATAATTGTTTACAGAAACGGAAAGTTTTTCTGCTAAATATTGTCGTTCTAAAAGGAATAATTCTTTTAGAGAATTATAAATCCATTGCTCTTTGCTATATTTAGAATAATGCCGGGGACCTTTGCGCCTAGTGCGGGAAGAGACCGGGTAACACAAAAAACCTATATCTATCCTGGGAGGAAAAACAATGCAGAAGCGTATCAGTAATTTGCCGTTTCACGATACTCCCGAGCAAGCAAAAAAGCTCGATGAGGTCATTGAGAAGCTGAAGGGGCAGGCGGGTGCCATTATGCCGGCTCTTCACGAGGCTCAAGAAATCTACGGGTACCTGCCTTTAGAGGTGCAGAAGAGGATTGCCGATGGTTTGGACGTTCCGCTGGAAGAAGTTTATGGTGTTTCTACGTTCTATTCACAATTTTCCCTTACACCCAAGGGCAGAAACCACATTTCTGTCTGTTTGGGTACTGCCTGTTATGTAAAGGGGGCGGATAAGGTCTTAGATAAGCTTATCCAGCGTTTGGGAATACAGCCGGAAGAATGCACGGAAGACGGGGCCTTTTCTTTGACGGCCTGCCGCTGTATTGGCGCCTGTGGTTTGGCCCCTGTTATGACGGTGAATGAAGATGTATACGGCCGTTTGGTCCCGGAAGACGTGGACCAGATTTTGGCGAAATACACGGCTTAAAATGTTATGCGCGAGTTATCCCTTAATGTGATGGATGTCGCCCAAAATTCCATTACTGCCGGGGCTTCCCTTATCCGTTTGACTGTGGAAGAAGACCTTTTAGAGGATTTGCTTTCTGTGGAACTGGAAGACAACGGCTGTGGCATGACGCCGGAACAGGTGAAGAGTGTGGTAGATCCTTTTTATACCACCCGCACCACCCGCAGCGTGGGTTTAGGGGTGCCCCTGTTCAAGATGGAAGCAGAGATGACCGGCGGAAGTTTTGATATTTCTTCAGAAAAAGGGAAAGGTACGGTGCTTACCGCCAGGTTCAAACCTTCTAGTGTGGACATGATTCCTCTGGGTGATATCAATGGGACCCTACAACTTTTAATTTCCTGTAACCCTAAATTGGATTTCGTTTTTACCCGCAGCTATCGCGGAACGAACGGAGAAAAAAAGGAATTTACGTTAGCCACAACAGAGCTGCGTCAGGTGCTGGGAGGAGATGTCCCCTTGGACGCCCCAGACGTGGTGTTGTGGATTCGGGATTATCTCAAGGAGCAAACGGAAGAATTGCTGAGCTGATATTATTTTAAAGAAAGGAATTGGCTTTCGCCAAAAGGCGGAAGCTTTGGTGAAGTACATGAAATCGTTAGCAGAACTTCAAGCCATTCGAGACAAGGCCCGCGCCGCGGTTAATATCCGCGAAAACGCCGAGGCCGAAACGAGAGTTTTGGTGGGCATGGCCACTTGCGGTATTGCCGCGGGTGCGAAGCCGGTTTTGAATGCCTTTGTGGAAGAGGTTGCCAAACGCGGCCTGCAGGGCGTTATGGTGACCCAGACAGGCTGCATTGGAATTTGCCAGTATGAGCCTGTAGTAGAAGTGGTGGTTCCCGGTCAAGAGAAAGTGACTTATGTGAAAATGACCGCAGAAAAAGCATTGCGTGTGGTCAACGACCATATTGTCAACGGCAATGTGGTTACGGAGTATACCATTGGTGCCAATGCCATTGGCGCGAAATAAAGGGAGGGGAAAGAATGTTTCGTTCAAACGTGCTGGTCTGCGGAGGTACCGGCTGTACCTCTTCCAACAGCGAGCAGATCATTGAAAGGCTGAATGAAGAAATCAAGGCCCAGGGCCTTGACAAAGAAGTGAATGTCATTCGTACCGGCTGCTTTGGCCTGTGCGCTTTGGGACCCATCATGGTGGTTTACCCGGAAGGCGCCTTTTATAGCCGTGTTACGCCGGATGACGTGCCGGAAATTGTTTCCGAGCACCTGCTGAAGGGACGTATTGTAAAGCGCCTGCTGTACCAAGAGACCGTGGTGGACGATAATACTACGAAATCCTTGAATGAGACCACCTTCTATTCCAAGCAAATGCGTATTGCCCTGCGCAACTGCGGTGTGATCAACCCGGAAAAGATCGATGAATACATCGCGCTGGACGGCTATGCCGCTCTGGGTAAGGTGCTTACCGAAATGACTCCTCAGGAAGTGATTGACCTGATGCTGGCTTCCGGCCTTCGGGGCCGCGGCGGCGCCGGGTTCCCCACAGGCCTTAAGTGGAAGTTCGCGGCCGCCAATGATGCCGACCAGAAATATGCCTGCTGCAACGCCGACGAGGGCGACCCCGGCGCTTTCATGGACCGCTCTGTTTTGGAGGGCGACCCCCACAGCGTGCTGGAAGCCATGGCCATTGCCGGCTATGCCATTGGCGCTTCCCAAGGCTACATTTACATCCGCGCAGAATATCCCATCGCGGTAAAACGGCTTCAGATCGCCATTGAGCAGGCTCGGGAATACGGCCTGTTGGGCAAAAATATTTTTGATTCCGGTTTCGATTTCGACATCGACATCCGTTTGGGCGCCGGTGCCTTTGTGTGCGGCGAAGAGACGGCCTTGATGACTTCTATTGAGGGCAAGCGCGGCGAGCCTAGAGTGCGTCCGCCTTTCCCAGCAGCCAAAGGCCTGTTCGGGAAGCCCACTGTGCTTAATAACGTGGAGACCTATGCCAACATTCCCCAGATTATTCTAAAGGGCGCCGATTGGTTCCGTTCCATCGGTACGGAAAAGTCTCCCGGCACCAAGGTGTTTGCCTTGGGCGGCAAGATCACCAATACCGGCTTAGTGGAAGTTCCCATGGGAACCACCCTGCGGGAAGTAGTGGAAGAGATCGGCGGCGGCGTACCTGGTGGGCATCATTTCAAAGCTGCCCAGACCGGCGGGCCTTCCGGCGGTTGTATTCCCGCCAAGCTGATCGATACCCCTATCGACTACGATAACCTGATCGCCATTGGTTCCATGATGGGCTCCGGCGGCTTGATCGTCATGGATGAAACCACCTGTATGGTGGATATTGCCAAGTTCTTCCTGGAGTTTACCGTAGATGAATCCTGCGGTAAGTGCACTCCCTGCCGTGTGGGTACCAAGCGCCTTTTGGAAATCTTGAATAAGATCACCTCCGGCAACGGCACCTTGGAAGACCTTGATAAAATGGAAGAACTCTGCTATTACATCAAAGAAAATTCCCTGTGTGGCTTGGGCCAAACCGCCCCAAACCCCGTGCTTTCCACACTCAAGTATTACCGCGACGAGTATGTGGCCCACGTTACGGAGCACCGCTGCCCGGCCGGCGCCTGCAAGGCTCTGACAAATTATACCATTGAAGCGGATAAATGTAAGGGCTGTACTCTTTGTGCGCGCAACTGTCCTGTGGGCGCTATTTCCGGTGCTGTGAAGGAAACCCATGTTATCGACACCACAAAGTGCATCAAGTGCGGTGTCTGCATGGAGAAGTGTAAGTTTGGCGCAGTGGTAAAGAAATAAGAGAGGAGTGTGTGAAAATGGATATGGTGAACATTAAGATCAACGGCGTATCCTATGAAGTGCCCGGGAATGCTACTATTCTCGAGGCTGCCAGGGAAGCCGGAATCGATATTCCTACCCTTTGCTATTTGAAAGATATTAACCAGATCGGCGCCTGCCGTATGTGTATGGTAGAAGTAAAAGGCGCAAGGTCTTTGGTGGCGGCTTGTGTATATCCTGTTAACGACGGCATGGAGGTCTTTACCAATTCGCCCAAGGTGCAGCAATCCCGCAAAATGACCTTGGAACTGCTGCTTTCCGTTCACGAGCGGAAGTGCCTGACCTGCGAACGCAGCGGCAACTGTGAGTTGCAGAAGCTCTGCAACGATATGGGCATTGAAGAAGAAGACCGGTTTGCCGGTGCGATGCCTGCAGGGAACAAAGATGTTTCTACCCTGTACCTGGAACGGAACAACGCAAAATGTATTTTGTGCCGCCGCTGTGTGGCTGCTTGCCAGAACCAGCATGTGTCGGTAATTGGCGCCAACAACCGCGGCTTCGATACCGAGATCGGCTGCGCCTTTGAGCAGCCGTTGGGTTATGTTTCCTGTGTGGCCTGCGGCCAGTGTATTGTGAGCTGCCCCACCGGTGCTCTTACCGAAAAAGACAACACCCAGGAAGTGATTGACGCCATCAACGATCCGGAAAAGATCGTGATCGTACAGACAGCCCCCGCAGTGCGGGCCGCCTTGGGCGAAGAGTTTGGCCTGCCCATTGGCACCAATGTAGAGGGGAAAATGGCTGCTGCTTTGCGCCGCTTGGGCTTCGATAAGGTCTTTGACACAGATTTCGGCGCGGACATGACCATTATGGAAGAAGCCAACGAATTTTTGGACCGGGTAAAGAATGGCGGGACTCTGCCCATGATCACCTCCTGTTCTCCCGGCTGGATCAAATTCTGCGAGCATTATTACCCCGATTTGATCGAGAATCTTTCCACCTGTAAGTCTCCCCAAAATATGACGGGCGCTTTAATCAAGACCTGGTACGCCCAGAAGGAAGGCATAGACCCGGCGAAGATCGTTTCTGTTTCGGTAATGCCCTGTACCGCCAAGAAGTTTGAAATCATGCGTCCCGACGAGGATGCGGCCGGCTTGCCCGACGTGGATATCAGCATCACTACCCGTGAGCTTGCCAGAATGATCAAGAAGGCCCAACTGAACTTTACCCGTCTGCCAGACGAGAAATTTGACGATGCTATGGGTGTTTCCACTGGTGCTGCCGTAATTTTCGGCGCTACCGGCGGTGTTATGGAAGCTGCCCTGCGTACCGCTGCCGACCTTTTGGAAGGCAAAGACCTGGATTCTGTAGATTATAAAGAAGTCCGCGGTACCGAAGGCATTAAGGAAGCCGTGTATAAAGTCGGCGGCATGGATGTAAAGGTTGCTGTTGTCAGCGGTCTTTCCAATGCCGATAAGGTGTTGAAGAAGGTTCGCGCG
>CANSKS010000055.1 GCA_947647615.1 uncultured Neglectibacter sp.
TTCCAAAAAACGGGGCCGTGACTGCATTACAGTAGGTATGGAAACCGACCTGGAAAACGAGTTTTGATTTTTCCGAAACGAATGGGAGACATTTCAATTGGAAATGTCTCCCATTTTGCTTTCTTAGAAGTCTCGGGTATCACACCCAACGCAAGTCTGTCATTTTATCTTCAAAGGTAATAGAACGCTTTAACACGTCGCAAGCCTTTACAAGGCCTTCGTTTTTGCTCATAAGGCTATCTTCATGCTCAATAGAAAGCACATAATCATAACCTACCAAGCGCAGCTGGCTGACAAAATCTTTCCAGAAGAGTTCATCGTGGCCATAGCCAATGCTACGGAAGATCCAAGAGCGATGAAGTTCATCGGAGTAAGGCTGGGTGTCCAAGGTACCGTTGATGGCCGCATTGATGGGGTCGATCTTCGTATCTTTGGCATGAACGTGGAAAATGGCCTCGCCGCCCAGTTCGCGGATGACCTTTAAGGGGTCCATTCCCTGCCACAGCAAGTGGCTGGGATCTAAGTTGGCGCCGATTTCGGGACCGACTGCCGCCCGCAGCTTTTTCAAGGTATAGGTGTTATAAACGCAAAAACCCTGGTGCATTTCAAAAGCAATCTTGTTTACCCCATGAGATTTCGCAAAAGCCACAAATTCTTTCCAATAGGGAATCAACACGTCGTTCCACTGGTATTCCAAAATTTCCAAATAGTCGTTGGGCCAAGCGCACACTACCCAGTTGGGATTTTTCGATTCCGGGCAGTCACCTGGGCAGCCAGAAAAGCAGTTGATTTGATGAATTCCCAATTTTTCCGCCATAAGCACCGCGTCACGCATATCGTCGTCAAATTGCTTTGCGATCTCCTTATTGGGATGAATGGGGTTACCATGGCAGCTCAGAGCGCTGATTTCCAGGCCGGATTCTTTGATTGTGGTCACGAATTCCTGGAACTTTGCCTCATCGTGAAGCAACACGCCAGGGTCGCAATGATCTTTCCCGGGGTATCCGCCGCAGCCGATTTCAACCATCTGAGCGCCCAAAGATTTAAAGTAGGCAAGGGCTTCCTTTAAGGGAGTCTCGCCAATGACGTTGGTTAATACACCAAGTTTCATAGTAACAGCACACTCCTTCATTACAATGCCGGCTCTGCGAAAACTGCCTTACGCCTCCGGCTCTTTCTGGATATAGTATATATAATTTAGCGAAAAAAAGCAATGCCCGAGACAAATTTATTAAGGTGGAGGAAAAAACCTCTTCCCTTTTTTGAAGTTTTTCGCTATAATGCTTTTGGTTCTTCCTGCCATGTCTCAAATTAAGAAAGGAAATGCACCATGGAATCTTACGCCCACTACAAAGGTACACGTTTTGCCTGTTATATAGGATATATTGTCCAAGGGATCGTCAATAATCTAAGTCCTCTGTTCTTTGTAATTTTCCAAAAAAATTTCGGTATTTCCTATGGAATGATCTCTTCGTTGATCCTTCTGAACTTCGTCACCCAAATCTTAGTGGATATCTTCTGCGTAAAATATGTAGACCGAATTGGTTACCGTGCTGCCGCCGTCATTGCCCATGTCTGCGGTACCGTGGGGCTCTTGGGGCTGGGGTTATTCCCAAAGCTGCTCCCACTCCCCTTTTTGGGGCTGGCCCTTTCTACCATTATCTGCGCCATAGGGGGCGGGATGATCGAAGTGATTATCAGCCCCATTATTGACTCTCTACCCAGCGACGCTAAAGATGCAAAGATGAGCCTGCTTCACTCTTTTTACTGTTGGGGCCAAGTGGGAGTGGTGCTGGTCACCACTTTACTGGTCCGGCTTCTGGGAGAAGAACTTTGGTGGGTGCTTCCCCTGCTGTGGGCTCTGGTCCCTCTCTACAACATTTTCCAGTTCGTAAGGGTTCCCCTTAGGCCCACCGTTTCTCCCGAAGAAAAAATCCCTTTGAAATCCTTGTGCCGTTCCAAAATTTTTTTGCTGTCCATGGTACTTATGCTTTGTGCCGGCGCTTCCGAGCTTGCCATGAGCCAGTGGAGCTCTCTGTTCGCAGAAAAGGCTTTGGGCGTACCTAAGGTACTGGGAGACTTATTGGGTCCATGTCTCTTTGCCGTATTCATGGGAATTGGCAGAACTATCTATGGCCTCTTTGGAGCCAAAATGAATTTACACAGGGTACTGCTTTTCACTGCAGCACTGTGCGTGTTTTGCTATTTGGGAGCTTCCCTTTTTCCGGTTCCTTTGTTGGCCCTATTCTGTTGTGCCCTTTGCGGCTTCTCCATCAGCCTAATGTGGCCAGGTGTGCTGAGCAATACGGCAGCCATTTTTCCCAAAGGCGGCACAGCCATGTTCGGCATTTTAGCGGTATGCGGCGACTTGGGCTGTTCTGTTGGTCCGGCGATCACCGGAGCGGTAAGCAGTGTGATCAGCAGCCTCCAAGGAGATCAGGTGGGGTTAAAAACTGGTATGCTTACGGCCGTTTTCTTTCCTTTGCTACTCATTTTATGCCTGTTGCTGCTGAAGCGGGTGCAAAAACAGGAAAAATAATCAACCCCCGGCAGGCTCTTTTTCAAGCATTGCCGGGGTGTTTTTATGTTTTTACTGATTAAGCAGCAGGTATTCCATAGAATCTGCCAGGGCTTTCCAACTGGCTGCCACCACGTCGCGGGACACACCTACCGTTGTAAAAGTGTTTTTCCCATCGCTGGAAGTGATTAAAACCCGAACCGTAGATCCAGTAGCATTTTTCCCATCTAATACCCTCACCTTATAATCGGTAAGTTTCACATGGGAAAGCACCGGGTAAAACAGTTCCAAGGCCTTTCGCAGCGCCCGGTCCAGAGCATTTACAGGGCCGTTCCCCTCTGCCGCCATCAATTGGACCTGCTCTCCCACCTCCACCTTCACAGTAGCACTGGCAGTGGCACTTTGCCGGGGAACAAAGTCGGTATAAATATGGTAGTAAAGGAGCCGAAAAAAGGGTGGGAAAGGCGCGAGGCGCTTTCGCACCAAAACTTCGAAAGAAGCGTCGGCCCCTTCAAACTGGTATCCCTGACGTTCCAGCTCCTTGATCTCCTCCAAGACGGCCTGCACTTCTTCTGAATTGACAGGGACACTGGGAAAGATCTCTTTGATCTTGGCCAAAATTACAGCTCTCCCGCTGATTTCGGAGGCGGGGAACCTGCGCACATTTCCCACCAAAAACGGGTCAATGTGTTCGAAGGAACGAGGGCTCTTCAACACCCCGTCGGCGTGCATGCCCGCCTTATGAGAAAAGGCATTTTTCCCTACAAAAGGAAGCCCCGCCGGTACCTCCACATTGGCAAAGGCGGCCAACTCTCTGGCACACTGAGCCAGGGTTTGCAAGTTTTCCTGAGGAATACAGGAAATCCCCAATTTCAGCTGCAAAAGAGGGATGATGGTAGAAAGGTTAGCATTTCCGCAGCGTTCACCAAATCCCAAAAAAGTACCCTGCACCTGGTTTGCCCCTTCCTGAACGGCTATTAGGCTGTTGGCGGTAGCCATACCCATATCATTGTGAAAATGCACCCCCAGCGGGACAGGCAGCCAGGAAAGCACCTCCCGAACAATCCGGGCCGCTGTCTTGGGAAAGACCCCACCGTTAGTATCGCAAAGGCAAATCACATCCGCTCCGCCTTCCAAGGCGGAGCGGATAGCCTGTTTGGCAAAGACCGGATCTTCCAAATAACCGTCAAAAAAATGCTCTGCATCGAAAATGACCTTCCGGCCCCTCGCTTTCAAATAACGGCAGCTTTCCCGAATCATACGGAAATTTTCCTGAGCCGTAGTTTCCAGTACCGCGTCTACATGAAACTTCCAGCACTTCCCAAAAATGGCGCAGACAGCGGTATCGGCTTTCAGCAAAGAAGCCAGGTTAGGGTCTTCCTCCGGGGACAGACCCTTTCGGCAGGTGCTACCGAAAGCTACCAGCTCCGCATGCTTTAAGGAAAGCTGGGAAACACGGCAAAAAAATTCTAGCTCCTTGGCATTTGAGCCGGGGTTCCCGGCTTCAATATACTGCACACCCAGCTGATCCAAAAGCCGTGTCACGGCCAATTTATCTTCAATGGAAAAAGCCACGCCGCCGCCCTGGGCACCATCCCTCAGGGTAGAATCGAAAATCGTGACCTGGTCCATATTTAACCCTCCACCCATTTCTGTCCTGTTTTAATCCGTTCCAGGAACTCCAGATTCGCGTTATAATATTCTATTTTCTCTTCCTTGCCTTGGAACACAGAGGTATCCGATGACCTTACAGAAAGACGCAGCTCCTCAAAAAGCTTTTTCATAGCCTCCGGCGAAGCTACCTCACTTTCAAATTTGAGTTCAAAGTCCTGGAATGCATCCAGTTCTTCCCAAGAGATCATGGCGTTTTCGAAGTCTGTAGCGGCGTCTGGCATAGGCGTGCCGTCGTTATAACAGAAAAGACCCTGGAAATCATTTTTCATAAAATCAAACGCCTCTTCATTATGCAGGAAAATAACGCTGTCGCCAGAAGAAGCGTCGGCGGAAAATTTCACAAAGGAGGCCTGCATCTGGTTGGGGTCGGAATTGGCAATCTGGTCGGAAAAGGCGTAGTTCACCAGACTGACTACCACTTTGCCATCGCCGTTTCTATCGTCTGCGTATTGCGCTAAACGGTCTTCCAATTGAGAAGAAAGTTCGCTTGGCATCACATAAGAAGTCATGAGAGCAACGGTATAATCGGGCTTTACCTGGGACACGATGGTATAAATAAAATAGATCACCGTGGCAGCTACCAGCGCGCCAACGATCAGTTTTACTCGGTTATAGTACCACCAGTTTTCCCGTTTTTCTTTTTTGGTGGTGGGTACAATAATATTGCTGTGTATGGTGTCTTCCCCTGCATCCAGCAGGTATCTTTCTCTTGCCATGGAGCCTTACCATCCCTTTTATAAAGCTTATTTTTTACTGCGGCCCGAGCTTCTCCGGTTCCTTAAAAAAGCCTCTGAGTCCGGCCAAACAATTTTCCCTTGGAATAAGGTGATTATACCATAACAGTGAAAATATTTCTATGGCTTTTTTATGAACTGATATAAAACTATTCCGGAACAATCTATCTTTCTATAAAAAGACGCCCCGCCTGCTGTCGGCATCTTTATACCGGCAGCAAACGGAGCGCTTTTGTTTTAGAAAGAGTAATTTTGCCCTTTTACTTTCTTTTTATGGTTTGGCACATTTTTTGAGACCGTAATTCAGAGATTCGTCCAAAAGGGCCCGCAGGCTTTCCAAAGGAGTGTCGGCTGTCATGTTATTGCCCGCTGCCAAGATCAACCTGCCTTCGGGGCGGTAATAGGTGTCTATCATAAACCGTACCTCCTCCCGCACCTCTTCCGGCGTTCCATAAGGGATGATCTGCTGAACATCGAACCCGGCCCAGAAGCAGATTTGCCCGCCGAATTTCCGAGCAATTTCCACCTCGCTCATGGTGTATTTTTGAATGGGATGCAGCACATCAAGGCCAATCTCAATAAAATCGGGGATCATAATCTCTACATTGCCACAGGTGTGAAGCCAGAAGTGCATGCCCAGCTCATGGGTGTAATCGATAATTTCTTTATAATAGGGCTTAAAAAACTCTCGGAAAATCTCTAAAGAAAAGAAGGGGCCGGACTGGGTGCCAATATCGTCGCTGGTCCAAATACCGTCAAGGCCCAATTCCTCTTTTCCACGGCGAATGGTGGCTTTGTAAAAATCGGTCAATGCCCGGAATAACCTGTGCACCTCGTCGGGGTATTCATAAAAATCGCACAGGGCATTTTCCATACCCCGCAGAGACCAAAGGCGTTCGAACAACCAATACCACCACAGGCCTACCCGGTAAGTGCCGTCATCGGCCGGCGCGTCCTTTGGGATGAGATCCGGGTAATCTGCCGTGGGAAAATCGGCCAGCACGGCGTCTAAGTCTTCCCAATCCAAAGCCGTCACCGCATCCAAAGGGGTGTTTGGTGGGAAAGGGTTGTCTTTATTCAGCCACCGGTAAGAGGGGTACCCTTCCGGAGCTTGGAACACATCCGGGATTCTAAAAGTGATTTTGGTGATGTCACGAGGGTATTGGTCCAAAACTTCTTTGTATTGGGAGCGTCTGTCACCGAACGCATCTGCGCTGATCCAATCTTGAATTGCAAGAGGAATTCTGTGGGCCCCCCCTTTCCCCTCAATGACATGGATCATTTCCTCCCTGGTCAACTTCCTGTCCAACATAATTTTCTATTCCCCTTTCGGCCTTTAGCCTTTAATTGCGCCAGCGGTCATGCCGTTGACAAAATATTTTTGCCCTACCAGTGTCAATATTACCACTACCGGGATGCAGGAAAGCAATGCACCTGCCAAGGGCGCCCCATAAGATATTTTATAAAAATTCTGAAGCCGCATCAAGCCCAAAGGCAATGTATAGGTAGGTTCTTGGTTCAAATAGATCAAGGGCGTCATAAAATCGTTCCAAGAACCCATAAAGGTGAGCACGCCCTGCATGCCAATGCCTGCCGCGCTTAGGGGCACCGCGATTTGCAGGAAAATCCGAAATTCATTGCAGCCATCTATAGTGGCGCTTTCATACAGCTCTTTAGGCACCTGACTCATGATTTGATGTACCAAGAAGATCCCCATGGCCCCAATGGCAGAGGGTATGATGAGCGGAATATAAGTACCGAAAAAATGAAAAGTTTGGTACATTTTAAATTGAGGGACCATATAAACCTGGCCGGGAATCAACATAGTTGCTAAAACCAGGGAAAACAGTACTTTTTTCCCTTTAAACTGGAATCGAGAAAATCCGTAAGCCACCAGGCCATTGGTCAGCATTGCCACCAAAGCGCAGGTAACGGAAACAAAAGTGCTGTTTCCAAACTGACGCCAAAAGGGGATGTTTTCAAACAGTGTTTGAAAATGCTCTAAAGTGGGCGCGTGGGGGATCACACGCAGTGGATAACGGTTCATTTCCATATCCGGCTTAAAGGCGCCGGACACCATAATTACAAAAGGATAAATCACCAAGACAGTAATGACAACAAGGGCTAAATGAAACAAAATGGAGCCAATGAGTTTTCTTCGCTTTAATCCTAATTTCATTTTTGTTCCCCCCTCAATTCTCGTCTTTATCGCGCATGATAAAGCGCTGAATAGAAGTAATTACTAAAAGGAGAACCGCCAAAACATAGCCCATGGTGGCCGCTTCGTTCATTTTATTATCGCGGAACATGGTATTGTAAAGATAAATGACTGGATAAAGCATGGAATCCCTGGCCCCGGTACTGCCGGCACCTACCAGAGTATAAACCTCGCCGAAAATAGAGAAAGAACCTGTAATGGCTGTAAACACTACATAAATCATAATCGGCTTTAAAAGGGGAAACTTAATACGCCAAAACTCCTGCCAGGCATTAGCGCCGTCGATGCGGGCAGCCTCGCCCAAATCGGGGGAAATACTTTGCAACCCGCTTAAAAAATAGAGGCTATTCACGCCAAAGTAACGCCAAGTACCCATAATGACGATGGAAACTACAGCCCAGTTCGGATCGTTGAGGAAGCGGATATTTTTTTGAATAATGCCCAAGGACAGCAGAATCTCATTTAAAATACCGCCATTGGCCTTAAGGATGTACTGGAACACAATTCCCGCTACAATGACCGAGGTAACATTGGGAATAAAAAAAACGGTGGACATGAACCCCTTTTTCTTTCCCATAAAGGCGCTGTTAAGCATTAAGGCCGCGCCCAAAGCTACCGGCAAAATGATAAAAACACTGCCACAGGTATAAAGGGCCGCATTTCCAATGGCTTTCCAAAAACGTCCGTCTGTCAACACCTTTTGATAATTTGAAAATCCTACAAAGGCCTCTTTTTTTTGAAGAGACATCACCATACCGGAGATTAGGGGATAAAGTCCAAAAATGCCATACAGAATAAAGAAGGGTGAGATAAAGAGATACGGCAAGACCTTGCGCTGCGCCATCGTACCCTTTCGCACAGTTCGATTCATTTTAAAGCCCCTTTCCCGTCGCATAAACGACACTTTCTTGATAAAACGGCAGAAAGAGAGTTTTTCCTCTCTTCCTGCCGTAAGAAAACAGAGTGTAACGCTCTTAACCTAATTCTGCAATGTAATCTTCCACATCCGCCTGAACATACTCTAAAAGCTCGTCTGTGGTCATATTGCCTTCGCCCCAATCGTAAGCATAGCTCTTCAAAGACTCTCCGAAACGGCTTCTCCAAGCTGCCTGGTTCTGTGCGGGCATTTCGGGCGCAAGTTCTGTATAAAGCTCGCCCAAAACCTGATCCCCGTAATATTCTACAGGACCATTACAAAGGGGCATGGCCTCATATACGGGCGGATACAGGTTGATCATTTCATATTTCTTTACTACGTTATCGGTATCTACCATAGCGAATTTCATGAAATCCCAAAGCACGTCTTTATCTTTCTTCGTGAAAGAACTCATGCAAAGGCCTGTACCGCCTCTGGCGCTGGTACGGGCAGAATTGGCGTCGTACTTGGGCAGATAGGTCTGCTTCCACTGGCCAGATTGCTCAGGCACATTGTCGCGCAGCCAACCGGCAGCCCAGTCTGGGGTGTAGTAAGTGGCTACCTTGTCTTCTGCCATAGCATTCCAACGGTCGGCGTCTACTTCGATGGGCAGAATCATACCGCTCTTTTGCAGATACAGCACATCATCTAAAAGGTCTTTCAGGGCCTGATTCTCCACAATAAAGGGGGTGCCGTCTTCCTTTACAATCTGGTTTCCAGAGGCCGTTAAATAAACTTCCACATCATCGTAACTACCTGCTGTTACATCGCCGGAAGCCGCGATATAAATTCCTTGCTCCTTCAGCTGTTCCGCGGCAGCCATAAACTCATCCCAAGTTGTGGGAACTTCCACTCCTGCCTTTTCGAACAGGTCAGGGCGATAAGCCATGGTAGTGGGGCACAGAGCATGCTCTAAACCATAATAAGTGCCCTTATAGGAATACAGGCTCAAACGGGTTTCTACCATTTTTTCAAAAATACCATCGGCCTCCATCCTCTCACTCAAAGGCTCGAAGAACATTTTGTCTTCATTCATATATCGGGGGAACTGGCCTTGTTCCACATCAATCAGGTCAGGTGTGCCCTCGCCGCCAGCACTAATGATGACAGCAAGCCTATCATTCATGGCGGTGGTATCCATCATCTGAATACCAAAGGTTACTTCCGGATGCTGCTTGGTATATTCTGCCGTTACCCACTCAAAATAATTTCCATGAGGTTCAGCAAAGGCCCAAATATTTACGTTGCTTTCTTCCATAACCAATTCTTCGCCGCTTTCCTCGGAGGCAGTGTCTTCGGACACAGCTTCGGAAGTGACAGAAGATTCCGAAGTGTTCCCGGAGGCCTCGGAAGAGCTGCCGGAATCGCCCCCGCAGGCAGACAACATGGTGAATACCATGGCTAACGATAAAACAAAAGCCAACATTCTAAATTTTTTCAAATTCATCATCGTGGTTCCTTTCTTTACTTGGCTGGAATCCCACATCTCTTCTCGATATACAGGAAATCTCCAGCAATGGTTGATTTTTCCTTGCAGGTTTTTAAATCGTCCTTTTCTCAATTTACAATTTTGCGATTTCCAGTAAAAACCGTGGAGGTCCTCCCTTCCCTGTTTCTGTAAAACCTTCGGGCACAAACGCTTATAACCATTTGTGCCAAAAAAGATTTTTATTTATTATATATAACCCTAAGGCTGATAACTATATCTATCCTTGCGCAATTTATGCACTATATTGCTAAGCTTTGGAATTTCTATTATTTTTTTGTTTTTTTGCTATATAATTATATTTGTCAATTTGTAGAGTAAAGGTATTCTGTTTTGCCTAAACCTGTTGGAATATACAGGCATGCCATCTTCATTTTCCAAAGCATTTCAAAACAGATTTTCCCATTTTAGGCGAAGGGAGGCCTCCATGTTCTGCGATGTTTTTGAGAATTTTTCCCCTCTTCCAAAAGATTACTATTTCATCCGGGCCAAGGAAGGAGAGGTGGATTCTTGGAGATCGAGAGGAGTTTACAAACCCAACG
Organism: uncultured Neglectibacter sp.; assembly: GCA_947647615.1. Lineage (GTDB taxonomy): Bacteria > Bacillota > Clostridia > Oscillospirales > Acutalibacteraceae > Acutalibacter. Next base: position 10,089 of record CANSKS010000055.1, read on the forward strand.
AACGGGAGGATGATTCCTGGGGATTACGAGAAGTCTCAGATTATGAATTAGAATATATCATCCAAGGAACCGGAAAGATTATTGTAGACGGAGAAATTTTACCAGCTTGTGACCATTCTTTACATTTTCGTCGTCCCGGAATGCTAGTGGAAGGAATTGGGATTTACCAAAGCTACTACATAGAGTTTTATTACAACAGCAAAAGAGAGCGGTTGGATGCATTAAACGTTATGCCAAACTGGTACCTGTTGGAAGAATATATCGAAATCGAACAAATATTCTCTTCTATTTTTCAAGAATATTTCGACGATACTGCAACTCAATCTTTGACCTATAAAATCCACGTACTCCAGCTTTTCGAAATTATGGTAAACGACTGGTACCACCGTACACAAAGCTCTTCTCTCTCCCCAACAGTAGTAGAAAATATTTACCGGGCCATTCACTATTTTGAGACTCACCTTGCCGAGCAAATATCTTTACAGAAAATGGCGGAAATATCTGGCTACAGCCAATATCACTTTGCCCGCACCTTCAAGCTGATCACCTCACAAACTCCGGTGCAATACCTCACCAGACTGCGCATTAACCAGGCAAAGCGGCTGCTGGTAGAAACCAACTTTACTACAGAAGAAATTCTAACTGCCTGCGGATTTAATAATTACTCTTATTTCTTCCGGGTTTTTAAAGAGGCTTGCAGCATGACGCCTCATCAATACCGGAAAAAGCATGGGCGGCAAGCATCGAGCTCCGCCAGAGGAGAAAAGGAATAACCCCGTAAACTTTGAAAACCCCGGCCAGATTTTCTGGCCGGGGTTTCCGTTGGGGCGGTTCTTACTTCATGCCCTTTTCGTAGCTTTCGATCATCTTTTTGAACGTGTGACCCGAACGAACCCTGAGATTCTCCAGGTATTTGTCGGTGGTATCGCCGGTAAATATCTTGATTTGCAGGTGCAGGCGGCCCTCCTCGGGGGTTACATAGATTTTGTCGATATACTTGTCCACAAATTCCTTATTGACAATACCCTCTGCGGCATCCCGCTTGGCCTCATGGAGTACCCGGCGGATGGTGTCTATGTGCTTTTTGAACTCGCCTTTGGAGAGCTGCTGCTGTTCCAGTTGGTATATCTCTCCCTCTGCCTCGCTGATCTCCTGGTCGCAGGCTTTGTTCATGGCAAGAAAATCTTTGTCCGACAGCTCGCCCATGGCGTTGAATCCCAGCAGCTTGGATTTTTTCTTTCGAGCCAGCTCAATCTTGCTGCGCAGTTCCTCTATCTGACGGGCCGTGTCCCCATCGTCCTGCAAGGACTTGTACATCTCAATGTATTCCTCAATGAGCGCCTCCGCGTCCGCCTCCGTTTCGCTGAACACTTGGAACAGCAGAGGCTTGATCTCCCCCTCGTAGATGGCGAAGGATGGGCAGGAATCCGCGCCGTTCTTAATTTTGCCGGAGCAAACCCACTTACTGTTCTTGCGTCCGTCCCGACTAACGGAATCCCGGCGGTAGTAGGCGGCTCCGCAATGGGTACAAATCAGCTTGCCGGTAAGCAGATTTGCGTGGTTGCAGATGCCCTGGCGATTCTTTACGTCCTCGCTGCGCTTGTGTAGAACCTGGTTGGCCTTCTCCCACAAGTCCTCATCCACGATGGCGGGGACAATTTCTCCAGTCTCGTCCTTGAACATCACCCATTCCTCAGGCGGGAGAAATTTCTGCTTTTTGGTGAAGAGGTCAACGATCTTCACCTTGTTTCCCACATAGTAGCCCTTGTATTTGGGATTGGATATCATACCCGACATGGTAGTGTGGGCGATGCGGTTGCCGTTGTGGTTGCGGTATCCCTTCTCCCAGAAGATGGTTTCTATCTGTTTCATGCTGTGCTCGCCGGTGGCGTAAAGTTCAAATAGTTCCCGCACCATCGCAGCCTCTTCTTCGTCTATGGCCAACCGACCGCCGTCTTTCACATAGCCAAAGATACGGCTGTTGCCCAGCACTACACTGTTTTTGATAGCCTGAGCATGGCCGAATTTGACGCGGCTGCTGAGCTTGCGAAGCTCATCTTGGGCAATGCCGGACATGATGGTCAGGCGCAGCTCGCTGTCCTCGTCCAGAGTATTGATGTTGTCATTCTGGAAGAATACGCCTACCCCGGCGTTCAGCAGCTCCCGGGTGTACTGGATAGAATCCAGGGTGTTGCGGGCAAAACGGCTTATCTCTTTCGTGATGATGAAGTCAAAAATTCCGGCCTTGCCGTCATCCACCATGCGGTGGAAGTTTTCCCGGTTCTTGGTGGTAGCAGCGGACAGCCCCTCGTCGATGTAGCCCTCCACATATTCCCAGGCGGGGTTCTTGCGTATCAGCTCTTGGTAGTATGCAATCTGGTTGCCCAGGGAGTTGAGCTGTTCGTCCTTCTCGCTGGATACCCGGGCGTAGAAGGTGACGCGCAGGGGCAGATCATAGATTGCTCTTGTCTTTAGCTGCTGTCGGATGGTATGTATATCCATGCCTTACCTCCGTGTTTCGTTTTATCATGTTTCATTTATTATATCAAACCCAAGAAAGAAAAGCAAGACATATTATCTTTCCATACCACTGTCCCGCTTTTCTATTAGGCGCTGCATTTTTCGTTTTTCAGTTTCTGTTATGGCATTGTGTTCATACAGATAATTGTTGTAGTAGTTCAGCCAGACCTTCCGCGCCACTGATCCTGTCCGTTCTAGTGGCTTTCCGGTACTGTTCCTATTCTCCAAAAACATCGCTCCTTTCAATTTTCAAATATTTTTCCCGCTAGACGGGCCGATTATACTTTCGGGTATAGAAGAAGGGCAGGTTTCCCCGCCCCATCATTCGTCGAATTCAATTTCATCATCCTGTCCCGTGACAGCCTCTTCAATACGCTGAATAGCGTCCCGCAGGTGCAAAACCTCTTGGTAGTACGTACCCTCATCAACCAGGCCGGTAGCATTGGCCATAAAAGCAATCTGATTCATGTTGTTGCCGATTTCTTTCAGCTCCCGGGTCATGCCATAGTAATCGGCTGGCGGGGCCTCCCGAGGCTTGTAGTCGTGAATCAGCAGTCGGATGTAGCCAGACCTTGTAAGCCCGCATTTGCGCGCCTTACGAGTCAGGCGCTTGTAGTCCTGCTCGGTCATTCTCATGTCGAACTTCTTCTTGTTATTCAAATAATCATTCCTCTCAAATTAGAATATGTCTAAAAGCAGGGGTCATAGGGTCCCCCCTATCCAAGCTGCGTTTGTCCGCACACTCGTCCGCACGAGTGTCGGGACAAATGCGATGCTGGCTCGTAGAGAAAACGCAAAATTTGCGATTTCTCTACCTACTGCCTCGCTAACGCTCGGCAGAGTGCGCTCCGCGCTCATGTAGCCATGTCATGTGCCACTTTCGCGGTGTAGTAGCTGTCCATAGTTGTGGGGGCGTTGAACAGCATAGCCCGTAGGTACTGTTTGATATTGCGCACTTCGCTGGTGTTGGCGTGAAAGCAGTCGGCAACATACTCGATATGTTCGGCGGTCAGTTTGAGGAACTTGCTCTTGACAACCTCTGCCGGGTAATCGTCGCTGGCAATACGCACTACCTTACGCTGAGTGCATACAGTTTCCACTATGATGTCCACTAGCTCGTCCAGCAGAGACTTGTCCACCACATCTACCAGGTGGTCGTACTCAATGTTTTCTTTTACCAACCACTCATAGTCGGCATAACCCGTTTCAAATCCAATCCCATCCTCTCGGGAAAGGATAGGATTGGATATATCTATATTTATTTTATCTTTACTTTGTTTATCTTTATTTATTTGCGTGTTGTTTTCCATCGGCGGTTTTCCCGTTAGCGGGTTATCCGTTGTCGGATTTTTGCATACCGGCTGTTCATAAACATTGTAGACAATGTTCGCCAGCTTGCCGCCGCTGCCGCGCCCCTGTGTCCGTTGCAGGTAGCCTGCCTGTTCCAGTTCATTTATGGCTGAACGAATAGCCCCTACGCCCTCGCGGTTAATGTAGGCCAGCCCCGCGATGGAATAGTCCCAATCATCCGGCAGGGCCAGCATTTGCGAGAGCAGTCCCTTTGCTTTGAGGGAGAGCGCTGGGTCGCGCAGATGGTGATTGCTCATCACCGTGTAATCTTTGTCGTGCCGTACTCTGAAAATTGCCATAGCATCACTCCTTGAAAAATGTTTATGTGATGGGGCAAAGCCCCTAGTCACCCAAAATGGGCATGAAAAAAGCGGCGTTCAGCCGAAGCCAATACGCCGCTTTGCGGATTGGGGAGTACCAAAGCTACTCCCCCTATTTATCTTACCACTAATATTATACACTTGACAAAATCCAAAATTTCGCTTTTGTTCACTCGGCACTGGGGAAATAAACATTTTTTATCATTAAGAAAGCAAAATTATATAGAAATAAACCGAATTCATAGAAATTTTACATTTTAGAGATTGACTATCGTCGCGGCGCTAAGCGCCATGACCTCCAAAAGCAGATGTGCATTTTGCGCTCCACGTTTCAAACGACAAAATGTCGCTCGAAAATCAGAACGAAGTATTTGCATCCTGATGTTGTCCTCCCGTTCATAAACTCTTTACATTCAAACTACCAGAATAGTATTGACAGCCACGCACTACTGTGATAGTATAAACATAGACTATTGCAATAGTTTGAAAGAAAGGAAAGATTTCCATGGCAGTCAAGTTGTTTGATTCTGAGCTGAAAGTGATGAACGTCCTGTGGAAGGAAGGCGATAAAACCGCAAAGGAGATCTCCGACATCCTCAAAGCCGAAACCGGCTGGAATATGAACACCACCTATACCGTCATCAAAAAGTGCATCGCCAAGGGTGCCATCGAGCGCAGCGAGCCCGGGTTCCTCTGCCACGCTCTCATCCCAAAGGAGGCCGTGCAGGAGGCCGAAACCGACGAGCTGATCGGCAAGCTGTTCGACGGCTCAGTAGATAAGCTGTTCGCCGCACTGCTGGGGAGTAAGAAGCTCTCTGCGGAGCAGATTGCCAGGCTGAAAGAGCTGGTGGACCGGGAGGCCGAGCAATGAGCCTCCTACAGATGTCCCTCTCCGGCGGGGTGATGATTCTGGCAGCAGCGCTGGTTCGGGCATTAGCCCTGCACCGGCTGCCCAAGCGGTTCTTTGTTTTGCTCTGGATACTGGCGCTGGCCAGGCTGCTGGTTCCCTTTTCATTGCCGTCTGCTTGCAGCGTTTACTCTCTAATGGACCAGGCGGCTCCTGTGAGCACGACGATAATCGAGACCACACCCCGCCCTCAAGCACCCATCCTGCATGAGGGCGGGGCTGTACCAAATCCTGCTGTTTTTGCAGGCAGTGCGGCTATGCGGGCCGACCCCTGGACCCTCCTTTGGGTAGTAGGTATGCTGGGCTGCGGGTTATTTTTTGCCGTAGCCTATGTGAAATGCCGCCGCAAATTCCGGGAGGCTCTGCCAGTGCATAACGAGTTCGTAGAGGACTGGCTTACGCGCCATCCCTTACGCCGTCCTATCTCGGTACGGCAGTCAGATAGGATCGCCGCGCCCCTGACTTACGGCATTCTGCGCCCGGTGATCCTCCTGCCCAAGTCCTCCGGGTTTGCCGGCACTGAAACCCTTCGCTACGTGCTGACCCACGAGTGGGTTCATATCCGGCGGTTTGACGGGCTGATGAAGTTAGCTCTCACCGCCGCCCTGTGCGTCCACTGGTTCAACCCTCTGGTGTGGGCGATGGTGTTTTTCGCCAACCGGGACATGGAGCTGGCCTGCGACGAGGCGGTGCTGAAACTCCTGGGCGGGGATGCCAAAGCCGGGTACGCCCTGGCGCTCCTGCGCATGGAGGAGCGGAAAAGCGGCTTGAGTATTGTAGGCAGTCATTTCTGTAGAAATTCTCTTGAAGAAAGGATAAAAGCTATGCTAAATAGAAAGAAAACCTCACTGGCCGCACTGCTGGCGGCAGTATTGCTGATCGGCGGGACAGGAGCTGTTTTTGCCACCTCCGCTAAGGCCGAGAACCAGGAGATGGACCTTCGCCCGGGAGCTGCGGCAGAAACCACCTATTCAACAGAGAACAAAGACAGCCTTCTGTCCTA
>CANSKS010000056.1 GCA_947647615.1 uncultured Neglectibacter sp.
CATGGGCGGGCAACCTTCGTTATGTTAGTCGTTGTGCACGGAATTGTCATGGTGAGCGTAGTAAGGGTACCCCAAAAAGGGCGTGCAATAGGTGTTTTCCACCGTTTTCCCTTCTTCTTGGGAGGCAAAGCTCCAGGCCCCGCCAAAGTAATCTTCCGTGCCGGTGCCGCATATGGTGGGATATTCCTTATCGCCGTCCAAATAAAATTTCATTTCCCCTTCGCCCCACCAATACCGTTCCAAAGTGGTGAGGGCCAAATAGGTCCCCACATACTGGCCCCTGCCCCGCACCCGGTCCAGCACCACATAATCTTTGGCTTTCTCTGTAATTCGCTGGCGCCTCCACTGGGCATGGAAATAGCCGGTGTTTTCCGGAAGCTCCTCGTAAAGGCAATAATCCACCTGATAAAAGAAGGCGGGCACGCTGTTTTTGTGTTGGTTCTCAATGGTGATCCTGGCCTTTTTCCGGAAGGGCATGGGAAAATAGCTGTTAAATCCCCGGGCCGGGTTCACGGCAATGGGCATGGAATTTACCACGCATCCCCGGCCAAAACCACAGCAGAAAAAGTCGCCCAAGGGGCTTTCTACAGAAGGGGACTCTTCCCCATCCCAATACATGCGCAAAACCAGGTCCCGCAGGACAAAACAATCGGCCTCGCTGGTTTTTTCGGTAACAGTGATCCAGACGTGCTGAATAACGCCAGGGCCGTCGATTTCTGCCAAGGTGGCTGTTTCTCCGGGCTTAATCTCTCCCAGGCAGGGCGAGCCCTTTCGGGAAGGTCCCAGACCGCTGGCAGCCATTCCCCCCTTTCCCTTTTCCCCTTTTGGGTTTTCCGCGTTGACGGCGCGGCTTTGCCCGCCGGTGATCAGCGGCAGGGCCGCAAAGCTTGTCATAAAAGGATTTCCAAACATCGCAATTTCTTCCTCCCGTTTTTTCTAAAGGCTTTTGAAAAGCCTTTTTAGGAATCGTTTTCCCCTTCCAGTATAAGGGAACGCCCTCCCAAACACAAGGCTTTTCTTCCCATTCTTTTGCCTTCTCTCGAGATTTTTCTTTACGGCCGCAGGCGAAAAAAGCAGAGGAGAAGCCTGAGAAATTCGGGTTTTCCCTCTGCCGCGCAAGGGCAAAAGCAGGAGAGACCTTCCGAAGCGGCCCTCCGAGATTTATCCCTTTGACTCGGAAATTAACGCCGGCTGGTATTCCATGAGAAGATCTAAAAGCTTGTTCTGTTCCCGGCATTCGGCATTGGCGGTGATCACGGCGTTATCGTCGGGGTATACAATGGCGAACTGACCATATTTTCCATCGGCTCGGAAGGAATTCCTGGCCCCGCGCCAAAACAGGTAGCCGTAGCCCTCCCCACCGTTTTCTATTTGCTTTTTGCTGGCCTCTTCCAGGTAGTCCGCAGGGATTAACTGTTTTCCCTTCCAGTTTCCCTTTTGCAACAGCAGCTGCCCAAACAATGCCAGCTCGGAAACGGAAAGGAACAGGCCGCCCGCTCCGAAGGTGTAACAGGCGGGGTCCGCTTCCCAGGTGGGGCGAGAAATTCCCAAGGGTTCAAACAGCCTGGGCATAAGGTAGCTCACCAAATCGCAGCCTGCCCGGCGCTGTACCAGCACCCCGGCCAAGTAAGGGCCCACGTTGTTATAGACGAATTTCCGGCCAGGCTCCTCTACAAAGGGCAGAGCCAAAGAATACTTGATCCAGTTCTGCTCCTTTAAAAAAGGCCGCTGTTCTCCCATAAGCTCCCCTTTTTCCTGGCCCAACCCCATGGTGAGCAGGTCCCGTACCGTAGCCTTTCGCAAATTGGCGGAGGGCTCTTCCGGGATTTCCCGGGGAAACGCCTCTACCAGCCGTTCGTCCAGGGAAAGGAGCCCTTCCCGCCGGGCAATGCCCACTGCGGCGCTGGTAAAGCTTTTGCTGGCCGAATATTGGTTCCGGCGCATTTCATCGTCGTAGTTCCGCCTGACTGCCTCTTTGCCATCCTGCAGCACGATCAGGTTTAAAAGCCGCAGCTCCTTTGCCCTTTCGTCGAACTTGGTCCAATCCATAAAAATTCCTCCCGTTCAGAAACACCATGATTTTTAGAAAATTCAAGCCCCTCTGTTGTTGAATACAGAAATCCCGCAAAAAGCCTTAGCGGCGGGAACGCCCTTTTGAACACAACCTTCGGGCAGCGCGACAAAGCAGTTTCCCCGGCAGGCCTCGGAACGCTGCCTGCCTTTAAGATTCCAGGAATTCCTCCCGCAGGGTCACACCAAAATCTTTGGCGATGGCCCGCAGGCTTTTATCTTCAATGGTTTGCCGCAATTTGCCTCCTCCGGCAGAGAGAGCCAGCAGGTAGATCTGCGCCGCCTTTTCTATGGTGTGCATTAAGCCAAAGGCCGTGTCAAAATCCGGGCCAGAGCAGAAAAGCCCATGGTGCGCCCACACCGCCGCATCGTATTCCTCCATCAGCTTGCTGGTTGCCCAAGCGATCTCCGAGCCGCCGGGCACCATCCAGGGCACCACGCCGACGCCTCCCGGGAACACTACAGGACATTCTGTGGCACTCTGCCACAAAGCCCTGGTAAAGTCCTTGGCTGTGAGGGGTAAAATATATGTCATCGCGATCAAATTGGCCGGGTGGGCGTGGTAGATCACCCGGTTTTCCCCATTGGTAGCGGCCTTTCGCACACTGTGGTTTAAAAAGTGGCTCGGAAATTCACTGGTGGGCTTTGCCCCCTCTTGCAGCCCCCACAGAATACGCCAGGCTTCCCCCTCTTCGTCGATCTCCACAACGCCCACATTATGGGCCGGGTCTTCCTTCACATTCCGAAAGTACCTCCCGCTTCCGGTAGTGATAAAATATTCCCCTTTTAAATTTTCGGCCTTTACCCCCATCTTCACCCATTCCCCGGGTGTTTGGAAGCAAGGGCGGAAGGCTTCCACCTCTTGGGGTCTCATGCGGTAGGTAAGGTTCCCGCCATTCCTTTCATGCCACCCCTGCTGCCATCCGTCGTCGCACATGCGAAGATACCCCTGCATCACAGGGACACTTGTAATATCCATTTTATCGTTCCTTCCTTTCTTCCCCCAGGGCCAAATTAGAAAATCTTCTTTAAAAAGAATTTCAGGCTCTTTGGCTCAGCACATCCTTTTCGTACTGTTCCACCTCCGCCAACCACTCCTTGGTGGCCGGAACCTTTTGGAGCTCACAATAATGCTCCCAAATATCGCCAAAGGGCAGCGTTTTTAATTCTTCGGAAAGCACCAGCAGCTGGGTAAATTGAGAATTCTCCTGTAATTTCTTCATTTGCGCCGCCGGCTGCAGCAGGGCATAAAGCAGCGCCTTTTCCATGTTCCGGGTACCTGCCACCCAGGCCGCCACCCGGTTGATAGAAGCGTCGAAGAAGTCCAGACCAATGAGCACCCGATCCAAGGCGTCGTTCCGAACAATCTCCTTGGCGATTTCCCGGATCTCGTCCTCAAACAGTACCACATGGTCGCTGTCCCAGCGCACCGGTCTTGTCACATGCAGGGGCACCTTATCGAAGAAGGCCAGCAGGCTGGGGATTTTATCGCTGATATACTCCGTGGGATGATAATGGCCGTTATCCAACAAATCGTATACACCGGGGTGGGTGGCCGCATAGCTCAAATAAAATTCCGCCGAGCCCACTGTGTAAGCCTCCATGCCAATGCCAAAGACCTTGCTTTCCACACAATCGATCACACCCTCCAGCTTCTCCGCGAAAATCTCGTCCAGGCTTTGCCTTAAGCGTTGGCGGGGACCCAGACGGTCGGCGGGGATATCTTTATACCCGTCGGGAATCCAAACATTGCACAGCACCGAAGAGCCCAATTCTTTGGCAATGTGGGCGCAGATTCTCCGGCAGCAAATGCCGTGCCGCACCCAGAACTTCCGCACCTCTTCCCTGGAGGAAGAAAGGGTGAGGTTTTCGGTAACCATGGGATGGCTGAAAAAGGTGGGGTTGAAATCGATGCCAAAGCCGTTTTCTTTGGCAAAACGGACCCAGGCTTCAAAATGCTTGGGCAGCAGAGCGTCCCGGTCTGCCGTGTCCCCGGGCTCTTTGACCGCGTAGCTGGCGTGAAGGTTAATCCTCTTTTTTCCGGGAATTAAGCTGGCAGCCTTTTTGAAATCGGCGGTGAGCTCCTCGAAATTTCTGGCCCGCCCCGGGTAATTCCCCGTGGTTTGAATACCTCCCGACAAAGCCTCTCCCCGGCTTTCAAATCCCAGCACATCGTCCCCTTGCCAGCAGTGAATACTGATAGGCACCTGAGCCAGTGTGTTCAACGCCTTTTCTACATCAATCCCCAACTCCTCATAGCGAGCCCTGGCGCTTTCATATCTGCTTTCCATGGTAAAATTCCTCCCTCAAGGTTCAAATTTTTTGATCTCAAAACTATTGCGCTCGGCCTTTCTGGCTTCTTCCAAAGAGGAAAATTCCTTTCCCTCTATCATTTGTACCATCAAATTTCCCAGAGCTGTCCCTTCCGTAGGACCCGCGAATACCGGAATTCCCGCAGCCGAAGCAGTGAGCTGGTTCAGGTAACCGTCTTGGCTGCCGCCTCCCACAATATTCACCGCTGTAAAACGTTTCCCGGTGAGTTTTTCCAAATCCTTGATGGCTCTGGCATATTCCAGAGCCAGGCTGCGGTAGATGCATTGCATAACCTGTCCCAAGGTTTTTGGGACCTCCACCCCGGATTTTTCGCACTGCGCCTTTATGGTCTCCCGCATGCTTTCCGGAGCCATAAAACAGCTTTCGTTTACGTTGACCACACCGGTAAAAGCCTTTTCCTGTTGGGCCAGCTCCGCCAGTTGGGAAAAGGAAAGGCTTTTCCCCAATTCCCTGCGAACAGATTGGATCATCCAAAGGCCCATAATATTTTTCAAATAGCGGAACCGGTACCGGTAGCCGCCCTCGTTGGTAAAATTGGCTTCGCGGCTTTCCTTGGTTGTGATGGGCCTTTCGTTTTCCATGCCCAAAAGGCTCCAGGTGCCGCTGGAAAGGTACACGCTTTGTTCCCCTTTCGCCGGTACCGCCAAGAAAGCGGAACCGGTGTCGTGGGTGGCGGGCAAAACCACTTGGCAATTAAATTCCACCTGCCGCTGAATTTCGGGCAGCAGACCTCCCAAAACCGTACCGGGCATACGCAGAGCCGTTCCGGGTTTGCCAAAAATTTTTTTTGGAAAGCCCAGCCTTTCCAGAATCTCCTCGTCCCAGCTTTTTTCCGCCGCGTGAATGAGCCCGGAGGTGGTGGCCTCGGTATATTCGTTTTCCTGCTTTCCCGTCAGCCGGTAATGGAAATAATCGGGAATGAACAGGAGCCGCTCCGCTTTTTCCAAAAGGCCGGGGCACTCCTTTTGCAGCGCCGCCAACTGGTAGACCGTATTGAAGCTTTGCTTTTGAGTCCCTGTCCGTTCATAATGCTCGGAAAAAGGAATTCTCTCTTCTACCCAAGCATCCATTCCGGCGGTTCTGCCGTCCCGGTAAGCCACGGTATCGCCTAAAACAGCCCCAGAAGGGTCCAGCAAAACAAAATCTACCCCCCAGGTATCTACCCCCATGGAAACAGGGACCTTCCCCGCCGCCTTGCAGGCCTTCATACCCTGCAAAACGTGAGAAAACAGCTTTTCCACGTCCCAGCAGAGGTGTCCGTTTTTCTTCACCAGCTCGTTTTCGAACCGGTAAATCTCCTCCAGGAAAAGCTTGCCCGATTCTACATGGCCCAAGATATGGCGTCCGGAAGAAGCGCCGATATCTACTGCCAAATAATAAGTGTGTTCCATTTTTCCTCCGTTCTCAAGGCCTGCCCTATGGCCTAAAACTATCCCACTTGCGGAAAAGCTGTTACCGGAAATGGGAAACGCAAACTTTTCAGAGAAGCGATTTTTTGCGAGGGAAAATCGCTTCCGTTTTCTCCTATGTTACCGGAAAAAAAGAAAAAAAGTAAGGACGGCGTTTCCAATAAAACTACGTCCTTACTTTTGAAACCTTTTTTCGGTAATCTTTTGGGGTTTCCCCAAAATGCTCCCGGAACACCCGGTAAAAATAGCTGGTATTTTCATAGCCTACCGCCGCGATGATGTCCTGTACCGAAAGCCTTGTCCCCGCGATGAGCTGCGCGGCCTTTGACAGGCGTTTTTCCCGAAGCAGCTCCTTAAAGGTTTTCCCCATACTTTCATGGATAAGGCTGCTGAGGTAGGAAAGGGACACATGGCGGCTGCGGGCAAATTCCGTAAGGTCGGCAGTAGGGTAATTTTCTTCGATCTCCCGCAGCACCTCCAGCACGATGGCGCTTTTCCCCGAAGCAGAAGGCTCCAACTCCAGGTTTTCGGTATAATTCAAAAGCTGCAAAAACAAAAGAGCCATGGTAGTCTGATTGATGCGCCGGGAATTGGGCTGAGGTGTTACGATGGACCAAGCCAAATTTTCCGTGAGATTCTGCACGGGCAAAACACCGGCCACCCTAAAATGCAGGTAACTGATCTCTTCCCCGCCCTGGCGCAGGCTGCCCAAGAGGAATTTTCCCAGTATGTTGTCGGGTCCTATCATGGTGAGGGCCAGGTCAAAAAACTGAGGAAGCACAATAAAATTGATGCCAATATCCTCCTTCTCCGCCCGGCGGACCGCATGGGTGGCATGCTGGTTCAACAGCAGCAATTCTCCTTCCCGAAGAACCAAAGGAGGGCCCCCGTTTATTTCGTGAACGGTGCTGCCGCTGCACATGTACATGATCTCCACGTAATTGTGGGCATGACGGGGAAACTCGGTGAATCTGGTATGAGGCCGAATGGTGATAAGTTTCCCCTTTTCCAGCAATTTATCGCTGTCCATGGTAAAATCTCTGCCGGAAACATAGCGTTCCCGCTCCACCTTGCCCCCTGCAAGCAGCTTTTCTTCTTCTTCTGTGATCTCCCGCAGCCGGGACATCAGCCCTTCTTCCATAATTTCCCCCAAACCTGCCCAGCCATTTCTCTGCCAAGCCATGCCGATTTTAAGATGAGCCTTAACATTTTTTCTGTTTTCAAAACCTTGTTTTTCTTGGGTCTTCTTAAATCAGGAAAAAATCGCCTTTGCCCGGGCCTGGTCTAAATAATGATGCTTTACCATCATGGCTACCACTTGCTTTTGCCGTTGGTTGGCTAAGTCGGGGTTTTCCGTTAAATCGTAAACAGAAGGGGCATTGGGGATCCCCGCCAAAAGGGTGCTTTCGTATTCCGTCATTTCCGCCGGCTCCTTGCCAAAATAAGAGTGGCTGGCGGAAGCCACCGTATAGCATCCGTTCCCAAAATAAATGGAATTGAGGTACAATTCCAGAATTTCCTTCTTGCTGTAATTCTTTTCCAGGTCAAAGGCTACCAACACCTCGGCAACCTTTCTGGTAAGCTTCTTTTCCTGGGTGAAATAGAGGTTTTTTGCCAACTGTTGGGTAATGGTGCTGCCTCCCTCCTCAAAGGAAAGGGATTTGAGATCGTTCCACAGGGCCCTGCCGGTGGCTAAAATATCGAAGCCGCCATGTTGGAAAAACCGGTGATCTTCCACGGCCACAACGGCGTCCAAGTAGAATTGAGGCATCTGATCTGCCGGGGTAAAGTCTCCCTGGGCGCGGATCTGCTCCACTCTTTCTTCCAAAGGGGCTTGGGAAAGGGCCTCCCGGTAAAGCTGGTATCCCTGGAAAAACACTACTCCTCCCAGGCAGATTCCCACCAAAAAGACCGTTAAAAAAATATTGCGAACCCATCTCAGAATTTTCATAAGACCTCCGCCTTTCCTTGCCAAGGGCTACAGAACCGCCCTTCGCTGTGGAAAAGCTTAGCAAAAGTTTCTTACAAAAACCTTGAGATGCTCTTGCGATTCTATAGCGAAAGTCTTTCGGGATTTTTGACTTTTCCAAGGGCGGGAGGAGATTCGGAAAAAGGCTTGAACTCTGCCCCAAAATAGCTTATCATTAAAGAAAAAGCAGGAATGGAGAGTGCAGGGTTGAAGGTACAGGAATCTGCCGAAAATTATTTGGAAACTATTTTGATCTTAAAAAAGAGAATGGGTTCTGTTCGCTCTGTAGATATCGCCGCCGAACTGCAGTTCAGCAAGCCCAGCATTAGCGTGGCCATGAAAAACCTGCGGGAAAAAGGCTATGTCACCGTAGAGGAAGGCGGCCAAATCTCTCTGACAGAAGAGGGCCAAAGGTTGGCGGAAGGCGTTTACGAACGGCACAGCCTGTTTACCGGCTTGCTGGTCGCCCTGGGAGTAAGCAAAGAAACCGCCGCGGAAGACGCCTGCCGCATAGAGCATGTGATCAGCGAAGAAACCTTTCAAGCCATTAAGCAGCATGTAAAAGATAAGGCACCAAGCTTCAACCTGTAAAACAAGGGGCAGCGAGAAGGCGTTTTTCGCCTTTACCCCTCATATTCCACAATTTCAATTGTTTCGATCACCATATCTTCCAAGGGCTTGTCGTTTTCCGAGTCCGTGGCAGCCTGGGATAGTTTTATTACCTGGTCCATTCCCTGGAATACCTGGCCAAAAACCGTGTGACCGGTACCGTCGGTGGAATAATAGCCGTCTAAACTGAGGTTTCCTCCATTTTCTTCATACAGCTTTTTTACCTTATCGGTGACTTTATCCATATCTACCCATTTCCCATAAACCTCCGCAAAGGCCTCCGGGTTTTCTTTATAGACCTCAAAGCCCTGCTGGTAGTTATCCCAATTCATGCCGGGGTTCTGGGTGGCATTGATAAAAAACTGACTGCCGTTTGTATTGGCTCCAGCGTTGGCCATAGATACCGAGCCGTCTATGTTCAGTAAATTGGCGCTGAATTCGTCGGAAAAATCCTCCCCCCAAACACTTTCCCCACCGGTGCCGTTTCCAACAGGGTCGCCGCCCTGGATCATAAAATTCTCTATGACCCGGTGGAAGGTAAGGCCGTTATAGTATCCCTTCAAGGCATGGTATTTGAAATTGTAAACAGCCTTCGGGGCGGCTTCCGGGAAAAAACGGATTTGGAAGGTTTCACCGGTGGCCATGGTAACCACGGCGATCTCTTCGCCTTTTTGGGGCATTTCCAGCTGGTACCCAACGCTGCCTGGGTTTTTCTGGGGCTCCAGATCCGCCATTGGCACCAAAGTGTCTGTGGTGCCAATCACCTTTTCCGCCGCCGAAGCCTTTCCCCCTTCCCCGCATCCGGAGAAAGCAAAAAGGAAAAGAAGCAAAGCTGCCAAAGAAGCAAGTGATTTTTTCATCTACATAAATCCTTTCGTCAAATAACTTTTTAGGCCTGCCGCAGTTCATATTGCAGTCAGGCTTTTATTTTACCGCAGTCCCGGGAATTATTCAACCCATATCCTCAAAGTCTTGCAAATCGATATAGAAATTTGGGAATACAGTAGAAAATCACTTTTTTGAGCAGGCATCAAAGCGTAAAAACAGGAAAGCCCGGCTATGCTGAAAAATTAAAACTGATGCGCCGGTTCTGCAAATTTTTTAACGAATATCTTTCCTTGTGTATTTCCGGTAAGCGATTAGAATTCCGCCGGTCCCTATGACTGCACCCACAGCAACCATCACTCCGTCCAGCCTGCCATTTGACACAATGTCAGCGCCTTCGCAATAACCAAAGGGTGTTATGTACTTCAAAAATTCAGCGGCATCGGCAATATTTGCGATTAAATTCAAAAAATACAGCATTGCGGCAATGCCAAGCCCTACGCCCGCGCTGCCCCTGCGAAGAAAAGCCGAAATGCCAAAGCAAATTCCTGCCAGTTCTATTTGAAGCAGGTAATAGGCAAAATGCAGCAGACCAATTTCTTTCCAAGGAATTGCCTCGCCGACAGCGGCGACAGTGCCCACAGAAATAGCATAGACCACGATATTCATCGCTGTGATTTGGAGCCATACAGCAACCAGCTTTTCTGTCATAACCCTTTTGCGGCTGACAGGATGCGTCAGCAGAAACTCTGCAGTTTTGTCTTTTTCTTCTTTGCTGAGAATGCCGACAGCACAAAGAGCCCCATAAAACGCACCGCCGAGCCCCAAAACATTGCCGCACTCCACAGCATAAAACCCGATGAGCGTTCCAAAGTTCAAACGATCCATACCGAACGCTTGGGTAAAAGAGCCCATGGAGGCGAACAGCTCGTTAACACTGTCCATTTCGCCCTTCATTTCCGGGAACAGAAAAATACAAATCGCGAGGAGGCATCCAATAGCAGCCGTCCATATCAAAAAGGAAGCTCTGCCCTGCTTCAATTCGTGTCTTACAAGAGTCATACCTTCTCACCATCCTTTTCATAATAGTGCAGGAATACCTCTTCCAGGTCCGGCTCTGTAACCGTAAGATCGCCCACCTGTCCAGCCGACAGCGCGCGAAGCAGGCCGTTCATATCGCCGCTGTAAAGAAAGCTGAGCGAATTTTCCGAATCCTTTCTATCCCGAATTCCGCTCAGGTGCTCCAGGCTAACGCTTCCGTGAACCGTAATGCGTTTTGCATTTGTTTTGGAAAGATCCTCCACACTGCTGCAGGCGATAATCCGGCCGTCACGGATTATCGCCGCACGGGTGCAGTTGCGCTGAATTTCCGAAAGAACATGGCTGGATAAAAGAATCGTGGCGCCCTCCCGGTTTCTTTCCCGCAGGATGTCAAAAAACTCTTTTTGCATCAGCGGGTCCAATCCGCTGGTAGGCTCGTCCAGCACCAGCAGCTTTGGCCGATGCTGTAACGCGCATACAATGGCGGCCTTCTTCCTGTTGCCAAAGGAAAGCTCCTCTGCCTTTCGTGACACGTCAAGTTCTAAGCGTTCACAAAGCGATTTCGCTTCGGCTCCGCAATTTCTTTTCCGCAAATCGGCAGAAAGCTTTAAAATGTCCTTCACTTTCATGCCCGGATAAAACGACGTCTCCGAAGGCAGGTAGCCGGTATCCTGTAAAATGGATTCTCTTTCTTTTGTGATATCTTTCCCGAATATTCTCGCGCTGCCCGAGGTGGGAGTGATCAGCCCAAGCAGGGTTCGAATGGTGGTGGATTTCCCGGCGCCGTTTGGCCCGATAAAGCCAAAAAACTCGCCCGGTGCTACTGTTAGGTCAAGATCAAGAATTCCCCTTGCTTTACCATAGTATTTCGTGAGCTTTTCCGTTTTTATGATTTCCATATTCCGCTACCCCTTCCGAAGATAGATGCTCTTCCAAAAATTCATCAGCTTTGAAAATCCCTTTTCCATCTGTTCCATATCCACATGGCCTCGCTGAACCATTTCCCAGATATACCCTTCGGAAGCCCAATACATTTCACGGTACATCATTGGAATATCCAATCCGGGGATAAACTGTTCCGGATTCATATGCAATCGCGCCTTATCTGCTTTCAAATTAAAATATTTATGGTAGCTTTCCTGCACAGCGGCGGAAATCTCCGCATCCTTTTCATAAAAAGCCTTGATGGTAAAGTTCGCCATGTGTGGGTAAAGACGAATGATTTCCATTTTAGCCTGCATGCCCTTTTCCATGCTTTCAAAGAGATCGTTTTGCTCATAGCAGCCGCATTTTGTCAAATACTCGATAGTCGTTTCCGCACACTTGTCCCAGAGAAACATGTACAACTCTTTTTTGTTGTGAAAATAGTGAAAGAGCAAAGATTTGCTGATCCCAGCTTCGGCTGCGATCTCACTCATAGGGCTGTTTTTATAGGAGTTTTGGGAAAACACCCGGTACCCCGCGTTTATGATGGCCTGCTGCTTTTCGGCAGGCAGAGAAAAGAACCTTTCGTTCATAGCATAACCTCCGTTAACCGGTGCGGTCAAACATATTTTAAATCCATTGACCGATTTTGAGAAGACTTCTTCTAAACCTTTCTTTGAAAAAACAGAACCGCAGAACTGCCCCTGTCAAAAACCCGCGCAGCTGCAAGCTGCGCGGGTTTTCCTGTTTTTCACACCTGAAGGTCTATACTAAGGGCCGGAGTGCCCTCGGCTGCCCCTGTTTGAGCGGTATAATTTTGGGCCGCCAAATCCACAGGAACCTTTACCTGGTCGGAAAGGGCCTGGGCTTGGGCCCGAAGCTCCATTTTGGTCGCCGCCAGCTGGGCCTGCAGGCGATTATCGACTTCGGTTTCCCGCAAATACCCCGATTCGCGGATCATACGCATGGTTTTGCGCCGGTTCAGCTCCTGGCCAAGGCTCATGGCCTTTCGCCGCCGGTTTTCCAATGCCGCCTTCTTCTGGCGAATCCTTACCAGGTCCTCCCTTTGGAGTTCCCGTTTCTTTTTTCCCGCGCGTCCCGCCGCCTTTTGCAGCTGGCGGATCGCCGCCTTGATGCGGTCGGAATTTTCGCTGTCGCTGCGAAGGGCCGCCTGGAAGCGCGCAATCTGCCGCCGAGCATAGCCCGCAGCCGCATCTACCTGTCCCGCGTTTCTGGCCCTGGCCAAACGGGCATAGGCCGTCATGGCCGCGTCCCCGTATTGAGAGGGGTTTTTGCTTATCTTGAGGCTGTCCCGCCGTTTTTGCGCTTTTTCCCGAGCTTCCTTCAGCATTTCGTGGAGGCTTTGCACGTCGTTCTTTGGAGCCTCCGAAACCGAGTCTCGCGTTTCTTCTACTGTTCCGGGCGCGGCCGGATTCCCAGGCCCGTAGCCCTGCGCTGCGCCCCCTATTCCAATGCCGGAAACCTTTATTTCACTCATATCTACTCCCCCTAACAGGAATATCGGCATAGTTGCCAGTTTGGGAAAGACATAGAAAAAATTTAATGGAAATACCATTGGAAAAAGCCGGAAAAGATTTGCAAAAAGACCTTTCCAGTTTCATAACGGCATACCGGACCGCTGAATGGAAGGAACGAAAAACTTCTCGAGTGAGAAAAAGGAAGCCTGTTTTCTAAATCTCGAGAATCATATCGTCGGTGGCGAAAACAAGTTGCTCCTTTGGCAGTGCCTTTTGGAGCTCCAACATATTGGGAAAGTTCCAGGGAGCGTAATGAGTGATGCAATAGCGCTTTGCTCCGCACTTTTCAAAAATGGGCAAATATTCCATGGCGGAAAAGTGCGCACCTTCACACACGATTAAATCCATGGGATACTCCAAAACAACCTGGGGGAAATCTTTTTTCGGAGAAGCCAAGTCCCCGGTAAAAAGCAAATTTTTTCCCTCTGCCTGCACAAGAAAGGCGTGGGAATCGGCTGTATGCTGGGTTTTCACAGCCGTCACCTTTAAAAGTCCATCGTCAAAAACCGGGCCCTCCTTTAAGGTGTGGAAGGTGATGCCCTCCCGCAGAGCCGCCTCCCCGTTACAGGCAAGCCAGCCGGAAATGGCCGAATCGGCCTCTTCGCTAGGCAGGTAGATAGAAACTTTGGAGGTTTGGTAATACCAGTTCAACAGGTCCACAAAGGGGATTAGTCCATTGGTGTGGTCGCCGTGCATATGGGTGACAAATACGCTCTTTACCCGGTCGGTGGAAATTCCCCGCTTGGTGAGGCCGTCGATGGCAGGCGTTCCCATGTCAATAAAATAGCAGTTTTCCCTCACCTCCAGCAACATACAGGTACATTTTCGCCCTGGCTCAGGCACTCCGTGAGAAGAACCAAAGAATGTCAATCTCACAAAAACATCTCCTTTCTGTTTTTTGGCGGCTCCGGCAAAAAACACGCCACCCGCCATTTCCTTTGTTTTACACGATTTTTCTCCCTCTGTCAACCCTACTCCTTCCCTGTCCGAGCTCCTTCCCAAAATTTGTAGCAACGGGAAAGGTGTTTGTCAAAAACTTAACCAAGAGGTATAATGAAGAAACAACCTACTCCCTTTGGAAAAGAGCGAAACAAACATGCCCACAAAATTGGAAGCGCTTCAACAGTACTTTGGCTACCGGGAATTCCGGCAAGGCCAGGAAGAAATTATAGACGCCATCCTTTCTGGCCGGGACACAGTAGGGGTTCTGCCCACAGGCGGAGGGAAATCCCTTTGTTTCCAGCTTCCCGCCCTGCTGATGCCCGGTATCACCCTAGTGGTCTCCCCTTTGATCTCTCTCATGAAGGACCAGGTGGCCTTTCTCGCCAAAAACGGCATTTGCGGCGCTTACCTGAACAGCTCCTTAACCTACCGGCAATACCGCGCCGCTTTGTACAATGCCAAGGAAGGCCGGTATAAAATAATTTATCTGGCTCCGGAACGCCTGCACACCCCGGAGTTTTTGGAATTCGCAAAGCAGGCGCAGATTTCTATGGTAACAGTGGACGAAGCCCATTGCATTTCTCAATGGGGGCAGGATTTCCGCCCCAGCTATTTGAAAATCGCTTCTTTCCTAAAAGAACTTCCTTACCGGCCTGTGGTTTCTGCCTTTACTGCCACAGCCACCCCCAAGGTGCGGGAAGACATTTGTTCCCTTCTTTCCCTGCGGGAACCTTACCTGGCAGTGACAAGCTTTTACCGGAAAAACCTTTCTTTTAAAATACAAAAGACACAGAACAAGTTGTATGACTTTCACGAGCTCATGGAAAAATATCGGGGAAAAAGCGGCATTGTTTACTGCATCACCCGAAAATCTGTAAGGCAGCTTTGCTTCGCCTTACAGCTATGGGGATTCCCTGCCACCCGCTACCATGCCGGTCTTTCCAGCGAAGAGCGCAAGGAGAACCAAGAGGATTTTATTTCCGGGAAATCTCCGATTATGGTGGCTACCAGTGCCTTTGGCATGGGTATCGATAAGCCCGACGTTTCTTTTGTGATCCACTACCACATGCCGAAGGATTTGGAAAGCTATTATCAGGAGGCCGGCCGGGCAGGACGCAACGGCGAAAAGGCAGACTGCATTTTGCTTTACGATATGCTGGACGAATCCAGGAACCGCTACCTTTTGTACCTTTCCGAAGAAAAAGCAGGACTTTCCCCGGAAATGAAAGAAGTGGTGGTACGGCAAAACGAGGCTCGGCTACAGGCGATGGCCTTCTTTTGCCATACCTCGGAATGCTTGAACCATTATATTTTGCGCTACTTTGGAGAACAGTTTCCCACCTCCTGCGGAACCTGCAGCAACTGCCATTCTTCCTTCCAGGAGACGGATATCACTAAAATTTCCCGAAAAATATTGCGCCATCTCAAAAAGCTTCCAAGCATTTATGAGATATGGACCCTGTGCGACCTGTTTCTGGGCATAATCAAAAGAGTTCGGCGCATTCCCTTTTCCTTTCATGAAAAGCGGGCCTACGGCATTTTTAAAGAGCTGGATCGCGAGTGGCTGCGGGAAGTCGTCTTTTATTTGGTCCATGAAGGCTATTTGTCCCTTGCCGGCAGGCCCAATCCCGTGCTTTCTCCGGGAGAGCGGGCCCAGGAGCTGGAGAATCGCAAGCATATCGTCACCATGAAAATGCCGGTAAAACCTGCCGCGCCAAAAGCGCCTCCCGTAACCTGGAAACCAATGGAAAGAACCAAAAACCCGGAGCTCTTCAAAAGGCTGTTTGACCTGCGCATCAAGCTGGCCTTAGAACGTGGCATCGCCCCTCCCTACCTGATCCTCAGCAATGCCTCCCTGGAGGCCATATGCGAAAGGCTCCCCCGAACCCCGAAGGAGCTTTTGCAGATCACCGGTGTCAACGAAGAAAAGCAGGCGCAATACGGCGAGGAGTTTTTAGATGTTGTTTCCCAATATGTGCAGGAACAAGGCGGCGCTGCAAAGGGATGATTCAGCTTGCGCCGCAGGACGAGGCACATAGAAATCCCCGGAGCCGCGATCTGCGCAGAAAAATGCTGCGGACCACAACGTGTGGTTCCTGTCCAAAACAGATATTTCCGGCGCAGATCATATAGTAAAACATAGAAAAAACCTGCGGTGTGCGATTTGCTCACCACAGGTTTGCGGTTCTGCTACAAAAAAGATGTCCTTTGCCCTTGCCCGAAAAAACTTGTTAGCGAACAGGTTACCGTTAAAAGCGTTTCTCGCCTCCCGCGCTCGGCCTGTTCACAGCAGAGCGCCACTGGCGCCCGCTCACCGTTTACAAGAGCTTAGGCAATGTGCGCGTGAGTTTTTCGAAGAGGGGGAAGCTGTCCGGTGGACAGCGTTATGACCCGACCGAGCCGATAGGCGAGAGGCCGCAGACGAGC
>CANSKS010000057.1 GCA_947647615.1 uncultured Neglectibacter sp.
AGCTGCTTTGCCTAAGAAAAATAGGGAAAGCTTCCCGCAATAAAATTTGCCGCAGTAGGCAAAATGAAGAAAGCTTCCCTTTCTGAAATTCCCGCGAGGGAATTTCTTAGGGGAAATCGGATCCCGATTTCCCCTTTGGATCACCGCTTTCGTCTTTCCGTCACGGCAGCGCCCAAGGCTCCCTTGTGCAAAGGGAGCTGTCAGCGAAGCTGACTGAGGGATTGTTTTCCCTGAGCTTTTTCTAAGAAAAACAGGGAAAGCTTTCCTCAATAAAATTCACCGCAAGGTGAATTTCGAAGGTAAAATTGGAACCCAATTTTACCTTACGCAAAAAGGGGAACTGCTGCTTGAGAGGAAGTTTTTCATGTTTTCTCTTTTTTTGCTTGCACTCGAGGATCTTTTATACTAAAATAGGATTGTGAAATCTGGAAAAGTGGTAATGTTTTTTAGGGTTTCTTTTCCTTTATCAAATTACACAATTCGAATCGCTACATAATTATCGATATATAATTATTGACAATTTACTTTTCTTCGACAAAATGCTAGAATAACAACAGAGTTGAGAGTGAGGTGAAAAAGACATGCCGAGCCAATGCGTTTCCAAGCAGACGCTGCAGCGGCTTCCGATGTATTTGAACTTCTTGAAGCAGGAAAAGGAAGATCAGCCCAAAAATATTTCGGCTACCGCCATTGCCGACGCCCTCAACCTGAACCATGTGGTGGTGAGGAAGGACCTGGCCTCTATTAGCTCTTCCGGCCGCCCCAAGGTGGGGTATCTCCGTACCGGTCTCATTCAGGAGCTGGAGTCGTTCCTGGGTTACGACAATGCCGACGACGCCATTTTGGTGGGGGCGGGTAAGCTGGGAAAAGCATTGCTTTCTTACGATGGCTTTTTGCAGTATGGCCTGAACGTGCTGGCAGCTTTCGATACAGCACCCCAAACGGTGAATACCGAGGTGGGGGGCAAGCCCATTCTACCCATGGAAAAACTGGAAAGCCTGTGCGAAAGGGCCAGGGTGAGAATTGGGATTATTACAGTTCCGGGCGAGCATGCTCAGGCGGTGTGTAACCTCCTGATCAAAAGCGGGATACTGGCCATTTGGAATTTTGCCAATGTACATTTGGATGTGCCGGAAGGCATTTTAGTGCAGAACGAAAACATGGCGGTTTCCCTGGCGCTTCTATCCAATCATCTGAAAGAAAGATTCAGCACAAAATAAATAAAAAAGGATGGAGAGTTTCATGAACAGCAAATTGACTTATGAAATCGTGGAAAACGCGGAAACATTCGAAAGAATGCTTGCCCGGGTCCGTGAGGCGCAGAAAATTTACGCCTCCTACACCCAGGAGCAGGTAGATAAAATTTTCCGCGCCGCCGCTATGGCAGCCAACCAGCAGCGGATTCCTCTGGCCAGAATGGCCGTAGAGGAAACCGGTATGGGCGTGGTGGAAGACAAGGTCATCAAAAACCACTATGCCGCCGAGTATATCTACAACACCTATAAAAACACCAAGACCTGCGGTGTGGTGGAGGAAGACCCGGCCTTCGGCACAAAGAAGATCGCCGAGCCCATTGGTGTAATTGCGGCGGTTATTCCCACCACCAACCCCACTTCTACCGCGATTTTTAAAACTCTGCTTGCTCTAAAAACCAGAAACGGCATTATCATCAGCCCTCATCCCCGTGCTAAGAAGTGCACCATCGAGGCGGCAAAGGTTGTTCTGGAAGCCGCTGTAAAGGCCGGCGCTCCCGAAGGGCTTTTTGGCTGGATTGACGTGCCCTCTTTGGAACTCACCAATACCGTTATGCGGGAGGCCGATATCATCTTGGCTACCGGCGGCCCAGGCATGGTGAAGGCTGCCTATTCCTCCGGCACTCCGGCTTTGGGCGTAGGCGCCGGCAACACCCCTGCTATTATTGACGATACGGCAGATGTCATTCTGGCTGTAAACTCTATCATTCATTCTAAGACCTTTGACAACGGCATGATCTGCGCTTCCGAGCAGTCGGTCATCGTGTTGGAAAAGGTGTATAAGGCGGTAAAAGAGGAATTCCAAAAGCGGGGCTGCTATTTCCTCAACAAGGCAGAAACGGAAAAGGTCCGCAAGACCATTATTATCAACGGCGCTTTGAACGCGAAAATCGTAGGCCAGAAGGCCCACACCATTGCGGCCCTGGCCGGGGTGGAAGTGCCCGAAAGCACGAAGATCATCATTGGCGAAGTAGAGAGCGTAGATATTTCCGAAGAATTCGCCCACGAGAAGCTTTCCCCGGTACTGGCCATGTATAAGGCGAAGGATTTCGACGACGCCATTGCCAAGGCAGAACAGCTGGTGGCCGACGGCGGCTATGGCCATACTTCTTCTCTGTATATTCATGTTTCGGAAAAAGAGAAAATGGCAAAGCATCAGGCGGCCATGAAGACCTGCCGTATTTTGGTAAATACCCCTTCCTCTCAGGGCGGTATTGGCGACCTTTACAACTTCAAGCTGGCTCCATCCCTCACCCTGGGCTGCGGCTCCTGGGGCGGAAACTCCGTTTCCGAGAATGTGGGCGTAAAGCACCTTATCAATATTAAGACCGTTGCCGAGAGGAGAGAAAATATGCTGTGGTTCCGTGTACCTGAGAAGGTGTATTTCAAAAAGGGCTGCATGCCCGTTGCTCTGGATGAGCTGAAGACTGAATACGATAAGAAGAAAGCGTTCATCGTTACCGATACCTTCCTGTATCAAAACGGCTACACGAAGCCTATTACCGATAAGCTGGATGAGCTGGGTATCCGTTACTCCTGCTTCTGGAACGTACAGCCCGACCCAACCCTGGGCAACGCTTTGGAGGGCGTGAGCCAGATCCGCGCTTTCGAGCCCGACGTGATCATTGCTCTGGGCGGCGGCTCCGCCATGGACGCCGCGAAGATCATGTGGGTGCTGTACGAGCATCCGGATGCCGACTTCGCCTCCATGGCCATGGACTTCATGGACATTCGCAAGCGTATTTACAAGTTCCCCAAGATGGGCGAAAAGGCCATGTTCGTAGCCATTCCCACCTCCGCCGGCACCGGCTCCGAGGTAACGCCCTTCGCCATTATTACCGATGAAAACACCGGCACCAAATGGCCTATTGCCGATTACGAATTGCTGCCCAACATGGCCATTGTGGATGTAGATAACATGATGAATGCCCCCAAGGGCCTCACCAGCGCTTCCGGTATTGACGTAATGACCCATGCCATTGAGGCCTATGTTTCCATTATGGCCAGCCAGTTTACCGATGGCCTGGCGCTGAAGGCCATTAAGACAGTGTTTGAATATTTGCCCTCTGCCTACGAGAACGGCGCCAAAGATCCCATCGCCCGTGAAAAAATGGCTGAGGCCTCTTGTATGGCCGGTATGGCTTTTGCCAATGCCTTCCTGGGCTTGAACCACTCCATGGCTCATAAGCTGGGCGCTTACCATCACCTGCCTCACGGCGTGGCCAACGCCTTGATCCTCACCGATGTGATCCGTTATAATGCGGTGGACGTACCCACTAAGATGGGCACCTTCTCCCAGTACCAGTACCCCCACGCAAAGGAGCGGTATGTGGAAGCGGCCCGTTTTGCCGGGATCCAGGGCAAGAACGACGACGAAGTCTTTGAGAACTTTATTCAGGCGTTGGAAGACCTGAAGGAGAAGATCGGCATTAAGAAAACCATTAAAGATTACGGCGTAGATGAAAAGTACTTCCTGGATACTTTAGACGAAATGGTGGAGAACGCCTTTAACGACCAGTGCACCGGCGCCAACCCCAGGTACCCGCTCATGAGCGAAATAAAGGAAATTTATTTGAAAGCCTACTACGGCAAATAATGGGAGGAGTTTACAATGAAATTGGAAAAGGTAATTGCTGTCAGGAATGCCAAAACCATTTACCGTGACGGACAGTATGCCATTAAGGTTTTCGACGAGAACTTTTCAAAGGCCGATATTCTTAACGAAGCCTTGAACTTGGCCCGGGTAGAAGAGACTGGCCTTCCCATTCCCTATGTGGAAGAGGTGACAAAAATCGATGGCAAATGGGCTATTGTCACCGATTACGCCGAAGGCAAAACCATCGCTCAGCTGATGGCGGAAAACCCCGATAAGAAGGACGAGTATTTGGAGCGGTTCGTAGATATTCAGTTGGAAATGCACAGCAAAACCGCCCCGATGCTCAACAAGCTGAAAGATAAAATGAAGCGGAAGATCTCCCAGACAAAGCTGGACGCCACCACCCGGTACGAGCTGGACGCCAGACTGGAGAGCATGCCCAAGCACAACAAGCTGTGCCACGGCGATTTTAACCCCACCAATGTGGTGATTAGTACCGACGGCGAAAGCTACTCCATTCTGGACTGGTCTCACGCTACCCAGGGGAATGCCAGTGCCGACGCGGCCCGCACCTACCTGTTGTTCTGGCTCAGCGGCGATATTGAAAACGCCGAAAAATATTTGCAGCTTTTCTGCAAAAAAAGCGATACTGCCAAGCAGTATGTGCAAAAGTGGCTTCCCATTGTGGCGGCTTCCCAGTCTGTAAAGGGCAAGCCGGAGGAGCAGGAATTCCTCATGCATTGGGTAAACGTGGTAGAGTACGAATAAACTCTGTTGTAAGAGGCCAAAGGTATGGGGGCGGCTGGGCCGCTCCCGGTGCCTGGGCTGTTTAAAAAAATTTTACCGGTAAAACAAATAGGAGGATACTCAATTATGAAATGTACAATTTGCATTGGCAGTTCCTGCCATTTGAAGGGCTCTCGCCAAATTGTGGAGCAGTTACAGTACCTGGTAAAGGAAAATGGTTTGGAAGATAAGGTAGAGCTGGGCGGCACCTTCTGCATGGGGAACTGTGTCAACGGTGTGAACGTCACCCTGGATGACAAACTTTATTCCCTGACCCCCGAAACCACCAAGGACTTCTTTGAAAAGGAAATCTTGTCCAAGGTTTAAGGGAAACGGGCAGGCCCCCCTGCTGTAACACAGGGGGCCTTTGCAATACAAACCAAAAGGAGGGCGGCCCAATATGAGCGCAATAGAAAATGCCGTGGGTACAGTGGGTACCGCGGCCTGCAAGGTGAACAATGGCAATACCGCCGTAGCCATGGGCAGCGGTGATATGCCGGTGTTTGCCACTCCTGCCTTGGCGGCATTGATGGAGGCGGCAGCCAGCGGCAGTGTGCTTCCTTTTTTAGAGGCAGGGGAAACCACAGTGGGCACCTTAATCGAAGTGCAGCATACTTCGGCCACCCCCTTGGGAATGGAGGTCCGCGCGGAAAGCCGTTTGGAAAAGACGGATGGCCGCCGCCTGTTTTTTTCTCTGAAGGCCTGGGACGAAGCGGGGCCTATCGGCGAGGGAAAACACGAACGTTTTATTGTTTTCAAAGAAAAATTTATCCAGAAATCGGAAGGGAAGAAAGGTCACTCCCATGGCTGAATATTTAAAACTCAAAAAATCAAACTGTGCCAACTGCTATAAATGTATTCGGCACTGTCCGG
Organism: uncultured Neglectibacter sp.; assembly: GCA_947647615.1. Lineage (GTDB taxonomy): Bacteria > Bacillota > Clostridia > Oscillospirales > Acutalibacteraceae > Acutalibacter. The sequence goes on from CANSKS010000057.1 coordinate 5,509, forward strand.
TAAAGTCGATCAAGTTTTCTTCCGGCCAGGCTCATATTGTCAGCGATGAGTGCATTCTTTGCGGTCAGTGCTTTGTGGTGTGCCCACAAAACGCCAAAGAGATCCGGAACGATATTGCCAAGGCCGTAGAGCTCATTCGAAGCGGCAAAGCTGTGGCCAGTGTAGCGCCTTCTTTTGTGGCAAATTATCCCGGTGCTACCATAGGGACTATGGAGAAGGCCTTAAAGCAGCTAGGCTTTTCTGAGGTCCAGGAAACGGCGGTGGGCGCTTCTATTGTAAAAACCCAGTACGAAAACCTGATCCGCGCCAACAAGCAGGATGTGATCATTTCTTCCTGTTGCCATTCTGTAAACCTGCTGATTGAGAAATATTACCCTGAGGTTTTACCTTACCTGGCCGCGGTGCTTTCTCCCATGCAGGCCCACTGCCGGAAGATCAAGAAGGAAGACCCGGAAGCGAAAACCGTCTTCATTGGGCCCTGTATTTCGAAAAAAGCGGAGGCCGAAACCTATCCCGGAGACGTGGACTGCGTGCTTACCTTTGAGGAGCTTTCCCAGTGGCTTCGGCAGGAAGGTGTCACCATAGAGGCGGGAGAAGATCATTTAGAAGAAAGCCGCGCCAGGTTATTCCCCACCAGCGGCGGAATTCTGCGTTCCATGATCCAGGATTCCCAAGAGTATACCTATTTGGTGGTAGACGGCATCGACAACTGTATTGCCGCTTTGAAGGATATCAAAGAGGGAAAGCTGCATAAATGCTTTATTGAAATGTCCATTTGTGCCGGCAGCTGCATCAGCGGCCCTGCCATGGAACGGAACAGCAGGCTTCCTGTGCGGGATTACATAGCCGTAAACCGTTATGCCGGCAAAAAAGATTTTGCGGTAGAACAGCCCGGGGAACAGGAGCTTATCAAGGATCACCGCTTCATTGGGTTGCACCGTCAAATGCCCGGGCAAAACGATATTGAAGAGATCCTTCATAAAATGGGCAAGCATTCTCCGGAGCAGGAGCTTAACTGCGGCGCCTGCGGGTATAATACCTGCCGGGAAAAGGCTATCGCTGTTTACCTGGGAAAGGCCAACATCAACATGTGTCTGCCCTTCTTAAAGGAAAAGGCGGAATCGTTCTCCGACACCATTATCAACAACACGCCAAACGGTATTATTGTGCTCAACGAGGCCCTGGAAGTGCAGCAGATCAACTCCGCCGCCCGCCAGATCATGAACATCCGTAATGCCTCCGACGTATTGGGGGATCAGGTCATCCGTATTTTAGATCCAAAGGTATTCCTGGATGTCATGCAGACCGGCCGGAGTATTCATGACGAAAAGGTCTATTTGGCGGAATACCAGAAATATGTGGAGCAGACTGTTATTTACGATAAGAGTTACCGCATCATTATGTGCATTATGCGTGATGTAACGGAAGAGGAACGCCAGCGGATCGATAAAGAGAAAATAAGCAAGCACACCATCGAGGTGACCGACCAGGTCATCGAAAAGCAGATGCGTGTGGTGCAGGAGATCGCCTCCCTGTTGGGCGAGACCACCGCAGAGACGAAGATCGCTCTGACAAAATTGAAGGATTCTTTGGACGATGAATAACCTGTGCAGCGATATCGGATATGTCAGCGTCAACAAGTGGGGCGAACAGCTGTGCGGCGACCGGGTAGAGATCGTAGAACAGGGCGAAAACTCTACCGTGGTCGTGTTGGCTGACGGAATGGGAAGCGGTGTAAAGGCCAATATTCTTTCTTCCCTGACTTCGAAAATCATTTCTACCATGATGGCCGCCAATATGAAAATAGAGGACTGCGTTTCCACCATTGCCGCCACGCTGCCCATTTGCGCTGTGCGCAATGTGGCTTACTCTACTTTTACCATCATTCGCATTATCGAAAATGAAGAGGCCGAGATCATCCAGTACGATAACCCTTTCCTCATCTTGCTTCGTGACGGAAAATTTGTGGAGATTCCCAAGGTGGGAACTGAAATTGAAGGGAAGATGATCTACAAATCGAAGATCAAGCTTCAGGAAAACGATTTTATGGTGGTCACCAGTGACGGCGCGATTCATGCCGGAATTGGCGCTTCCTTGAACTTTGGCTGGGAGCGAAAAGACATCATTGAGTTTTTGGAGCAGATGTACGATTCCAGCTACACCGCCAAAACCTTTGGTACCATTTTGTTGGAAGAGTGCAACCATCTCTATGGAGAAAAGCCTGGGGACGATACTACGGTCTGTGTAGTAAAAATACGCAACCGTTCCCAGGTAAACCTGATGATCGGCCCGCCCTCCGACCGTAAGGATGTCAATAAAATGCAGTCGCTGTTCCATTCCAAGGAAGGGAAGCACATTGTGTGCGGCGGCACCACCTCTACCATTACGGCGGAATACCTTCATAAGCCCATGGTGGCAAACCTGGATTACCTGGACCCGGAAATTCCGCCAACTGCTTCCATAGAGGGGGTGGATCTGGTGACAGAGGGCGTTATTACCATCAGCAAAGTGCTGGATTACGCCAAAGACTATTTGACCGATAACGACACCTACAGCCATTGGGGCTATAAAAGGGACGGCGCTTCCCTCATCGCCCGCATGCTCTTCGAAGAGGCTACCGATATCAATTTCTTTGTGGGCCGGGCGGTAAACCCCGCGCACCAAAACCCCAACCTGCCCATTACCTTTAATATTAAGATGCGGCTGGTAGAAGAGCTCAGCGATTGCCTAAAGCAAATGGGCAAGCGCATAAAGGTTAGCTATTTTTAATAGCAGAAGAAAGGAAGATCACATTGCCTGCAAAACCTCTGAAAGACAGAAAATTCGACACCCGGGTGCAGTATTTGAAATACCAGGTGCTCCGGGAGGTGGCCCGTTACGCTTTTGAGGATAGGCTTCTGGATGTTTACACCGAAATCCCCAAAATGATCGTAAAAGATAAACCCACCATGCGCTGCTGTATTTACAAGGAACGGGCTATCGTAGCAGAACGCATCAAACTGGCCATGGGCGGCGACAAAAATAATCCCAATGTGATAGAGGTTATTGATATTGCCTGTGATGAATGTCCCATGAGCGGCTACAACGTGACAGCGGCCTGCCGGGGTTGTTTGGCTCACCGGTGTGAGGATGTCTGCCCCAGAGGCGCCATTACGGTAGACGAACATCAGAAGGCTCATATCGATAAATCAAAGTGTGTGGAGTGCGGCCGGTGCGCTCAGGTGTGCCCCTACAGCGCTATTGTAGATGAAAAACGCCCTTGCGAAAACGCCTGCAAAATCAAGGCGATCAGCATGGGGGAAAACGGGGAAGCCTCTATTGATAACGACACCTGCATTTCCTGCGGCGCCTGTGTGTACCAGTGTCCCTTCGGCGCTATTGTAGATAAGTCCTTCATTTTGGATGTGGTAGATCTTATCAAAAAAAGCGAGGGCAATACCAAATATAAAATGTACGCGGTGATCGCTCCCTCCATTTCCAGCCAGTTCAGCTACGCGAAGCTGGGCCAGGTGATTACCGGAATACAGAAGCTGGGCTTTTTCCACGTAGTGGAAGCTGCTTTAGGCGCCGATATGGTCGCTTATGAAGAGTGTAAGGAGCTGGCGGAAAAGGGCTTCCTTACCAGTTCTTGCTGTCCCGCTTTTGTAGATTATATCGAAAAGAAGTTCCCGGAGATGAAGGAACACATTTCCCACAACCTTTCCCCGGCAGCTACCATTGCAAAATTCATCAAACAAACCTCCCCGGGCGCCAAAGTGGTGTTTATTGGGCCCTGCACGGCCAAGAAGATGGAGTTTCAAAAGGAGCATGTCCATCCCTATATCGACAGTGCTATCACCTTCGAGGAACTGCAGGCGCTGTTCGACAGCCGGGACATGGATATCAACACCCTGGAAGAAGGCGTGCTGGACAACGCTTCCTATTATGGGCGCATTTTTGCCCGAAGCGGCGGCTTGAGCGACGCTGTGGCCCAGGGCCTCAAGGAACGGGAGATTGAGTTTGACCTGAAGGCAGTGCCCTGCGACGGCATAGAGGCATGCCGTATGGCGTTGCTGAAGGCCTCGAAAAACGCGTTGAAAGGCAATTTCATTGAGGGAATGGCCTGCACCGGTGGGTGCATTGGCGGCGCAGGCTGCCTGACCCATGGGGAAAAGAATAAGGCCGACGTTGATAAATACGGTATGGAAGCTTATGAAAAGACCATTTCGGATGCCATTGGCATGATGAAATAAATCTGTTTAGAAAAAGAGAAGGGAACGCTCTGCGTGAAGCTCCCTTTTCTTTTTCTTGTATCTTTAGGGGGAATCAATATGAAAGCAGCCTTTTTTATGGGTCCCGAAACGTTCCAGGTAAAAGATGTGCCTTGCCCGGAGCCGCTTCCCGGCACAGTGGTAATTAAGAACATGGTGTGCGGCGTTTGCGGCACCGACGTCCATATTTTTCACGGAGAGCCAGGTTCTGCCGATGTAACCCCGCCGGTGGTCTTAGGCCACGAATATTCCGGGGAGGTAGCGGCGGTAGGGGAAGGGGTCACCCAGTTAAAGGTAGGGGACCATGTGACAGTAGATCCCAATATTTACTGTGGAAAATGCAGTCATTGCCGTAACGGCAAAAAACAGCTGTGTGAGGCTATGGAGGCCATAGGTGTCACTCGGGATGGCGGCTTTGCCCAATACAGCCTGGTGCCTGCTGCCCAAGCCTTTCTGTTGGATCCGGAGTTGCCCTTTGAGTTTGGCGCTATGGCGGAACCCACAGCCTGCTGCCTGCACGGCATTGATCTGGCAGGAATTCGCGGCGGCGACCGGGTGTGCATTGTAGGGGGAGGGGCTATTGGGCTGATTATGGTACAGCTGGCAAAGCTTTCCGGCGCTTCCCAGGTGGTTTTGAGCGAGCCTAACGAAAAACGCCGGGCTGTGGCTCTTTCCTTGGGAGCCGATCTGGCCCTTGCCCCAGGCGAAATCCCCCAGGACCTTAGCGCCGACGTGGTCATAGAATGTGTGGGGAACCTGCCCGCCGTGGAAAGCGCTTTCCGGTTTGCCGGGAAAGGCGCCACTGTTTTGTTATTTAGCGTCCCCAAGGTAGACGCTACCTTTGAGCTACCCCTGTTCGATGTTTATAAGAAAGAGCTCACCATTAAGGGCTCCTTCGTGAACCCCGATACCCATGCCAGAGCTGTACGGCTTATCAATTCTGGAAAGCTGGATTTCAGCGCCATTATTACCCACCGATTCCCTGTAGACCAGTTGCCGGAAGCCATTGCCATGCAAATGAGCGAGGAATCTATTAAAGTGGTGGTTTGCCCTAACTAGTTCGCAGAAAAATTCCTTTGTTCCCATAGCCCCTTAGGCTGTCGACGAGCCTAAGGGGCGGCAAATTGAAAATGGCAGGGATAGCATTAAGAGGTAAATCGAAGCTTCTGGAGGAGATATTTATGTCTGAGCTTAAAATAAGACCATATTCCCCTTCCGATTACCATTATATTTGCGGCATTCATGACGCGGCCCGCAAAATTGAGCTTTCTTTCGCCTCTCTTGACGCGGCGTTTCTTCCCTTTGCTCTGGCTGCGGAAAAAGAAAATTTTTTTGAGTATCCGCATATTGATGTGGCGGCTGTCAACAACGCTGTCATAGCATTCAACGCTTACACAGAGGATGAACTTGCATGGCTCTATGTGTCTCCAAGCATGATGCGCAAGGGAATTGGAAGAAAGCTTGTGGCAAAAGCCTTAGAGGCAGAACCTGGCATAAAACATATCGAGGTGTTATATGGAAACGAACCCGCGAGAAAGCTGTATGAATCTATGGGGTTCTATGTCCAAACAACCGAAGAGGGGGTTATGCCTGGGAATGAACGGTATCCTGTGAAAGTGTACAGTATGTGCCGGGTTCCAAAAGTCCAGTCATAGAAGTTTACTGGATGGAGGTGGGTTTTAGTGAAAGATAAAGAAAAAGTGGCATTTTATTGCTATTTAGCCGCATCAGCTTGTTTTTTTCTAACTGCGGTTATCCATTTTTTTAGTGGTGGCGCAAAATATTTATCTGTAACACATCTTTGCTTGGGTGCGGCATTCTTATGCTTGGCATCAACTCACAAACAACGTAAAGGTGAGAAGTAATTGGAATGGGAAAAGGGAAATTCAGGCTTGCAAATTCCTGTGGGCTGTGTTATAGTTAGAACACTTAAGAATTTCGGAGGCGGAAAAATGAGGTATTTTGCGTATATCTGAGATGGTTTGCCTGTAGGGGTTAAGCGCCCCTGTGGTTTCCATTCCATGTGTTGCGCAAGGAAAGCCTTTTCTCCGCCTTTTCTGTTTTTTCGGCAGCAGTTCCCCCTTTTTTGGGGGAGGATTTTTGTCGTTTTGTTTGGAAAAAGACTGTGAGAAGCCGCTTTCTCCCAGTCTTTTTTTTTGTTTCCCGGAAAGGAGGGAAAGAGCGTGTTAAAGATTTGGGCTTCTAAAACGGATGTCGCCTGCGGTGACGTCCGGCAAGCAAAACCGGTTTTTCCGGCGGCCTTTGCTTGCCGAAATATCATATAGCTGGGCTGCTGGAAGGCCGGTTTTGCCTTTTTGTTTTATTTAAAAATAAGGAGAAGACCGGTCTATGACAATATTAGAGCAAACAAAGAAACTTTTGTCCCTGTGGGAACAGCCCGATTACCGGTACCGCCAGATTTTGCATGCGGTGTTTCGAGAACGGGTTTCCAAGTTCCGGGATATGACTGCTTTGCCCAAGGGATTGCGGCAGAGCCTGGAGGAAGAACTGGGGGAAGGGGTTCTCACCCTGCGCCCGGTGGGGGAAAGCCGTTCCGGGCAAGCGGATAAGCTGCTGTTCGAGCTGGAAGACGGCGGAAGGGTGGAGGCTGTGCGCCTGCATTATAAAAAAGGCTGGGAATCTTTCTGCATTTCTTCCCAATGCGGATGCTCTTTTGGCTGTAAGTTTTGCGCTACGGGAGCAATGGGTAGAAAAAGGGACCTGACTGCCTGGGAGATTGTAGATCAGCTTTTGTATTTTTACCTTCGGGGCTGCCGGTTAGACAGTGTTTCCTTTATGGGCATGGGGGAGCCATTGGCGAACCCCCATGTGTTTGAGGCTCTCCGCCTGCTGACAGCCCCGGAGCTCTTTGGGCTGAGCCAACGGAGAATTACCATATCTACGGTTGGAGTACCGCTGGGAATCCGAAGGCTGACTTTGGAATTCCCTCAGGTAAATCTTGCCTATTCCCTTCACGCCCCCTGTTCCGAGCTTCGGGAAAAACTGATGCCGGTGGAAAAACGCTGGCCCATGGAGCAGATATTCCCATTGCTGAACGCCCACATCCGCCGCACCAATCGCCGGGTGTTCCTTGCGTATATCCTCTTAAAAAACAGAAACGACAGTCCTGCCCATGCCCAAAAGCTTGTAAGGCTTTTGCGGGGCAATCTCCGGGAATTGCCCCTATACCATGTAGATCTAATCCCTTATAACAAAGCCTCCCATGCTGGTGAGCTTTTCGTCCCGCCGGAACCTCAACAAGTTCGGGAATTTCTGAGGGTGCTTCGGCAAGGGGGCGTCAGCTGTTCTGCCCGTACTCAGTTTGGTACGGATATTTCTGCCGCCTGCGGCCAGCTTTGTGCCGAAAGGAAGGCAAACTAATTTTTGAAAAAAGGCCCTTTCCGTTTTGTATTGGGAAGGGCCTTTTGAGAGAAACAGCTTCCAAGAGGAATGGCTGTACCGCAGCGGGAAGTAGTTGGATTTTCAAAAGCAATATGGTAAAATAAAAAACGAAACAGGCAATGCTGTTTTACATCTGGCAGACCAAAATTGAAAGGAAGGGAAAACCGTGGAATTCAGGAAAATATTCGATACCATACCCGATCAGTTTGATCAATACCGGCCTCGTTATTCCAGAGAGCTTTTTGACGATTTGATCGAATATACAAAATTAGGCCCCGGCAAAACGGTGTTGGAGCTTGGTCCCGGAACAGGGCAGGCCACCGACCCTGTTTTGAACACCGGATGTGATTACCATGCCATTGAACTTGGGGAACATTTGGCCGAAAAAATGAAGAGCAAATACGGGAAATACCCCAATTTCAGCATCGTAAACGACGATTTTATCACCCACAATTTTGGCTCTGAAAGGTTTGACCTAATCTATTCCGCTGCTACTATTCAATGGATCCCGGAAGAAATTGCCTTTTCAAAGACCTTTGAACTTTTAAAGCCCGGCGGAGCTTTGGCTATGATGCTTACCAAAGGGGATTATAAAACGCCCAATGAAGCGCTGTACTATAAGATCCAGCAGGTCTATTCCGAATATTTTAAACCCGAAACCGAATACAAGCAAGGGGGCTTTCTCTACACCAATGCGCCCCGCTACGGCTATACAGATTTTGAAAGGCGCGAGTATCACGGAAAACGGGAGTTCACGGCAGAGGAATATGCGGCCTTTTGCGGTACCCATTGCGACCACCTTGTGATCCCCGAGCCCTATAAAAGCAAGTTCTTCCAGGGCTTGAAGGAGGCTGTTCTAGCCGCCGGGAATAAACTCGTTTTTTACGATACCTATGTTCTGTTTTTAGCAAAGAAGCCCCTGTAAACCGGAGGCCTGTCCGCAAAAAAACGGGAAAACCAGATTCTAAATACAGAGGAGGATTTATTATGGAGCTTGCGAAAAGAAAGGAAGTGCCGCTAGAGCTCACCTGGGACCTTTCGGCCATGTATGACAGCGAAGAGGCCTTCCAGGCAGATGTGAAAAAGGTGACGGCCCTTACAGAGGAGCTAGAGCGCCAGTACCGGGGAAAGCTGAACACTCCCGAAGCTATTTTAAATTGCCTGGATTGCTACCGGGAGCTGTGGAAAACCCTGCGTCTTTTGGCGGAATACCGGGATTTGGCCGCTTCGGTAGATTACGGAGACGCCCGGCTTCAGGAGGAAAACGAACGTGTTTCCCAACTCTATTCCAAAATCATGAGCCGTCTGAGCTTTTTAGACAGCGAGCTGACCAGCCAGCCCCAACAGGTGCTGGAGGCTGCCATCGCTCAAGGAGGCCCCAACTGCGGGTACCTGCGGGAACTGCTTCGCCGGAAGCCCCACCAGCTGCAGCCTGAAACAGAAAAGGTGCTGGCGGCGTTGATGCCCACCCTGAACGCCCCTTACCAGATCTATAACATGGCAAAGCTGGCCGATATGGAATTTCCCGCCTTTACGGCGGAAGGGGAAGAGCATCCCCTGGGGTATTCTCTGTTTGAGGATTCTTATGAATATGATCCCCGCACCGAAGTGCGCCGGAAGGCTTTTTCGGAATTTTCCCAAAAACTCAGGGAATATGAAAACGTCACCGCCGCCGCTTACCAAAGCCAGGTGCAGACCGAAAAGACTTTGGCGGACCTGCGCGGCTTCCCTTCTGTATTTGATTCCCTGCTCTTCGACCAGCATGTGACCAGGGAAATGTACGACAGGCAAATCGACCTGATTATGGAAAAGCTGGCGCCTCACATGCGGAAATACGCGAAACTGCTTCAGAAAATATATGGTCTTAGTTCCATGACCTATGCCGATCTGAAATTGCCGGTAGATCCCGCCTACACCCCGACGGTCACTTTAGAGGCTTCCAAAGCCTATATCGAAAAGGGATTGACCATTTTAGGGGAAGAATATGTGGAAATGATCCGCAGGGCCTACCGGGAACGCTGGATAGATTTTGCCCAGAACCAGGGAAAATCCACCGGCGGCTTCTGTGCCACCCCCTATGGCAGCCATTCCTATATTTTGCTCAACTGGCACGAACGCATGTCCGACGTATTTGTTTTGGCTCACGAGCTGGGCCATGCCGGACATTTCGAAGCCTGTAACAGGGCGCAGTCTATTTTTGATACCGATGTTTCCACCTATTTTGTGGAGGCTCCCTCCACCATGAATGAACTGCTGATGGCCCATTACCTGTTGAAGACGAACGAAGATAAACGGTTTCGCCGTTGGGTGCTCAGCTGTATGGTGGGCAATACCTATTACCATAACTTCGTGACCCATCTGTTGGAGGCCGCTTACCAGCGGGAGGTATACCGGATTATCGATGCCGGGGGCAGCGTACAGGCGGAAACCTTAGACCGCACGATGAAGGAGACTCTGCAAAAGTTCTGGGGCGACGGGGTGGAGCTTCCCCAGGGAGCGGAGCTCACCTGGATGCGCCAGCCTCACTACTATATGGGCCTGTATTCCTACACCTACAGCGCCGGGCTTACGGTGGCCACCCAGGCTTGTAAGCGGATAGAAACCGAAGGCCAGGCCGCAGTGGACGATTGGAAGCGTATGCTGGCCGCCGGCAGCATAGGCACACCCTTGGAGCTGGCAAAAATGGCCGGAGTCGACATTTCCACCGACGCCCCTCTGCTGGATACCATTGCCACCATTGGCGGCATGATTGATGAGATTTGTACTTTGACAGAGGAACTGGCTTAAGCTGGCTGACAGATAGTTTTTTTCAGCTGGGAGAGGCAAAAGAAAAGGAAACGGG
>CANSKS010000058.1 GCA_947647615.1 uncultured Neglectibacter sp.
GTTCGGGGCCGAGAAAGCTTGGCCTTGCGGCCGGGGCAAAGGTTTTTCGAAAACAGAGGGATGGGCCTCCGAGATACCGGAGGCCCATTTCAAAAAGCAGGAATGTGAAAAAATTTCATGGTATTAGAAAGAGAGGAAAGAAAAATGCTGGAATACCGGGAAAACTTTTGCCAAATGCTCCGCATGGCCAGAACCGCCGTAAACCAAAGCCAGCAGGAGGTTGCCAACGTGTTGGGAGTAAACCGGGCCACCTATACCTACTACGAACTGGGCCGCACTACGCCGGACCTGGACACCTTAAAATGCCTGTTACAGCTTTTCCACCTGACCCCGGAGGATATTTTTTACCCGGAAAAGTATTTGGGAAAAAATTCCTTCAAAAAAGGGGCCTGAAAAGCCCCCAGGGCTCGCTTTGGCAAATTTTATAGAGGGTAGCTCTGCCCCCAAAAGCTTGGGGTCCAAAAGGGACGAAGCCCCTTTTACAAAAGCAAAAAAGGGCCTCGAAGACCCTTTTTGAACAAAAAATTCACTTTGTTTCTATTCGCTCAACCTCAACGCCAAACTCCGAAAAGAACTGCTCCATATCTTCTTCGGTATCTGTCTTGAAATCTTCGTTGAAAATAAAGCTTCCAGAGGCCGAAACCGCGCCGTCTTCTCCCACAAGAAAGCTTACCATTACCGGGGTGCCGGATTCAAAGGTATACAGGTAAACCGTATTTTCCTTCAGTTCCTTATTTACGAAGGTTTTTCCCGCCGTGCAAACGCTGGATGCAGCGATCATGCTGGCGCCGCCTGCCGCGTTGATCTGGGTGGCAACGGTAGCCTGGGCCCTGGAAGTCACATACTCTTTTAGCGTGTCGGACATTTCACCGGCCCCCGCGATTTGCATCACACCGGAAATCGTACTCTCCGAAATCTGAATTCCATAAACCCCTTGGGGTTCATCGTAGCTCCCGCCGCCCGCAGCGGAAAGGAACTCCTTCTCTCCGAAATCTGAATTCCATAAACCCCTTGGGGTTCATCGTAGCTCCCGCCGCCCGCAGCGGAAAGGAACTCCTTTAATTCGGGGTCACTGGAATAAAGCTCGGCATACCCGTCGCTTTTCGCCATTTCCGCCATTAGAGAAATAACAGAAAGCCCTTGTTCATAGGCCGATTTCTCCTTTCTCCCCATGCCGCTGCCGCAGGCCCCCAGCAGGAGCACCACAGCCAGCGCCAAAACCAGGAAAGAACATTTTACAGCCCTTTTCATGCAAGTCCCACTCCTTTATTCTAGAACTCCCTTTTCGGGCGGTTTTGCCCTCAATGGTAAACGCCCACAATTTCCAAATTTTCGTCCAGCGCTACCAGATCGGCCCGCTTTCCGGGGGCAATGCTGCCAATTTCCCCATCTTTGCCAATGACCTTGGCAGGCGTCAGCGTAGCGGCTCTTATAGCCTGCTCCAGGGGCACCCCCCAGCTTACCAGATTTTTAACTTCCCGGTGAAGATTTGTGACAGAACCGGCGATGGTGCCGTCGTCCAGGGTAGCCTTTCCCTCTGCTACATTCACAGCTTGGCCCCCCAGGTCGTACCTCCCGGCAGAAAGGCCGGTGGCCCGCATGGCGTCGCTGACGATCACAGCCCTGCCCTCCAGCAGCCGGAAGGCTGTACGCAGTACTGCCGGATGGATGTGGAACCCGTCGCAGATAAGCTCCGCGGTGACGTCTGCCTGGTCAAAGGCCGCTCCCACCACGCCGGGGGCCCGGTGAGAGAAGCCCGTCATGGCATTGAACAAATGGGTGACATGGGTAAAGCCGTGCCGAAAGGCCTCCATGGCCTTTTCGTAACCGGCTGTGGTATGGGCAACCGAAACCGTACAGAACTCCGAGGCCTTTTCCCCAAAGCCAATGGCCCCGGACACCTCGGGCGCTGCCACAATGAGCCGAATCAGCCCTTCACTTCTGTGGTAAAGCTCCTGGAACAGCAAGAAATCGGGCGGCACAATGGCCGATTCCAGCTGGGCCCCCTTCTTTTCTTTCGAGATGAAAGGTCCTTCCAAATGCAGGCCCACCACCCTGGCCCCGTCCTCTAAGGGCTCCTTCGCGCAGGCAAGAGCGGCATCTACCGCCCGTTCCATAGTCTCTTTACCGGTTGTCATCACGGTAGGGCAAAAAGAGGTGACGCCTTTGGTCAAAAGGAACTTCGCCATATTGTCCAGCGCTTCCCTGGTGCCGTCGCAGGCATCGCCGCCGTTGCATCCGTGAATGTGGATATCTACAAATCCGGGCACAAGGGTATAGCCTTCGCAATCGATTACCAGGTCGGCTTCCCGGAAGGAAAGCCTTTCCCCTGCGCGCAAAATTTTGCCGTCCGCGATTTCAATATCGCCAAACACCAGCTGGAAGTCTTCGTTTAAATACCTGGCATGCCGAAAGATCATCATTTTTCCATCCTTCCTTTTTCAGGGCGGCAGGCCGGTCCCGCCGCCTTTCCAACACCCTGTAGGGGGCAATTTATAAAAGCATATCCAATATCACCATTAACGTTACTCCCGGAATACCCAGCAGGGCGGAACCGGAAATGCTGAGCCGGCTCAGCGGCAGCGCCACTCCTGTATAGGGCGCGCATAAATTTACAAGGGCCAGGGCTGCCAGCCCCAATACCCCGGAGATCAAAAAGCTTTTCATACCTGTGACCGCCTTTCCCGGAAAGCCAAGCGTTTTTTGCTTTCCCTTGTCCATAAATACGAAGGGACAAGAAAAATTATGCCCTTTTGGCTTTTACCTCCCGGTTCCCCCAGGCCCGGCGGTTCCGCAAAAGGGCGGCGCTAGGGCTCCTGGGGTACAAAATCTGCCCGGCCGGTGGCCACATCGGCAGAGGCAATAATCACCGGCAGGGGCTCCCCCACCATCAGCACCCGACCGGAGCGCAGGTCCCGGTGGGTGATTTCCCCGTCGAACTGGAAATCGCAGTTTTCAAAATCTTCCAGGCTCACAAAGCCCTCCGCGCCGTTTTCCAGCCGGACAAAAACCCCTCTGGGCGTGGCGCCGCTGATAATCCCCACATGGCGCTCGCCAATATGGGCCTTTAAATATTCGGCGATATAGCAGTCCTCCGCTTCCCGTTCCGCCGTCACGGCCCGCACCTCGTTTTGGGAGGATTCCTCCGCCGAGGTCACGGCGAACTCTTCAAAGCGTTTTCGAATGCTTTCTTTGCTTTCTCCATTTACCAGACAGCTTAAAATGCGGTGAATAGAGGTATCGGGGTAACGGCGAATGGGGGAGGTGAAATGGCTGTAATCGGGTAAAGCCAAGCCAAAATGGCCCACCTCCTTATGGGAGTACCGGGCTTTTTCCATGGTACGCAGTACCCGCTGGGAAACCAGCGCCTCCCTGGGGCTGCCCTTGGCTCTTTCCAGCACCGCGGCGAAATCTTTGGCTGTAGGCTGGCCCTTTTTAATTTCCCCGCAGGCAATTCCAAAACGGTCCAGCAGCCCGGCAAGCTCTACCACTCTATCGGGCTGAGGGGGTTCATGGATGCGGTACAAAAAGGGGATTTCCGCCTTTAGGGAGGCCTTGGCCGCGGCGATGTTGGCCGCGATCATCAGCTGCTCGATCAAGGCCTCCGCCTGGCCGGTGGTCCTGGGCCGGAGATCAGTACAAACGCCTTCTTCGTCCAGCACAAACTCTATTTCGCCGCTTTCCAGCTCCATTTCCCCCCGCAGCCCGGCGTTCCTTTGGAGCAGGTCTGCCAGTTCCTTGGCGTTTTTAAGGCTGGTTTTTACCGGTTCGTACTTTTTTAACAGCTCTTTGGAGGCAGTGCCCGCAAAAATTTCATTGACCTCCCGGTATACGCCCCGGACCTTGGAACGGATGACGGTTTTTTGAAACTCGAAGCCTGTCATTAGCCCTTGCTTATCAAAGGAAATCAAGGCAGAAAAAGTGAGCTTGTCTTCCCCGGCGTTCAAAGAGCAAACGCCGTTGGAAAGGGCCTCCGGCAGCATGGGAATGACCCTGTCGGCAAAATAGACCGAGGTGCCCCGCCGGAAGGCCTCTTGGTCCAAGAGGCTTTTTCCCTTGACATAGTGGGAAACGTCGGCGATATGAACCCCCAGCTTGTAGCCGTAGCGGTTCTTCCGCACCGAAATGGCGTCGTCCAAATCTTTCGCTTCGGCGCTGTCGATGGTGAACACGGGCTCTTCCCGCAAATCGAGCCGGCGCTCCATCTCTTCCTTTGGAATGGGCCTTTCGGCAATTCGCTTTGCTTCTTCCAATACCTGGGGCGGGAACTCCCTGGGGATCCCGCTGTGCTCCATAATGGCGTCGGCGCAGACCTTGGCCCTTTGTCCGCTGCCAAACACGCCCTTTACCACTGCGTACACCCAATCGCCCCGCCGGTCGGCCCTGGGCTCTATGAGCACCTTGTCGCCGTCTTTGGCGCCTCCCAGGTCCTTGGGGGAGGTCACCAGCAGGTCGTACCGCAGGGAAAGGTCGGGAGTTACCCGGGCGCCAGAGGCGTCTACACGCACCGTGCCGGTGACCGGCTGGGCGGAACGGCGAAGAATGCGCTGTATTCTGCCGCTGGGGCCCCTCTCCT
This sequence comes from uncultured Neglectibacter sp., assembly GCA_947647615.1. Taxonomy (GTDB): domain Bacteria; phylum Bacillota; class Clostridia; order Oscillospirales; family Acutalibacteraceae; genus Acutalibacter. The sequence continues at coordinate 4,577 of CANSKS010000058.1, forward strand.
CCTGGCGTAGCTCTCCTACCAATACCTCGTCCCCCACAAAGGCGCCCTTTAAAGCACTGCCGGGAATAAAAATATCGTCCCCACCGTTTTTGGGGCGGGCAAAGCCGAACTTTTCGGAAAGGGTCACCAGCACAGCCTCGGCGGCAGGGCCCTTTTCCGGGGTAAGCTTTACCCAATGGTCTTTCTCTACCTTTACCCTGCCCAGCTCTTCCAGCTCGTGCAGGGCCTGGTAAAAAGCCTTTTTATCCCGCAGGCCGGCTTCCCGGAGCAAAGCCTTGGAGGGGACGCCGTCGCCCCCTCCGCACCGCTTTAGGGCTATGACGATCTTCGCCTGAACCGAAGAAAGCTCCTTTTCCCCTCTGTTTTCCTTAGGGTTCCCGTATTTTCTTTTTTCCATATCTATTGCCTTTCCAAAAGGCCCGCACTTTACCGCAAGCCGTTTACGATCTCTTTAAAATGTCTGCCCCGCACTTCGAAGTTGGGGTAAAGGTCAAAGGCCGCAGAGGCCGGGGAAAGGGAAACCACGTCCCCTTCTTCCGCCTTTTCCCGGGCTGTATTCACTGCCTGCACCATATCCTTCACGGCTATGATCTCCGGCGCGCCTTCCTGGTAATTGGCGGCTTCCCGCACCGCCTTTTCAATTTTGGGGCCGGTATCTCCCATTACCAGCAGGGTTTTTACCTTTTGGCAGATCACCGGGCCCAAGGGGTCGTAGGGGATATGTTTATCGTACCCGCCGCAGATGAGAATTATTTTCCTGTCGTACAGGGACAAGGTGCCCGAAATGGTTCTGGTGGGCGAGCTGGCAATGGAATCGTTATAATAGCGGACGCCCTCCAGCTCCCGCACCAATTCCGCCCGGTGCTCCACGCCTCCAAACTCCGCCGCCACCTTCCGAAGGTTTTCCGGCGATACGTCTCCCCACACGGCGGCAATAGCCGCCATATAGTTTTCTACGTTGTGCCAGCCCGGAATTTTGATTTGAGAGAGGGGCATCAGCTTTTCTCCGTGTACAAAAATGCTTTCGCCGTCGCACCACACGCCTCGAGAGGGCCGCTGCTTCCGGCTGAAATACCACAGATCTCCCCGCACCTCCGGGGCAAAACCGGCGGTGATCTCGTTATCCAGGTTCAGCACCGTGCGGGAAAAGCCGTCCTGGTGCAAAAAAACGTTTTTCTTAGCGCAAATGTATTCCTCCATATCCTTGTGCATGTCTAGATGGTTGGGGGAAAGATTTGTCACCACCGCCGTCTGGGGCCCTTCCCGCATGGAGATCAGCTGGAAGCTGGAAAGCTCTACCACTGCGGCGTCCTCCGGACGGACCGTTTCAATTTCCGGCAAAAGGGGCTTCCCGATATTCCCCCCCAGGTGCACCCGTTTTCCCTGGGCCTTTAAAAATTCTGCGATCACCGAGGTGGTGGTGGTTTTCCCGTCGCTGCCGGTAACCGCGTAGATCCTGCAGGGGCAAAGCTGGAAAAACACCTCCATTTCGCTTGTGACCGCCTGGCCCCGGCGCCTGGCCTCTTCCAGCTGGGGCAAATGGTATTTCATGCCGGGCGTGCGGAAGATCACGTCTTCCGTAAGCCCCTCCAAATATTCTTCTCCCAGGATCAGCTTCACGCCCATAGCCTTCAGCTTTTCCCCCGCCTCCCCCAGCTGGGAAAGTTCCCGTTTATCCCGGGCGGAAACGGCGATCCCCCGCCGGGAAAACATCTCCATCAGGGGCAAATGGCTGCGGCCAATGCCGCAGAAGGTTACCGTTTTTTCTTGAAGCCTTTTAAAAAACTGCTCTGTCCTCACAACAGCCCTTCCTTTCCAAAGGCGGCCCTTTTCACCGCCTGTCTCGTCGGTCTTTTTCCCTTTCCAGCTCCGCGCTTCCCGCGAACACAGTTTTCCGGACGCAAGCCCAAGGGCTAAAGCCCCCTTATGGTCAAGTCCACAGAGTCAAGCGTTCAGGGTCGCGTCGTCGGCATAGCTGCTGTAAAGGTGGTAATATACCCCCTTCTTCTTCATCAGCTCTTCGTGAGTCCCCTTTTCCTCAATTCCCTTGTGGGTGAGCACCAAAATGACGCTGGCGTTTTTGATGGTGGTAAGCCGGTGGGCAATGGTAAAGGTGGTGCGGCCCTTGGAAAGCTTTTCCAGGGAGGCCTGCACAATTTTCTCGCTTTCGTTATCCAAGGCGGAGGTGGCCTCGTCTAAAATCATAATGGGCGGGTTCTTCAAAAAGGCCCGGGCAATGCTAATCCGCTGCTTCTGCCCGCCGGAAAGCTTGACGCCCCGTTCCCCCACATAAGTATCGTACCCATTTAAAAGCCCCAAAATGAACTCATGGGCGCCGGCCTGTTTGGCGGCCTCTATCACCTCTTCCCGGGAAGCTCCCGGCTTCCCGTATTCGATATTCTGGAACACAGTGCCGGAAAACAGGTACACATCCTGCTGCACAAAGCCGATCTGGGAACGCAGGGAATTCAGCGTGACATTGCGGATGTCCTGGCCGTCCACTAAAATTTTCCCATGAGTCACATCGTAAAACCGGGGGATCAAATTGCACAGGGTGGTTTTGCCGCCGCCGGAGGGGCCTACCAGAGCTACGTTTTCCCCGGGCTTTACCTCCAGGTTGATATGGGAAAGCACCTGCTTGCCGTCGTCGGCATAGCGGAAGCTCACGTTTTCGAAGGTCACATTGCCCTTTTTGATCTCGATGGGCTTAGAACCCTCTTCGTCGAAAATATCTACATCGGCGTCCATAATTTGGAAAAACCGTTCTATGCCCGTCATGCCCCGCTGGAACTGCTCGGCAAACTGCACAAGCTGCCGCACCGAGGCGATAAGGGTGTTCACATACATCATATAGGCCACCAGGTCCGCCGGGCGAATGCCGCCGTTCATCATGAAAATGGCCCCTACCACCAGCACCAGCAAATTCATAAGGCCGTCGAACATGCGGTTGGAGGCCTCAAAGCCGCCCATGAAATAGTAGCTTTTCTTTTTGATGTCTAAAAAGGTTTCGTTGCCGTGCTCGAACTTTTCTGTTTCCAGGGCCTCGTTGGCAAAGGACTTCACCACCCGCACACCCAAAAGGCTGTCTTCCACCTGGGCGTTGATCTCGCCGATCTGCACCCGCTGGCGGCGGAACTGTTCCCGCATTTTCAAATTGAAATAAGCCGCCACCAAAAGCATGAAGGGCACCACGGAAAACACGATTAACGTAAGCCACACATTGACTCCGCACAAGATCACAAAGGAACCGATAATTTTAATTCCGGCAATAAAAATTTCTTCCGGTCCATGGTGGGCGAACTCCGTCACGTCGAACAGGTCGGAGGTGATGCGGGACATGATTTGCCCCACCTTGGTGTTGTCGAAATAGTTAAAAGAAAGCTTTTGCAGGTGGGCGAACAGGTCGGAGCGCATATCCCGCTCGATCTTCGAACCCATGATGTGACCCACCGAAGCCCGGAAAAAATCGGCGGCGGCGTCCACCACCCGCAAAAACAAGTATAAAGCGCCGATCTTCAGCACCAGCTCTACGGTCAGGGAAGCCAGGTCGTCAATACCCATATTGGTGACAAAGCGCACCAGCAGGGGCAGCACCAGTTCGCAAACGGTAGTCAGCGCCGCGCAAAAGAGGTCGAACACCAAAATCCATTTGTAATGCTTAAAGTAGGGCAAAAACCGGCGGACCAGCCCTTTTTGCCGTTTTTCTTTTTTTTCTCCTGCCACTATAAATCCCATACCTTTCCCTTTTATTACTTCCGTTTTCCATTCCAATAAAAAATTATGCCACAAAGCGCGGAAATAATCAAGGCAATAGCGGTTCCAAAAGCGCCAAAAACCAGCCTGCCCTTTTGGCCTAGCCCCTCTTTTTCGCCACCAGGAAAAAGGAATGCCCCTCCTGGGGCACAAAGCCCCTGGTTTCCAGCTCCCGCTGAAGGGCCTCTAAAGAGGCCTTACAGCAGTCTACGGAAAAGCCCGGGAATTCCTCGGGAGAGCCCACCGCGTAAAAGCACAAGGCCCCCAGGTCTAAAAAACGGCCTTGGGGGTAGGCCTGGTCTCCCAGCATCACCCGGAAGCCGGCCTTTCGAAACTTCGGAAGCTGATTTTCCAAATTATAATCTGCCGGGAGAGGGCACCGTCCCAAAAGCCTCAGGGCAAGCTGCCTGCTCTGTTGTCCTCCCGCCTGCTGAACCACAAAAAAACCGCCTGGGCGCAAAACTCGGGCCACTTCTTCCAAATCATAAAATCCCCGGCGGCAGAGGACCAATTCAAAGCTGCCCGCCGGAAAAGGCAAAGGCTCCCCCCAACCGGGGACCCAAGCCTTCACCGCCACGCCCAAGGACGCAAGCCATTTTTCGCAAAAGGCCAACTGCGGAGGGGTTTCCGCTGTCATGCTCATTGCGCCGCGAGAGTGAGAAAGGGAAAGCAAAAACTCCCCATTTCCGCCGTTCAGCTCCAGCAGGCGCACGCCAGGACGCAGGAAATCATCTGCTTTCCGGCGGAAGTCCCAAGGCAGGGAGCCTTTCCGGTACCTGCCCTGCAAATGAGAAAATGGCGTTCCGCCGGCGGCGCGGGAGGCCTCCTCTTTCCAAAAATCCAAAAGGGACTGCGAACTCATGTGTTGTGGTCTACCTGGTGAAAGGTTTTCAAATTCCCGGTTTTTTCGCTGCGCCGGGCAAGCTCCGCCTGTACCGCCTCCAGGGGAATTCCCTCATTCACCATGAGGACTGTCAAATGGTAAAGCAGGTCGCTGAGCTCGCCTACGGTGTCTTCCTGTTTTCCATTTTTGGCAGCAATGATCACCTCGCTGCATTCTTCCCCGCATTTCTTCAAAATTTTATCGGTACCCTTTTCGAAAAGGTAGCAAGTATAAGAGCCCTCTGTTTTCGCGCCCTTCCGGGAAAGCACCGTTTCGTACAATTCTTTTAACACGTCCATCGTGTCAAAGCTCCTTTCAAAGAACTTTATTTTTTATTCTTTCAAACTCGTTTAAAAGCCGTTTTGCTTTTCCAAATTTCCAAAAGACTTGCCAAAGCAGAGCCCAGGGCGGCAGCATACTTTTCCCCGGCTTATTCGTTACGCAAAGAGTGGTTTCTACCTTTGCGTGGGACTGCTGCTTTTTGCGCCTTGATTTTTCTTTGTCAAAGGGGCTTCGCCCCTTTGGAACCCCAGATTTTTTGGGAAGCTTCCCGCGTTAAAATTTGCTAAAGCGGAGCCCCGTTCAGCAGCTCCAAAAGAAAATTTTAAAAACACCAGTTTTTAACTATCCTCGCACGACGGTACGGGCCAGAGAGGGCGGCGGATTTGCGCTCGTGCGAAACCGGCGGGGTTTGGGGGCGGTTTACTTTTCCTCGCCGCCCGAATCCCGCTGCAGCAGCCGTTTAAAAAAGCAGGAATGGCTGCCCGTGTGGCAGGCCGCTCCCTTTTGCCGCACCTTAATCAACAGGGTATCGTCGTCGCAATCGGCATAAATGCTGAGAATCTCCTGGGTATTGCCGGAAGTCTCCCCCTTGTTCCAAAGGGCTTTCCGGCTGCGGCTGTAAAACCAGGTGTAGCCCGTCTCCATAGATTTCAAAAGGGATTTCCGGTTCATATAGGCCAGCATCAGCACCTCGTTGGTGCCTTCCTCTTGAATGATAGCCGGGATAAGGTCAGATTTTTTAAAGTACCGCTCCAGCTCGTCGTTTACAGCGTCCTTGTTTTTTGGGACCTTTTGCGAAATTTTTTGGCAGGTCACAATGGCCGTGCGCAGGTCCAAAGCCCCTTGGTAAACAGATTTCCCGGCAATGGCCCCATAAAGGCCCAGGTCGTAAAGGGCCACAATATCCAAAAGGCTGCTCACCCCGCCGCTGGCAATAATGTTGCAGTTTACTGCCTGGTTTAGCTTATCCAGCATCGTCAGGTTGGGACCGTTCATGGTGCCGTCCTTTTGAATGTCGGTGCAAATGATATACCCTACGCCAATGGCCTCCATCTGCTTGGCAAGCTCAATATAATCTACCTCGCTTTGCTCCAGCCAGCCCTCTGCCGCCACCTTTCCCCCCAGGGCGTCAATTCCCACGGCGATTTTTTTCCCGTAGGCTTTTACGGCTTCTTTGACAAAGCTTGGGTCCCGCAGGGCGGCCGAGCCCAAAATAACCCGGCTGACGCCCCTGCTCAAATAGTGCTCCACCGTTTTCATGTCTCGGATACCGCCGCCCACTTCAATGTGCAGGTTCACGCTGTCCAGCACCTGAAAAATGACGCCGGAATTTTGGGGCTTCCCGTCTTTCGCGCCGTCCAGGTCTACCATATGCAGCCAGTGGGCACCCTGCTCTTCAAACCCGCGGGCCGTTTCTACCGGGTCCTGGGCCACCACCTCGGCGGTGGCATAGTTCCCTTGAAACAGCCGGACACATTTCCCGTTGTGCAGGTCAATGGCCGGTAAAATAATCATACAAATCCTCCCTCACTTTCACTTTTGTCCTGGACCCTCCCCTACAGTACGCCTTTGGAGGAGAGAACCTGGCCGCTGCCGTTTTCGGCCGCCGCCTGCCTTAAGGCATGGGCCGCCGCTTTGAACAGCGCCTCTACCATATGGTGGGAATTCTTCCCATATTTACATTCCAAATGCAGGGTGATCCCGGCATTTACGGCAAAAGCCCGGAAAAACTCCTCTGTCATGCAGGTGTCAAAATCGCCGGTCCGCTCTTGGGGAAACTCTGCCTGGAACACCAAAAACGGCCGCCCGCTAATATCTGCCGCCGCGAACCCCAGAGCTTCATCCATGGGGATAAAGGCGCTGCCAAAGCGGTTAATTCCCTGCTTTTCTCCAATGGCCTGGGAAAAGGCAGCCCCCAGTACAATGCCGGTGTCCTCAATGGTGTGGTGGCAGTCTACATGCCAATCCCCCACTGTTTTCACCTTTAGGCCAAAGCCCCCATGGACGCCGAAAGCGGTGAGCATGTGATCGAAAAACCCCACACCGGTGGAGGCCTCTACCGGGCCGCCGTCTAAGAAAAGCTCTACGGAAACCTCGGTCTCTTTTGTTTTCCGGTTTAAAGAGGCATACCGTTCCATCATGAAGATCACGTCCCTTTTTTATAAACTTAAAAAACCATTCTCCCCTGGGCCAAACAGGTTTATCCCCGCTCCCAATAGGCGCGGAAAGCCTTGAGAAAGGCCTCGTTTTCCTCTGGGGCCCCACAGGTCACCCGAAGGAGGCCTCCCGTTAGCCTTACGGAAATGTTCCTCTCCTCCAAATACCGGTAGAGCTTCTCCGGCCCTTCCAGAACCAAGGCCAAGAAATTGGTTTCGCCGGGCAGCAGGGAAAACTTTCCCGGGAAAGCCTCCCCTATCCGCTTCACCTCTCGGGCCAGCTGCTCTTTCGAGTCCAGGATGGTTTTCAAGGCCACTCGCAGCAGCCCGGGCTTCCCCAGCACCGCCGCCCCAAAGGCCTGAGTAAGGGCGTTGACGTTATAGGGGGCCTTTACACTCCGAAGGGCAGTGATCACCCTTTGGTTGGCTACGGCAAACCCCAAACGCACCGCCGCCATGCCCAAGGCCTTGGAGCAGGTGCGAAGGATCACTAAATTTTCGTACTCCAAAAATTCCCCCAGCATACTCTGGTCGCTGAAATCCATATAGGCCTCGTCCAGGACCACCAGGGCCTCCACGCCCCGTACCAGCCTGCGAATTTCTTCCCGCTTCACCACCAGGGAGGTAGGGTTACAGGGATTGCTAAAGATGAGCAGCTTCACCTTTTCCCTGCCGCAAACCGCAATGACCTCATCCACGTCCAGGGTATAATCGCTTCTCTTCCCAATGGCCACATGGCGGGCTTCCTGAATAGCGCCGTTAAAGGCATACATGGAAAAGTCCGGCTCCAGGGTGGCAAAGGCCTGGCCCTTTTGCAAAAACCCGGAAAACAATAAGGTAATGAGCTCGTCGGAGCCATTGCCCGCCGCCACGTTTTCCGCCGGGACCCTATAATAATCCGCGAAGGCCCTGCAAACCTTCCCGGCGGCCGGGTCGGGGTACCGATTGTAGCCGAGGCCCGCCGCGATTTCGGAAAACTCTTCCAGCAGCTCCGGTGGGGGAGGCAAAAAAGATTCATTGGCATCCAGGTGGATTTGTCCCCGCTCCTCCACCGGATCGTAGGGCGTCAGGTCCTTGATTTTATCGTTTAAAGCGTACAAGAAAAACATCTTCCCCTTTCTGTTCTAAGCCGCGCTGGAGGCCCAATGCCTGTTAAGCCCTACAGCCCGCCGGCTGTTTTCATGTATCCGCTAAGAGGCGGCAGCCCTTTTATTGTTCCAGCCGCACCCGAATGGAATTGGCATGGGCCGTAAGCTCTTCCGTTTCCGCCAGACGGATGATGTGCCCGGCAGCCTTTAAAAGCTCTTCCTTGGGGTAATAGATATAGCTGCTCTTTTTCACAAAGTCGTCTACGGAAAGGGGCGAAAAGAACCGGGCTGTCCCGCCGGTGGGCAGCACATGGTTGGCCCCGGCAAAATAATCGCCCAAAGGTTCTGGGGAATAGTGGCCCAAAAACACGGAACCGGCGTTATCCAGCTTTCCCAGGTAATCGAAGGGGTTCTCGCAGCAAACCTCTAAATGCTCGGGAGACAGGTCGTTGGCGAACTCTACGGCTTCCTCCATGGAATCGCAAACAATTACCGCGCCGAATTGTTCCAGGGAAGCTTCTATGATCTCCCTGCGGGAAAGGGTTTGCACCTGGCGTTCCAAGGCAGCTGCCGTGGCGGCGGCCAGCTGCTCCGAATTGGTGATCAACACCGCCGAGGCCAGCCTGTCGTGTTCGGCCTGGCTCATCAGGTCCGCGGCCAAATATTCCGGGTTTGCGGTGCCGTCCGCAATAATGAGAATTTCGCTGGGCCCCGCGATCATATCGATATCTACTACGCCGTACAGCTGCTTTTTGGCAGTGGCCACAAAAATGTTGCCCGGGCCCACCACCTTATCTACCTTGGGCACGGTTTCCGTGCCGTAGGCAAGGGCGGCTACAGCCTGAGCGCCGCCCATCAAAAACACCCGGTCCACCCCGGCCACCAGGGCCGCAGCCAAAATGTTGGGGTCGGGCCTTCCCGTTCTGCCGGGAGGCGTTACCATGACGATTTCTCCCACCTCCGCCACCTGAGCGGGAATCACATTCATCAGTACCGAAGAAGGGTACCCCGCCGTGCCGCCGGGCACATAGACTCCCACCCGGTGCAGGCCTCTCACCCGCTGGCCGGTGATAATGCCGTTTCCCATGGGGTCAATGCGGCTCTGCTGCTTCTGGCGGCTGTGGAAGTTCCGAATGTTGGCCGCCGCCAACTCTAAAGACTCTAAAAAGGCAGGGTCGCAGCCCTTGGAAAGCTCCTCCATCTCTTCCCGGGAGAGCTCTAAGTTTTCCGGGGTCCAGCCGTCGAACTTTTGGGAATATTCCTTTACCGCCCGGTCGCCCCTCTCCTTGACGTTCCGGATGATTTCCGCCACTGCGGTCTCTACGCTCTGCTCCGTTTCCCCGGCCCGGGCCTTCAATTCCTCTATAAATTTCAAACAGGTTTCCCTGCCGCCTTTTACCGTTCTCATTTTCCGGTTTCTCCTTTCACTACCGTTTCCAACTGCCCCGCCAAGGTCTCGATCTCTTTTTTCCGCAGCTTCATACTGGCGGCATTTACAATGAGCCTGGCCGATACCCCGGCGATCCGCTCCGCCACCTCCAGGCCGTTTTCCCGCAGGGTGACGCCGGTCTCCACAATATCTACTATGCCGTCTGCCAAGCCCAAAAGGGGCGCCAGCTCCACAGAGCCCTCTATTTTGATAATACGCACATCCATGCCCCTGCCCTCAAAGAAACGCCGGGCCACATTGGGATATTTCGAAGCCACCGTTTTCCCCCGGTAGCCCTCGAAAAAGTTTACTCCCTTGGGCACGGCCAGCGCGAAGGCGCAGCGGCCAAAGCCCAGGTCCAAAATCTCAAAAAAACGGCTGCCCTGCTCCATGATGGTGTCTTTCCCCACCACCCCCAGGTCGCAGACTCCCTGCTCCACGTAGGTGATCACATCCGGCGCTTTGGCCAGCACCGCCTCCAAGGAACCATCCCCCACCGGGAGGATGAGCTTCCTGCCCTTTTCCCGCAGGCTTTCACAGTTGAGGCCTATCTTTTCGAAAAGCTCCACGGTAGATTTTTCCAGCCGCCCTTTTGTTAGGGCAATGCGAAGGGGTTTCATAAAAAGGCCACCTCTCTTTCTTCCTGGCCCACCGCCAAAAGCCGCCCGGCCCCCAAAGCCCTGGCGTAGACCTTGGCTTCCTCCAGGGTACCGCAAAGGGCGTTTTCACAGGCCTGCCCCTTTCTTGTCAAAGAGGCGATCACATGCTGGGCCCCTATTTCAAAGCCCGGCTCCCCGTAAACCACCGTCAGGTCCCCGGCGCCCCCGGAGGATTGCCGGGGCAAAAGAGCCGCCAGGGCGTCCAGGTCGGTGGCGAAGCCCACCGCCGGCATGGGGCAATGGAACTTTTCACAAAGGCTGTCGTACCGCCCGCCCAGCAAAACCGCGTCCCCATGCTCCTGGACATAGGCACTGAACACCACGCCGGTGTAATAATCGTTCCGCTGCACAAGGCCCAGGTCCACCATGAGCTTTTCCCCCAGGCCCAGCTGCCCCAAGGCCCCGTAGAGCTTTCGCAGGTACCGGAGCACCTGGGCGGTTTCCTCCTCGGCACAATAGGCCTCCGCCTCCTTTAAGGCCTCCTCCCCGCCAAACAGCCGGGGAAGCCTTTTCACCGCCTCCACCTCTTTGGAATTCCCCAAGGGGTCCAAAAGCTCACTGAGGGCGGCGTAGTTCTTTGCCTCAATGGTGGCCCGGATTTCCTCCCGCTGCTCGGGCGTCACCGGAAGCCGGTCCATCAGCGCGCCAAACAGCCGGGCATGGCCCAGCTCCAGGCGGAAATCTTCCACACAGGCGCTCATGGCCGCCACCGCCGTGGCAATGGCTTCCAAGTCCGCCCGCAGGCCGGAAGCTCCCAAAAGCTCAATGCCCATTTGGGCCGATTCGTCGTTCCTTCCGGAAAGGTCCGGCCGGTTCCGGTAAATGCTTTGGCTGTAATACAGCCGCAGGGGGCGCTGCCTGCCCTGAAGCCTGGAGGCGGCCATACGGGCGATGGGCAAAGTGGAATCGGGCCGGAACACCAAAAGCCTGCCGTGGTTATCGGTAGTCTTGTACATCTCCTGTTGAGGAATGGCCGCCCCGGGCAAATGGAACACGTCGTAATATTCCAGCCCCGGGG
>CANSKS010000059.1 GCA_947647615.1 uncultured Neglectibacter sp.
CGGTGACGGTGAGGGTGTCCAGCGCATAGCCGCTGTCCGGAGTGACGGTCAGGGTCACCATATCGCCCTGGAAGGCGGTGCGGCGGTCGGAGATCACTTGACCGTGACTTGCTTTCTCCACAGTGATGGTATAACTGCTGACACTACCGCCACCGCCGCCACTATCGCTGTCGGGCGTGCCCGCGGGGCGCGCATGGCCGCAGTCCCGGCAAGCGTCGGCACTGTGGGCGTAGTAGTGGGGCCTTTCGTCATTCTTCGCCGTGCAGCCTTCAAAGGTGCAGGCGTGGTAGTGGCCGTTGTCGCCGTCAGCCGTCCAATCGGGGGACCATGTGTGATATTTGTGGATGGTCAGCGCCCCACTGTAAACGTTGTCTGTTTTTGTGTTCCAAAGGTCAATGTTATTCCTGTTCAATTTCGGCTCACAGTTCTCGGGCAGAAAATCCTTGGGGATAACAAACGCGTCGCCTGCGTTTGCGGGAAATTCTGTTGGACTTGTAGTGTACGCCCGAAGGTTGTAGGTCGAGCAGTTGGCAGTAAAGCAGCCCCCATCCGCGATAGTGAACACGTTGCTGAATGTTGCGTTGGTGTTCTTGGGCATACCGCCGAGCAACACGCCGTCTTTCCCGGAAACCTTTAGGACGCCGCTACCGCCTATGGCAACGCTTCCTGCACTTATAGCTGTGGCTCCAGCGCCCACATTTGCAGTCAGGGTCCCATTTACGGTTATAGTGGAGTTTACCCCGCCGCTTGCGCCGATAAAGATGCCGCCGTTGGCAATGACAGTTGCGTTTTTATTAACGGTGATCGTATTGCCGTCGCCGCCGGCAATGTTTATGCGCTCATCAACTATCAACGGACCCGTTCCGGAAAAGGTCAGCTCCGTTTTCTGCGGGTTGTTAAAAGTCAAGCTGCCAATGCGGCTCTCCCCCGTGGTCTCGATGGTCACGGCGGCGTCGGGGAGGGTCACTTCCTCCGCGTTAAAGCCCGGGGCCAGGGTCAGCTTCGCTTTGGTGACCGTGCTGGTGTTATTCGGGTCAGTCTCCAGGACTTCCCATTTGTAGCCCTGGGTGGCCCAGTTGCTTGTATCATCAGTGTCGGCGCTGCTCAAATCCAGCGCCCCATCCGTCCCCGCCGGGGTCAGCAGCTTGGTGCCGCTGTTGGTGTAGGTTTCCGTGACCGTGCCGCCGCCGTCTGGGCCCGCTTTTTCCACCTCCACCGAGCCGCTGCCGGTGAGGCCCAGGCCCTTGATAAACGCGGACATCTCCTCCCCATTGATGTCCACTGCCGGGTAGATTTCTACCTCACCGTTGTTGACAACGGTTCCAAAGTCCGGCGTCCCCTGCGGCTTCTCGGTCAAGGATATCTGGATAGTTCCCCCGTTGACGATGGTCCCGCGGTTTGTCAGGCTCTGGAGGCTGTAGATAACAATAGAACCACCCTGGGGAACCGTCAGCGTCGCCCCGTCCGCTATGGTAATCGGGGTGTTCTCCTGAACGATGCCCTGCCCCCCGTGGAGGTCTGATGAGCTCCGGTTTCCGTATACGGTTTGGCCTATGAAACTCGATCCGGCTGTTCCCTCTCTCGGCACTGACACGCTCACCACTGCGTTCAGCGTGGCCGTGGAGTGGTCCGTAAAGTCTTGGGTTTCGAGCGTCCCCTGAAAGCTGCCGTTCCCGGTCAGCGTCATGGCGGTTGCGTTGACGGACTTTACTTCGTTTTCGCCTTTCAGCTCCAGCTGGACGGACTTGGCTTGCTGAATGTTGAATATCCCGTTATAGGAAGCCCCGTCCAGGGTCAGCTTGGCGGGGGCGCCGGTATCGTCATCCCCGGGCGTGTAGAACGCCCAGCCCTCCCCGGCCCTGTAGGCGGTGGGGGTGGTAACGTCGGATTCTATAAAATGGGTGCCGGAAGAAAGCGCCCCGCCGTCGGCCCAGACCGTGCGGTCCAGCATCATGAGCCCCTCTATCTTCATATCTCCTTCTGCGTCCGTGTATTTGCCAAGCACCCTCAAAAAAGTGGGGCGGTCGATTGTAATTCTGTCGATAGTGCTTGACAGCTCTGTGTCGTTATTGGAGTTGATCCGCATTTGGTTGCATTTTTTCACATCCAGACTTTGGAACACGGGAGGCTTGCCGCTAATATAGACCTGCCCGGCGTTTTCCACCGCCAAGTCTCCGCTTACCGCGCTGGCATTCGCGGAGGAGATAGCAATTACGTTAGATCCGTACAAGTCGGCAAATCGAATCGTGCCCCCGTCTACGGCGGGCTGAGCACCACTCTGGACCTCGAAGACCATATCTTTCCCCAAGGTCAGGGTGTGCCCGTTCAGGGAGAACGCCGGGCCGCTGTCTTCCTGCCAGCTCAGAATCAATCTTACTTTGTCCTGTGCGTTGGGGTCAACGGCCACTTCCAGATCGCCGCTGAGGGCCATTTTACCTTCTATATTTACAACGCTTACATTTTCCTTGCCATAGACGGTCAGGACGCCGGCGGCGTAGGTCAGATATGCTTTGCCTGCCGGCTTAACGTCCCGCTCTGTTACGCCGCTGCTGCCGACGCTGGTGTTGATTTCATAATATTTCCCGGCCTCCATGGTGACCGCGTTGCCGTTCAAGTCTGTAACGGTGACCGCCCCGGCGTCCTGGGCCCACGCGGTTCCCGGCAGCAGGGTAAGGCACAGGGCCAGGGCCGCGACAATGCTGATGATCCTTTGTTTCATGGCATATTCTCCTTGAAATAGAAATTCTAAAAAGGAAGTTCAGTCCCCTTGAGGGGACTGACAAAGGGGAATTCCCCTTTGTCCATGTTTTTTTGCTTCCCTGCCGGCCAATTTTTGTTGCGAACAGGGAACAGTCTGTGATAAACTGAAGTATACCGTTTTAGAGCGGGTAGCGTCTCCAACGCATTTTACACTCGTTTCCATTTTATCGTTTTGCCGGGAAAGGTCAATAGCAACACCTCGAATTGGCCTTGGTACGCCTCGAATTGATCTTTTCCCAACTTATATTCCTGTAAAACTGTGCCCCCAGGCGGCCAGGAGGTGGTTTTTTGCATTTGATTCTTGTTGAAGATTTGGAGACCGACCGCGATCAATTAGCGGCGCTGATCCGCGAGGAATGCGCAAGTCATAGGGAGAGCGTGGACCTCTCCTTCTATGCCAGCGGTGAGGAATTTTGGGAGCGCTACCGTCCAAAGTCCTGTGACGGGCTTTTTTTAGACATTCTTCTGGGCGGGCTGAACGGCGTGGAGGTGGCCCGGAAGGTCCGGGAGAAGGAGGCGCGCCTGCCGATCATTTTCACCACCACGGAACGGGACTATGCCGTGGACGGCTTTGCCGTAAAGGCTACAGATTACCTTTTGAAGCCTCTAACTTCGGAGAAGGTTGCCCGGTGTATGGGGCGGCTTCGGGAGTACCTGGCCGCGCCCTCCTCCATCTCCCTTTTGGAGCCCTCCGGACGGGGGCATTCCGTGCCCGTGGACGTGGCTCTGGACGATATTCTGTACGGCCAGTATTTGGACCATGTTATGACCGTATATACCCGGTCCGGTGTGTACCGCACCCGCAGCTCTTTCCAGGACTTCATGGCCCAGCTCCCCCATACCGGGCGTTTTTATGTCTGCGGCCGGGGATTGGTGGTAAACCTGTCCTGTGTGACACGAGTGCTGGACTGTGAATTGCTGCTGAAAAATGGGGAACAGCTCTTCTTCAGCCGGAACCGGAGGCAGGAGATTCAACAGGCCTACGCGGAATGGACCGTTGACCGGTCCCGGAAGGGAGGCTGGGCGCAGTGAACCCGGATATTTTTTGGCCTGCCGCTGTAAACCTCTTCGCTGTGGCTGTCCCTATGCACCTGATCGCCTATTCCCCCTTTCGAGACCGCCTGCGGTTTCCCCTGAGGAACGTATTGGCGGTGGTGCTGCTCCTTCAGCTGGTCCAGTCGGTCCTTTACGGGGCTATAATTTCCCAAGGCGGCTCCGGGAAAGGGGCAGAGTTAATTTTGGCGGCGTTCAGCATAGGCATCTACTTCTTCTCTGTCCGGGACAACCGGCCTAAAATTTTATTCCTGTACTTGTTTGTCACAGACTATGTAATCATTGTCCGGGGGTTTTCCGCCTTTCTGGAGGCGAACCTGTTTTTCCGGCCGGACATGGTCTTTTTCACCTATCGGAGCACCCTGATCTACCTTTTGGCGCTGGGCCTCTCCGCCCCCTTCATGCTCCGTCTGTTTTCCGAAGCCAGGGAAAAGGTGTTTGGCGTGGATGCACCTGGCTTTTGGCGAACGGCCTGGATCGTTCCCGCCTTTACCACGGTAGTCGTGATGATTTTTACTTTCGATTTTGAGCCGCAAACGGTTCGCTCCTTTTCCTTCCTTTTGGCCCGGGTACTGCTTCTGCTGTGTACACTCGTGGTCTATTCCACGCTGCTGGGCGCGCTGGACAGCATCCGCCGTCAGGCTGCGCTGGCAGAGCAGGCCCAGGTACAGGAACAGCTTTTGAACCTCCAACGGATGCAGCATGAACAGCTCCTGCAATATAACGAAGAAGTGAAAGCAGCCCGCCACGATTTGCGCCAACACCTAAACGTAATATGGGCTTACCTGGACAGGAATGATATTGGCGGCCTGAAAGACTATTTGACGGCTTACGAAAAAAAGCTTCCCCCGGACATACGGCGGACCTTTACGAAAAACTTTGCTCTGAACGCCGTTTGCACACGCTACGCGGAGGAAGCGCGAAAATATGGGATCGACTACGATGTGGAGCTGGACATGCCGGAAAAGCTCCCCCTAAATGAGCCGGAGGTCTGCGCCCTGTTGGGGAACCTGCTGGAAAACGCGGTGGATGCCTGCAAGGAGGTCCGCCGCAGCGCTCCCTTTCTTCGTGTTCGGGGCGCCTGGGAGGACAGCCACATCGTTTTCGCCGTGGACAATTCCTGCGAACAGAAACCGGTGTGGAAAGACGGGCGGCTGCTCTCGTCCAAGCGGAAGGGCTTTGGCACCGGCACCTGGGCCATACAAAAAGCGGCGGAGCGGTGCGGCGGCATGGCCCGGTTCACGTACCAGGACGGCATATTTTCCGCTTCTGTTTTCTTGTATGCGTGACGGTTCTTTTTTCTTAAAATTTTAAAACAGTATCGCTAAATCCTTCCTAGGTTTATGGGCAGCGAACCTAAGGCGCCCAGAAAAGAAAAACAAGCCTTGTACCAAAAATACAAGGCTTGCTTTTAAAACGGCAATCGAATAAAAAGCTTAGAGGATAATTTCCCCGTCTACTGTGCCCGGCAAAGCGGCAGCATTCGACTCGTCGGTATCTACATGCATAGCCAGCGCATAGCTGGGGCTCACACGGCAGACCACATCTCCGAAAATCAAGGAACGGCCATTATAATTGACCTTTACAGAAACGATCTGTTTATCGGTGACGCCGGCTTTCTTCGCCTCATCCGGGTTAAAGTGGATATGGCGCTTCGCAGCGATAACGCCCTTTCCAATGGTAACTTCGCCTGCCGGCCCCTTCAGTACGCAGCCGGGAGTGCCTTCCAAATCGCCGGATTCCCGGATGGGCGCTGTGACACCCAGCTTTCTGGCGTCGGTAAGGGAAATTTCTACCTGAGTTTCCGAACGGGTAGGCCCTAAAATAGACATGGACATGGAGCCCTTCGGGCCCACTACCTCTACCTTTTCGGCACAAGCAAACTGTCCGGGCTGGGAAAGGTCCTTCTTATTGGTGAGGGTCGCGCCAGCACCGAACAAAGTCTCCAAATCCTTGGCAGACACATGAACATGATGGGCAGAAGTTTCTACCATAACTTTCATTGACATATCCTCCTTCGACGTTCCATTATGTACGGTTTTATTGTACTACCTGTCCGGTTTTTTTTCAACTGGAATTTACTTTATTTCTTCTATATGATAAAATAATAACTCCAAATCTTTCTATGATACAGCCTGAAAGGGGAAAAGACCGATGCTGCAGAATTGGGAAGCGTTGAAAGAAGCTTGCACCAGCTGTGAAAAATGCGGCTTGTGTAAAACCAGGAACCATGTGGTGTTTGGCACCGGAAACCCCAAGTCGAAGGTGCTTTTTGTGGGTGAAGGCCCGGGAGAAAACGAAGACCTGCAAGGAGAACCCTTTGTGGGGCGCGGCGGGCAGTTTTTAGATAAAATGTTGGCTGCCGTTGACCTGGATCGAAAAACTAATGTCTACATCACAAACATTGTAAAATGCCGTCCGCCTCAAAACCGCGATCCCCTTCCGGAAGAGCAGGAGGCCTGTATTGGCTGGCTGAGAAACCAATTCGCGCTCATCCGCCCGAAAATTATCGTGTGCCTGGGCAGAGTTGCGGCTATGAAGCTGATGAAGCCGGATATTAAGATCACCAAAGAACACGGTGTCTTTCTGGAAAAGAATGGGGTTCTTATGGTGGCCACTCTGCATCCGGCCGCCTTGCTGCGGAATCCCAGCCAAAAACCGGCCGCCTTTGAAGATTTTCTAAAGCTGCGGGAAAAAATTGAAGAGTTGGGATGCGATATCGCAAAGCACCAATAGGAACGGAGAAGCTTCCGGCTCCAATTTGCTCCTTTCTTTTGTAAAAAGTGCTTTTCTATTCTTTTTCGGCTGCCGAAATTTGCTCTTCTACTGGGGAAAGAGCAGCTTTTCTTGCCTCTTTCTGGCATTTTCTGCCATAAAGGAACTGGTCTGCCACCACCAGCACCGCCCCGACGATGACCACCAGGTAATAAGTAAAAAAGCGCCACACCATAACAGCGGCATAAAGATCGTTATTGACAAAATAATTCTTGAAAAAAGAAGAAAAACCAATTTCCTGGGCGCCGGAAGCCCCCGGCATGGGCATAAAGGAAACCGACACCTGCAAGAGGCTCTGTACGGCAAAAATTTCTAAATAGCTAATTTCACGGTAGCCAAAGGCACGAAAAATAAAATAGATCACGCTCATTTGTAAAATAAACTGCGGGATAGAAAGAAGAATTCCAAAAATAAGGCTCTTTTTCTTTTCTTTAAAATTATCGGTGTAGCTGCCAAAATCCGTCTCGAATTTATCTACAGAATCTTCCAGGTGAAAACGCCTTTGTAAAAACCGGAATTTGCCGATTATCCACTTTGCAAACCGGCAAATACCATGAAGCACCGGCTTATAAAACAGAGAAGGAAAGAAAACGATAGAGCCTCCGTTGATCGCCAAGCCCACCAAAATAAAGGGAATTAAGTTTGGATTTTCCGCCTGGAGCTTTGGAAGCATAAAAATAAAAGAGGCCACTGAACAAAAAACAAAGGCACATTGAAAGCAGAAAAATTTCATAATGAGTACTGCCGTAGAGATCCCCACCGGAATCTTATCCCGCAGCAAATAGGCAGACTGCATGGGCTGTCCTCCGGTAGAACTGGGGGTAATGTAGGAATAATAAATGCCCAAAAGCCCAATTTTTATCCCGCTGTGAAATTTCATAGGGATCTTTTGGCTTCTCATCAGAAGGCGGATGATCTCCCCTTCCAGCACAAAATAGATCAGCGTCACCAAAACGGCCACTGTCAAAAAACCAGGCGTCAAATTGGCGATGGTGAAGAACACATTGCCAAACTCCTGGTTAAACAAGCCAAAAAGCAACAGTGCTACAATCGTAAGGGCAATATAAATCATTCCCCAGGGAATTTTTCTTTTTTCTTTCTGTTTTTCCATCTGTCTGTTTTCCCGCCTCAGCACAAAAATCCTGTAGTTATTCTATCACGACGGCTGGTGGAATGCAACTGAAAGAATTCTTACAATCCCATCCACCGGACGGTGAGTACAGACCCGACCACTGCCGCCATGTCTCCCAACAATGCTGCCGGTACGGTATAATAGAGCTTTTTATAGCGGCAAACACCGAAATATACCGTGATCGCGTAAAAGGTAGTCTCTGTAGAAGCGGAAAGCACAGATGCGATTTTTCCGGTTTCGCTGTCCGGCCCAAAGGTATGAAACAACGACATGGTATAGGCGGAAGAGCCGCTGCCGGAGATAGGGCGAAGCAAAGCAAGGGGCACGATCTCCGGAGAAATTCCCAAGGCCTCCGTCACGGGTGCGGCCGCTTCGCAAAGCAGCTCCAGCAGCCCGGATTCCCGCACCATGGTAACCGCCAAAACCAGGCCGATCAAAGTGGGAAGCAGCTTTATGGCAGAAGCTACCCCCTCTTTGGCCCCCATTAAGAAGGTGTCAAAAACCGGAACCCCTCTGCAAAATCCAAACAATAAAATGGCCCCCAAAATTGCAGGAAGCGCCGCCGCGCCTATTTGTTCCATGGCCCCTTTCCCCTTTCCAAAAACTTACAAAAAAGGACGCATACCAGAAGGGAAGCCAAAGAAGTCACCCAAATTTCCGGTAAAACGGCAAAGGGAGCCAAGCTTCCGCAGGCTTTTCGCATAACTGCCATATTGATGGGCAGCAGCTGAATAGAAGCGGTGTTCAGCACCACAAAAAGAATCATACCTCTGGTGGGCCCCTCTTCCCTGTTTTTCTTTGCCATGGCCTCCATAGCGGAAAGCCCTAAAGGAGTGGCGGCATTGCCAAGGCCCAAAAAATTGGCGGCCAGGTTCATACAAATTTTTCCCTTGATCGCTTTCTCCTTTTTATATTCGGGAAAAAGCCGGTCGATCACCGGCGAAAAAGCGGAGGCCATCAGCTCGGTAAGCCCGCTTTTTTCCGCGATTTTTAAAAATCCCAACCAGGCGCACATGCTGCCTAAAAGAGAAAAAGAAAGTTCTACCGCCTGCTGAGAGCCTTCCATTACCGCGGTGGACAGCGCCTCCAGCCTGCCGTTGAAAAAAGCGCAGATCACGCTTAAAACGATCATACCAAACCAGATGTAATTCAGCATACTCATAACCCTGCTTTTCTGTTAGAAACTTATTGACTTTACCCGTAAAAACAGGTATCGTAAGAGAAAGAAAACTTGCACGAAAGGAGCCTATCCTATGCTATTTGGTCAAAAAATATTGGATTATTGGGATGACATTCTGCGCGACTTGGAGGAACTGGTGGCAATCCCTTCGGTATGCGGCGCGCCGGAGGGCGACTTTCCCTTTGGAAAGGAACCTGCCAGAGCCCTCGATAAGGTGATCGAACTTTCCCAAAAATATGGTCTTAAAACAAAAAATATAGATTACTACGCCGCCCACGCCGAGTATGGAGAGGGCAAGGAGAACGCCATTGTCATGGCCCATGTGGATGTAGTACCTGCCGGGGAAGGCTGGGTGACCGATCCTTTTTGCATGGAAATAAAAGACGGCAAGGCCTTTGGCCGGGGCGTAGCCGATAACAAAGGGGCCGCCATCGTGGCCCTCCATTGCCTTAGGGCTTTAAAAGACGCGGGCATTGTTGGCAAAAGGAAACTCCGTGTCGTTTTTGGTTCCGGTGAGGAAGTGGGTATGGGCGATATGAAGCACTACTTTTCTAAAGAACAACTCCCCGATATGGGTTTCACTCCGGATTCCAGTTATGGAATTTGCAACTGTGAGAAGGGGATTATGAATTTTTCGGTAAAAGGAAAAAACGATTCTCCTTTGGTGCTCTCCTTTCGGGCAGGCACCGTAGTGAACGCAGTGCCCTACAAAGCGGTTTGTGAAGTGGCCTGTACCGAAAAGGAATATGAGGCCCTTTCCACCATGGCAGCGAACGCGGAAGGAAGCTTTGAGCTCACCCGTACCGCACAGGGCGCTTCCATCGTTTCCAACGGCCGCGCCAGCCATGCTGCCTGGCCGGAAAACGGGAAAAACGCCGCCTCTTACCTCTGTAAGCTTTTGGAAGACCAGTTTGGAGAAGAAAGGCTCGGAACTTTCCTGCGCTTTATTCGAAAAAAGATTGGCCTTACTACCGATGGCTCCCTGCTGGGAATTCAAATGAGTGATGAGCCCAGCGGCCCTCTTACCTTTAATTTAGGTTTGGTGAACATCGAGGATGGCCAGTGCAGTCTGACGGTAGATATTCGTTACCCTGCCACCAAAAAAGGTTCTGACATTGCCGAAATACTGAGGAGGGAAACCGAGGCTTTTGGCCTGGCATTCCAATTGGTTTCCGATGCCGCCCCTCTTTACCTTCCCAAAGACAGCAAGCTGATCACGCTTCTTTCCGACGCTTACCGAGATGTGACCGGAGAAGAATGCGAAATCTTTTCCATGGGTGGCGGCACCTATGCCAGGCAAATGCATGGCAACGGCGTAGCCTTTGGCCCCACCTTTGCCAACCAGGAGGACAGCAGAGCTCACAACAGCAACGAGCAGATCGAACTGGAGTACTTTAAACGTCACGCCCAGATCTGCCTGGAAGCCATGTACCGGATGCTCACGGCAGATTGACATTTTGAAAGGAAGCCTCTATGAAATACGCGCACATTACCCCCGAGGATATTTTTTCCAATAAAGAGATCCACAGCTATATCGAATGCGGCAACGACTGTCTTGGTGCTATCGGCTTTACTGAACACGGGTTCGCCCACGCCAAACGCAGCAGCAATTACGCTCGAGATATATTGGCCTCCCTGGGGTTCCCGGAACGCACCTGTGAATTGGCTGCCATCGCCGGTTATATGCACGATATAGGAAACACGATAAACCGGGCGGATCACGCTCACAGCGGTGCCCTTATGGCTTTTTCCCTGCTCAATAAACTGAATATGCCTCCGGATGAGATCGCTTTGATCTGTTCGGCCATTGGTCACCATGACGAAAAAACAGCTTATCCGGTAAACCCTTTGGCCGCTGCTCTGATCTTGTCGGACAAAAGTGACGTGCGTCGCACCCGAGTGCGAAAAGACGCGGTATTGGACAAAGATATTCACGACAGGGTAAATTATGCCGTGGAAAACACAAAGCTGGAACTGAATGCTCAGGAAAAAACCTGTACCTTTTATATTACAATCGCCACGGAAATATGCCCGGTGATGGAGTACTTCGAAATATTCCTGGAACGGATGGTCCTTTGCCGCAAGGCAGCCCAGACTTTGGGTTTACAGTTTGAACTGATGATTAACAATACCAGGCTGCTTTAAGCCACCCCATTGGCCTCTTCCCTCTTCTGCCGGCGGGAAATCCCTTCTTCCCCCCACCGGTTAGAGAGAAGCCTTTGGGTGAATTTTAGAAAGGATAGTGAATGCGGCTATGAAATTGGCCTTTCGTTGGTACGGTGAGGATGACAAGGTCACCCTTGAACAAATACGGCAAATCCCAGGCATGAGATCTATTGTCACTGCCGTATATGATGTGCCCGTAGGGGAAGTTTGGAGCCGGGAAAGTATTTTCCGGTTAAAGGAACTTACGGAAAAAGCAGGCCTTTCTTTCGACGTCATTGAAAGCGTTCCCGTACATGAAGATATCAAGTTGGGAAAGCCCAGCCGGGAGAAATATATTGAAAATTATTGCGAAAATATCCGCAGGCTCAGCGACGCAGGTATCCAATGTATTTGTTACAATTTTATGCCCGTGTTCGACTGGACCAGAACCCAGTTGGATCACAAGCTGGAGGACGGCTCCTCCTCCTTGGTGTATTATCCGGAGCAGGTGGCCCAGGTAGATCCTTTGCAAAGCGACAGCGACCTCACCCTGCCCGGTTGGGATGCCAGCTACACCCGGGAAGAGCTGCGCGATGTGGTAGCTCAATACCAGCAAATGACCGAGGAAGACCTTTGGGAAAATTTGCGCTACTTTTTGGAACGGGTTATTCCAGTGGCGGCGCGGTGCGGTATCAATATGGCTATTCACCAAGACGATCCTTGCTGGAGCATTTTTGGGCTGCCCCGCATTATTACAGAGGAAAAAAATTTAGACCGGTTTTTAAAACTGGTAGACGACCCTCACAACGGGCTCACCTTGTGCTGTGGTTCTTTGGGCTGCTCCAAGAAAAATGATGTCCCTCACCTGGCCGCCAAATATGCCAAAATGGGACGTATCCATTTTGTGCATATGCGGAACGTGCAGCTGCTGCCGGGCGGCTTTGAGGAGCGGGCACATCTCAGTCAATGCGGGTCTTTAGATATGTATGCCATTGCCAAGGCTTTGCAGGAAAACGGCTTTGACGGCTATGTGCGGCCCGACCATGGCCGTATGATCTGGGGAGAAACCGGCAGGCCCGGCTACGGCCTCTACGATCGCGCCTTGGGCGCTGCCTACCTCAACGGCCTATTTGAAGCCGCTAAAAAAGAGCAACAAAGCTGAAAGAGCTTTTTTAGCCATTAAATTTTTTTAGGAGAGTGTTTTTTGTGAAGCTCGGTATTATTATGCCGCCGGAAGCAAAAAGCTTCCAGCGCGCCAAAGACCTTGGCCTGGAATTTGTAGAGTTCGACTGTAACCCGGTAGCTTTCTTTGGAAAACCGGTGAGCGAACTGCAGGCCGTACAGGAAGATTTAAAAAAGGAAAGCCAGCGTACCGGCGTAGAGGTAGGCGCAGTAGGCCGTTGGGCCAGCAAAATCTTAGATGAAAAGGGCGATGTGATTCCGGAAGAATGGGAAGCCGTAAAAGGTGTCATCGATTTCGGTGCCTTTTTAGGAGCAAAACACTACCTGTGCAGCGTGGCCTATGTGAAAGAGCTTTCTTATTACCAGAATATCACAGCCGCCATTCGGGTGCTGAACCAGATTGTGGCCTATGCCAAAGACCGGGGAATGGAATGCTCCATTGTCAACTGCATGATGGGCGACAACTACATCCGCACGCCGGAACAGTGGAAGCTGGTACTGAGCGAGGTACCGGGCCTCGGCATCAAATATGACCCTTCCCACAGCTTTGTCCATGGCGGGCCCCAGGGCGCTTACCTGGACGAGGGCCTGGAATGGGGCGAGCACTTTAGCTATTGCCATATCAAGGGCGTCATTCAAAGGGGGCCCTCCCGGGAAGGAGAAATGTGGGCAAACCGGGATTTGGCCGAACGTTTTCCGGAAATGCGGGAAGAGCTTTTCAAAAAGGCTTTTGGGAAAAACGATTGGTACGATAACCCCCCTGCCGGGATCGACGTGATTAACTGGAGAGCCTTTTTCGCTATCCTCTATAAGTACGGTTATGACGGATATTTAGCCATAGAACCTCATTCCCAGACATGGCAGGGAGAAAAAGGAGAAAAGGGACTAAAATATACTATTAAATACATCCGTGACTTGATGATTTTAGATTGAACTTGAAAAAATAAAATCGATTAAAACAACAAGCTTTGCGCCGGAAAAACTTTTCCTGTGTGAAGCTTTTGTTGTAACAAAAAAGTTTCTCCTGACTTTTGAAACCGCGCCTGCTCTTTCTGAATTCCTTCAACGATTTTCGTCATGGCCTGCCTGAGAAGGCAGAAACCAATCGTCAATACAAATAGCAGTCACCGGGTGGCTCCGGCATTTTGAACTCTTTCAAAACCCTTCGCTCTCTTTGGCCTTTGTTTTGAGTACTTTTACCCTTTCGTTTTCATAGAATAGATGGTACAGCTTATTATTTGCGGCATATCGAAAAATTTTTCTATTTTATTGACATCATTTTTATTTTGTGGTAGTATCTTAACCGAAATTAGTCTAAGCTAACATTATAGAATCACAGAAGGGGCGGCAGAAACCCATGACTTTACAGGAAGGATGCACCGGCTCGCGATACGTGGTAACACAAATGAAGCTTCCGATAGAAACAGAACGGCGTTTAGAATCGCTGGGCCTCATGGAAAATGGTCCCGTAGCTGTGCTGCGAAAAAAACGGAAAGGACCTATGGTTATCAAGGTAAGGGGTACCCGATTTGCCATAGGCCCAGGAATATCTTCCAGAATAGAAATAAAGGAGTAAACTATCTTTAGGGGAAGGGAGAGTTCTGCTCTATGGGGCATGAATTATCGATCGGGTTTGTAGGAAACCCCAATTGTGGGAAGACCACTTTATTCAACGCCTATACCGGCGCTAATCTAAAAGTGGCCAACTGGCCTGGCGTTACCGTGGAGAAAAAGGAGGGCAGCTTCCAATTTCACGATCAAGAATACAAATTGGTAGACCTGCCTGGTACATACAGCCTTACTTCTTACACCATGGAGGAACAAGTTTCCAGGCAGTACATACTCAGTGATGATGTAGATGTGATCATTGATGTGGCCGATGCCTCTTCTCTAGAACGAAATTTATACCTCACCCTGCAGTTGATTGAGCTGGGAAAACCTGTGATTCTCGCGTTAAACATGATGGACATTGTAGAAAAGCGCGGCATGGAGATCGATACCCACCGCCTTCCTGAAATGCTGGGAATTCCTGTTATTCCGGTATCTGCCCGCCGGAAAACCGGGCTGGATATTCTGATGCATGCTGCTGCCCACCATAAAGACAAAAAAGAAGAAGCGCCTCTCATCCATCATCACGCCGAACAAACCCGGCACCGTCACAGTCATCATAGCGAATATGTGATGGTATACAAGGATGTTATTGAAGACAAGATTGACCAAATATCGGACACCTTAAAGACAAAATACCCGGACCTTTCGAATCTGCGCTGGCATGCTATTAAACTGCTGGAAAACGACCAGGAGATCTTAAAGAAATATCCCATAGACCGGCCCGATATTTTGGACCGGAGCTATGAAAAAGACATCATCAACCAAAAATATGACTTTATCGACGAAGTCATACAAGAGGTTTTAGTAAACAAAACAAAAAAGGAAGCGTCTACCGACAAAATAGATGAAGTCCTCACCCATCCATGGCTGGGACTTCCCATTTTCTTTCTTATTATGGCATTGGTCTTTTTCTTCACCTTTACCATTGGCGATTGGCTAAAAGGCTATTTGGAAACCGGGTTGGAACTCTTTTCAGGTGGCGCCCTTTCTCTTTTGGAATCCCTTCAGGTTTCCCCCCTGCTCACTTCCCTGCTGGTGGATGGTATTATTGCCGGTGTGGGCGGAATTCTCACCTTTCTGCCCAACATTGTCATTTTATTTTTAGCGTTGGCCTTTTTGGAAGACAGCGGCTACATGGCCAGGGTAGCCTATGTCATGGACGGAATTATGGGGAAGCTGGGATTATCCGGTCGTTCCTTCATTCCCATGGTGCTGGGATTCGGATGCAGCGTGCCCGCTATTATGGCTTCCCGGGCTTTGGAAAACAAACGCGACCGGTATAAAACCATGTTGATTACCCCTTTTATGTCCTGCAGCGCCCGGCTTCCCATTTATGTATTGTTTTCCGGTCTTTTTTTTGGCGACTACGCGATTTTTGCCGCTTATTCCATGTACCTATTGGGTATGGCTGTAGCTATTGCCTGCGCTTTTCTTATTCGCTTACTGGAAAAGAAAAAAACTCAGGAAAACTACCTGCTCATTGAACTCCCGGAATACAAGGCGCCCAGTGCCCACACAGTTTTTATTTATGTGTGGGAAAAAGTGAAAGACTACCTGACAAAAGCCGGAACCATAATTTTTATTGCTTCCATTATCATGTGGTTCCTGTTAAATTTTGGCCCTTCCGGTTATTCCGAAGATATGAGTAATACCTTTGGCTCCCTTTTGGGTAAAGCTATTCTTCCTTTCTTCTCCCCCATCGGTTTGGGCTTTTGGCAAATTGTCGTCGCGCTTATTGCCGGAATTTCGGCCAAGGAAGTGGTAGTTTCCAGCTGCGCAGTGCTCTTTGGGATTTCCAACCTCACTGCTCCCGCT
>CANSKS010000060.1 GCA_947647615.1 uncultured Neglectibacter sp.
AAACCCGCCGTTTATGCCAAAAAGCCTGAGCCAAGAGAGATTTCACAAAATCTCTCTTTTTCCTGTGTTTTCTTCCGGGAAGCCTCTCAAATGACAAACCCTCCGTTTACGCCGAGAACCTGCCCGGTGAGGAAGGGATGCTCTGCCAGGAACAGGGCGGCCCGGGCCACATCCTCCGGGGTCCCCAGCCGTTCCAAAGGGGTTTCCTCCCGCAGGGCCATGAGATCCTCCCGGGAGAGGCCGGCGTTCATGGGGGTGAGAATCACCCCGGGGGCAATGCAGTTCACCCGGATCCCGGAGGGGCCCTCCTCCTTGGCCAGAGCCTTGGTGAGCCCGATGAGGGCGGCCTTGGTGGCGGAATAGGCGGCCTCGCAGGAGGCGCCCACCTGCCCCCACATGGAGCTGATATTGAGGATACACCCTCGCTTTTCCCGGATCATGGGGGAGAGGGCCCGGCGGGAGCAGAGAAAGGCCCCGGTGCAGTTTACCGCCCATAGCCTTTCCCACTGGTCCAGGGACATCTGGGTAAAAAGCCCCCGGTGGGAAAGGGCGCTGTTGTTCACCAGCACGTCCAAAAACCCCAGGGCTTCCTCGGCCCTTGCGAACATGGCTTCTACCTGGTCCTCCCGGGAGACATCGGCCTGGATTGCCAGGGCGTCGCCTCCCCGGCGGCAGATCTCCTCCACCACCTCCCGGGCCCCGGCCTCATTTTGAAAATAGTTGACGGCCACGCCGTAGCCCTTTTCCCCAAATTCCAGGGCCAGGGCCCGGCCAATGCCGCCGGAGCCGCCGGTGATCAAAACATGCTTCACAGGCCCTTCCCCTCCATTTCTCCCTTTTCGTAGAACAGGGCCGAAAGGGCGGCCAAAGGCGCGGTTTCCGTGCGCAGGATCCGGGGGCCAAGGCTTAAGAGCTTTGCCCCGAAAGATTGGGCCAGGGCCGCCTCCTCCGGGGAAAATCCTCCTTCCGGGCCCACAAATAAAAAGACCCGGTCCCCGATGCTTTTCAAGGCCTGCCGGAGGCTGGCGGTGCCCTTTTCGTAGCAGAAAAGCAGCTCCCCCTGGGCCTTTGCCCGGCAAAGGGCCTCCTGAAGCCCTGCCGGGGGCAGCACCCTGGGCACTACCCCCCGGCCGCTTTGCATAGCGGCCTCCAGGGCGATTTTTTGCAGGCGGGCCGTCTTTTTGGCCGCTGTCTTTTCGTCCAGCTTTACCACGCACCGGGAGCTGGTAAGGGGCCAGATCTCCGCGGCCCCCAGCTCCACGGCCTTTTGGGTTACGGTGTCCAGCTTGTCGCCCTTGGGCAGGCATTGGCACACGGTGGCCTGGAGCTTTGGTTCTCCCAGGCTGGGGGAGGGCTCCCGGACAGTTACCCAGGCCCCCTCCCCCTCCAGGCGGCACAGGGTGCAGGGGTAGTCGGTTCCGGCGCCGTCACAGAGCACAAGCTCCTCTCCAGGGCGCATCCGCAGGGAACGGGCGATGTGCCGCCCGTTTTCCCCGCCGATGAAATATTCGCCCCAGGGGCGGCCTTCCACAAAGAAACGGGGCATAGCGTCACTCTCCCAAAGGTGAATTTTTATCGTTTGGCGAAGCCCGGCAGGGCTTTCGCCTGCTTCCGAACAGAATTCCGGAATTCTGTTTTTGGATTATGCCAGCAGGTAGGGCTTCAAAAGGGGATAGACCGCCCGGTAGGCCTGCTCGTTTAAGTGCATGCCCTCAAGGGTATATTCTGCCCTCAGGTTCCCGGCGCCGTCCAACAGGGGCTGGTTTACGTCGATATACTGGGCCCGGTACTGAGGGGCCAGGGCCTTCACCCCTTCGTTGGCCCGGCAGATCTTTTCGTTGGTGCGAATTTTCAGGCAGGCCTTCATTTCCTCCGTGGCCGCCTCGTAATTGACGGGATAGTAGGCCATGAGGTAGATCCGGCAATCCGGCAGGGCCAGACGGATCCGCGTTAAGATGGTCCCATAGGTTTGGAGCATGGTTTCCAGGGGCTTTTGAGGGTCGCTTAAATCGTTGGTGCCGATGTTGAGAAAAAGCCGGGATGGGGCCAGCTCCAAAATACAGGGCCCCAGGTTTTCCAGCAGTTCCTCGGTGACGTAGCCGCCCACTCCCCGGTTATACACCGTGACGGGCAGGCCCTCTTCCCTGACGAATTTTTCGATGGGGAACATTTCCATGAGGGAGGAACCGGCAAAAACCGTCTGCCCCTTTTGGGCGGTCTTGTTCCAAGCCTCATAGCGCCGAACCTTTTCTTCTTTTGTCAAAGCTACTGTTTCCATTCACATGCCCTCTCTTTTTCGTTTTTTCAAGTGGCCTGGTACAGCTTTGCCAAACCGCCCTCGCTGGTTTCCCGGTACTTGGAAAACAGGTCCCGGCCCGTTTCGTACATGGTTTTTACCACCAGGTCAAAGGAGATCTTCCTGGTATAGGTGAGAAAATTGGCCAGGCTCAGGGCGTTGATGGCCCGCATGGCGGCCACGGCGTTCCGTTCGATGCAGGGGATTTGCACCAAACCGCCAATGGGGTCGCAGGTGAGGCCCAAATGGTGCTCCATGGCCACCTCGGCGGCATATTCAATTTGGTCCAGATCCATGCCGAAGAGCTCTCCCAGCCCGGCGGCGGCCATGGAACAGGCGCTGCCGATTTCCGCCTGGCACCCGCATTCCGCGCCGCTGATGGAAGCGTTGGTCTTGATGAGGTTCCCAATGATCCCGGCGGCGGCCAGGGCGTGGGCTACCTCCAAATCGGAAAAGCCGTGCTGCTCCTGCTTGTAGGCCATTACGGCGGGCAGAACCCCGCAGGCTCCGCAGGTGGGGGCGGTGACAATGACGCCGCCTCCGGCGTTTTCTTCGCTTACCGCAAAGGCATAGGCACAGACAATGCGGTTTTCCCGGGTTTCGGCGGTTTCGTCTATATGGCGCTGGCGGTAAAGGTATTTGGCCTTGCGCTGCACGTTCAGGCCTCCCCGCAGGGTGCCCTCCGCCCGGAGGCCCAGGGCGATGGCGGTTTTCATTTGCTTCCAAACCTCCAGGAGGTAATTCCAAAGCTCGGGGCCCTCCTGCTCCTCTGCGAACTGCCAAAGGCGCAGCTCCTTTTCCTGGCAATAGGCTTTGATTTCCCCAAAGGCGTCCAGGGGGTAAACGTCCTGGGGGGCCTCCGCGGGACGCCCCTCGATTTCGATTTTCCCGCCGCCCACGCTGTAAACCCGCCAGGCCCCCAGCCGTTCTCCCTCCCGGAAGGCTTCCAGGTCCATGGTGTTGGGATGCCTGAGCTGGGCGGCCTCGGTGTTGAAGATCACGCTGGCGGGGCAGGGGGAAAGGGCTTCCTTCACGGCGGTATCGGTCAAATGGCCCCGGCCGGTTTTGGCCAGGGAGCCGTACAGGGTGACCTGGAAGCTTTGGGCTGTGGGAAAGGCCCTTCGAAAGGCCTCGGCGGCCCGGGAGGGGCCCATGGTGTGGGAGCTGGAGGGCCCCCGGCCAACGCGGTACAGTTCTGTTAAAGATTCCATGCTGCTTCCTCTATCTCTTTTTTTGAAACTTTTAAAAATGGCGGCAGCCGCCGGGGGAGATCACACCAGCTGGCCCTCTATAATGAGGCGGTAATCCCGGCTTTTTAAAACGGCCGCCAGCTCCTTCCCCGAGGCGACCGGGGCCTTTAAGGCGATTCCCGCCATGCCGATAGCCTCGCTTTGGGCGTGGTGCACGTCCCCGCCGGAGGTGGGAAACAGGCCGTTTTCCTCCGCCAAAACGACGGCTTCCTTGTTTTCTTCGGTTTTGTTAAAGAAGTTGAACACCTCGGCGCCGTCCAGGCATTGGGGCTGGGGCCGGAATTCGGGGTCAATATAGGGGGCGGCCCGGTAGGGGTGGGCCATGGAAAGCACGCCGCCGGCCTCATGGACCAGCCGGGCATATTCCTCCAGAGAAAACAGGTGCAGGCCCGGGTGAGCCAAAAGGAAGGGGAGGTCAATGCCGTAGGTGAGCACCTCTTTGCCCCCGCCGTACATGTGTTCCAGCCCAAAGAGCACGGAAAAATTTTTCCCCCGGGCAAATTCCGCCGCCGCCAGGTAGGCGTTCCAGTAACAGGTCACCTTTTCTTCCCAGGAAAGGCTGTGGTCTACTGCGGTGTTGCCCCGCAAAAAATGGTCGGTGATCACCATGCCGGCATAGCCTTTTTCCAGGTAGGCCTCCGCCATTTCCTGGGGGCTGCTGTGGGCGCAGGCGCTGCACCAGCTGGTGTGGCAATGGGTTTCGTAACGGAAGGTGTAGCCTTCGGTGCTTCTCATGGTGGGTCAGCTTCCTTTCTTACTCCGCTTCCCCGGCTGGGCCGGGGGTTTTCGTTTTGGCGTCGATCACGTTGTTGGCCCAGACCCCGGAATGGATCATGGCGCCGCCAATGATGGCCTTGATAAAATCGGCACACTGGACGAAGAAAAAGATCCAGACCACGGAAAGGGAGGTGAAGGTACAAAGCAGGTAGGCGATGGGCAGGCAGACCACCCAGGTGAACAGGCAGTCGAAAAGAAAGGTGACAACGGTTTTGCCGCCGGAACGTATGGTGAAATAGGCGCCGTGGACGTAGGAGGTAAGGGGCAGGAAGGAGCCGGACACGATGAGGAGCCGGGTGGCCGTTTGCCGCACCGCGTCTTCCACGTTGAACATGAGGGGAATAAAGGGGGAGGTGGCCACGATTAAGCCGCCCATAAAGATGTTCACCGCCACGGTGAAAAAGAGAAGCTTGCGCACCGTGTCTTTCGCGGCCTCAATATCGTTGGCTCCCAGCAGCTGGCCGGAAAGGATGCCAATGGCGTTTCCCATGGCCATCATGATAAGGGAAAACAGGTTCCAGGCGGTGCCGTTGATGTTGGTGGCCGCCACTGCCGTGATGCCCCGGGTGGCGTAGCAAATATTCACCATGGTCATGCCCACCGACCAAAGGGTTTCGTTCAAAAGCAGGGGTGTTCCGGTAATGGCAATTTTTTTCACAAGCTCCCCGGGCACCCGGAAGCTGCGGAAGGCGCCCTTGACAAACCGGAACTTTTCCCGTTTCCAATAGGTGTGCCCCACCAGGTAGACCATTTCCACCCAGCGGGCGATGACCGTGGCCAGGGCTGCCCCGGAAACGCCCATTTCCGGGAACCCGAATTTTCCAAAGATGAGCAGGTAGTTGAACACCAGGTTCACCAGAATGGCGATGACGCTGGCGGCCATGGGGGAAACCGTTTCGCCGGTGTCTCTCAGGGTGCTGGAAAAGCACTGGACCACCGTAAAGGGCAAGAGCCCCCAAAGGGTGATGGCGAGATAGCTCTTGGCGTGCTCCAGGGTGCTGGCGATCTCCTGGGGGGAGGAGGCGTCCTCCTTCAAATACAGCCGAATAAGAGGCTCTCCAAACACCACCAGTACCAAAAGGCCCAAAACCAGAATGGCCAGGCCAAAGAGGATGCGGAACCGGAAGGTATCCCGCAGGCCCTTTTCGTCGCCCTTGCCAAAGAACTGGGCGCCAAAAATAGAGGCCCCGGCCAAGCCCCCGAAGATGGTGAGGTTAAAGATGAAGATCACCTGGTTCACAATGGAAACGCCGGACATGGGGGTGGTGCCCAGGCTGCCCACCATGACGTTGTCCAAAAGGTTTACAAATTGGGTGATGCCCTGCTGGACAATCATGGGCACGATGAGCAGGATCACCGAAACATAAAAGGCTTTATCGCCAATATATTTTTTCCACATAAAACAAAAAAATCTCCTCTGAAAAATCAAAAATAAAAAGGGGTGCGCCTCCCCAAAAAGCCCCGCCGCTTTCCTGTTTGAACACATTATAACACAGGGCTCTGGGGGATTCAACAGTTTTGCGCCCTTAGGGCCCTTTCCCTTCCCGGGGCTCCGGTTGCCTTTTCGGAAGAGCTGTGGTATCATGTTCCTCCAAGGCAGGGGGAAACCCGGGGGCGGGGCGCCCCTCCTGCCGGAACAAAAAAGAGAAAGGTGGTGTTTTTATGAACAACACGGAGCTTTGGAGCGGCGATGCCGGCATTGCGATTCTTTCCGGAAAGGAGAAGCTCATCACCGATGTTTCCTCGGCTTTGGATTTGGCCATGTCCGTAAAGGGGGAAACAGGGGCCTCCAGGCTGGTGATTCCCAAAGAGCTGGTTTGCGAGGACTTTTTTATTTTAAGCACCGGCCTTGCAGGAGAGATTCTCCAAAAGTTTATCAATTACCGGATAAAGGCTGCAATCTATGGGGATTATTCCCGGTATACCAGCAAGCCCTTAAAGGATTTTGTTTACGAGTCCAACCAGGGGAAGGATTTCTTCTTTGTGGCTACAAAAGAGGAGGCCCTGCAAAGGCTTTCGGGTTCCTCTCTCTAAAGCGGGAGGGATCCGGGGGCTCTCGAAAAAAGGGCCCTTGTCCCCAAAATTTTTTCTTGACATTCGGCTTCTCAGGTGCTATAGTGTAAAAAATAAAAAACCGAAGATTGGGAGGAGTACCTTTTCGCACTTGAGTTTTCAGAGAGCCGGCGGCGGTGAAAGTCCGGCAGCCCAAGGAAAAGGGAATGGACCCATGAGGGCAAACCGAGCGCCAAGGGACGAAAAAAGGGCTTGCGAAGGCAGCGGAAGCGAGCAAAACCGGTAAGGGCCGGAAAGCAGGCGAGACCGGCAAAGGCAAGTAAAACAAAGTTTTGCTGGGCGTTAGGGGAGACGGAGGCCGACCGTTACAGCGGCTGGCGTATGAAAGTACGCGACGAGGGCGCCCGTTTGGGCGAATTTAGGTGGCACCGCAGACGTGTAGAATCACGCCTGTCCTAAGGAATTAGGATAGGCGTGTTTTTTTGTGCGCTGTGTGATCCATAGATAGACTTTTTAGAAAGGATGAGCAGAATGGTACCTTACAAAATTTACCTGGAAGAATCGGAGATGCCCAAGGCGTGGTATAACCTTCGGGCCGATATGAAAAATAAACCCGCCCCCCTGTTGAACCCGGCCACCTTAAAGCCTATGACCTTTGAGGAGCTGACTCCGGTATTTTGCGACGAGCTGGTGCGCCAGGAGCTGGATAACGACACCCGGTTTTTTGAAATTCCGGAGGAGATCCGGGAGTTCTACAAGATGTACCGGCCCTCCCCCTTGACCAGAGCCTATTTCCTGGAACGGGCCCTGGACACTCCCGCCAAGATCTATTACAAATTCGAGGGCAACAACACCTCCGGCTCCCACAAGCTGAACTCCGCGGTGGCCCAAGCCTATTACGCCAAAAAGCAGGGCCTGAAGGGCGTTACCACAGAAACCGGCGCGGGCCAGTGGGGCACGGCTCTTTCTATGGCCTGCTCCTTCTTTGACCTGGACTGCAAGGTGTACATGGTAAAGGTTTCCTACGAGCAGAAGCCCTTCCGCCGGGAGGTCATGCGCACCTACGGCGCTTCCGTGACCCCTTCCCCCTCCGAGGAAACCCAGGTGGGTCGGAAGATTTTGGAAGCTCACCCCGGCACAACAGGCAGTCTGGGCTGCGCCATTTCCGAAGCGGTGGAGGTGGCCACCTCCCTGCCCGGCTACCGGTATGTACTGGGCTCGGTGCTTTCCCAGGTGCTGCTGCATCAGTCTGTCATCGGCCTGGAAACCAAGGCCGCTTTGGACAAGTACGGCATTAAGCCCGATATTATTATTGGCTGTGCCGGAGGCGGCTCCAACCTGGGCGGGCTCATCGCCCCCTTCATGGGCGAAAAGCTCCAGGGCAAGGCCGATTACCGCTTTATCGCGGTGGAGCCGGCCTCTTGCCCCTCCCTCACCAGAGGCCGCTACGCCTACGATTTTTGCGACACCGGCATGGTTTGCCCCCTGGCAAAGATGTACACCCTGGGTTCCAACTTCATCCCCTCCGCCAACCACGCGGGAGGCCTGCGGTACCACGGCATGAGCTCGGTGCTTTCCCAGCTCTATGCCGACGGCCTGATGGAGGCCACCTCGGTGGAACAGACCGCCGTGTTCGAGGCCGCCAGGCTTTTCGCCCGGGTAGAGGGCACCCTGCCCGCGCCGGAGTCCAGCCATGCCATTCGAGCTGCCATAGACGAAGCCCTCAAGTGCAAGGAAACCGGCGAGGAAAAGACCATTGTCTTCGGCCTTACCGGCACGGGATATTTCGATATGACCGCTTACCAGAAATTCAACGACGGCCAGATGACAGATTATATCCCCAGCGACGAAGAGCTGGAGGCCAGCCTCGCCACCCTGCCCAAGGTGGATTTGTAAAAAACCGGCCCGGGAAGATCCCGGAAAAAGCAAGCGGCCGTGGGAAACCACGGCTGCTTGTTTTTTATTTTCCCGGCGGGCGGGACTTTTCCCCCGGGGAGAAGCTTCCTTTGAAGGGCGGGGCCGGTTCCTTCCCCTCGGGGAGAAGGGGGGGGAGAGGATGGCTTAAAGCAGGGAAAGGCAAAGCTTTTCCAGCTCCCGGACATTGGACGCCAGGTAGTTGGCCCCGGCATCTTCCAGTTCCCCGGGGGCGGGGAAGCCGTAGGTGACGCCAATGGCCTCCATGCCCAGGGCCTTGGCCCCCAAAATGTCGTATTTGCGGTCGCCGATCATAATGGCCTCTTCTACCTCCGGGCTGTGGAGCTTTTGAAGCACCGCCCGGAGCAGCTCGGGCTTTTCCGAAAGGGAATTGTCCAGGCCGGAGCCCTGGATGATCTTAAAATAGGGGGCGATTTCCCACATTTCCAAAATTTTCCGGGCAAAAACCTCCGCCTTGGAGGTGGCTACGCAGAGAACGGCCTTTTGGGAGAACCGTTCCAAAAATTCCTTCATGCCGGGGTACAGGCGGGCTTCGTACAAGCCCTTTTCCCGGTACCGGGCCCGGTAGATCTCCACGGCCTTGGCCGTGTCCTCTTCCGAAAAGCCGTAGTGCTCCCGAAAAGAGACCTGCAGGGGCGGGCCTATAAAATGCCGCAGGCTTTCGAAGTCCTCTTCTATGCCAAAGGCGGACAAGGCGTGCTGGGCGGTTTTGCGGATGCCCTCGCCCGTGTCCAAAAGAGTGCCGTCCAGATCAAAAATAAAATAGCGCTTCATGCTGTTGTTCCTTTCCTGTAGCCTGGAGGGTTTTTACCGGCGGCGGCCGGCGCCGCCGCCCCGGGAGGCACCGCCCCCTCGGGAGAACCCGCCGCTGCGGGAAGGGCCTCCTCCCCGGGAAGCCCCGCTGCCCCAAGAGGCGCCGCCTCCTCGGGTGAAGCCGCCGAAGGAGCTTCCGCCGCCGGGCCTGGGAGGACGGGGACCGCCAAAGGAGCCCGGGCCCCGGGGTGGAGGCCCCCCAAAGGGAGGCGGGGGCGGGGGTGGGGGCGGATTGTGCCAATGGTTCCGGCGGCTCCTGCCCAGCATACTGCCCAAAAACATGCCGCCCCAAAAGCTCCCGCCGCCCCCTTGGGGATAATTGGTCCCGCCATAGCCCCCGGAGGGGCCCCGGGAAGAGAAGCCCCGGAAAAGGAGGGAGAGAACCGCTACCAGGAAGATTACCGCTACAGCCCCTACCACCAGCCGGAAGACCTTTCGGAAGGCTCCGGAGGCGGAATCAAAAGCAGGGGAAGGCCCCAGGTCGGGCGCCGGCTGGGGGGAATCGCCGGAAAGGCCGGGGTCGTTTTCGTAATAGGCCTCTACCTGGGAGAGGAGGGCCCGGAAGAACTTTTGAACCCCGGCGTCGTAATTGCCGGCGGCGAAATCCTGCTCCAAATAGTCGTAGAGAAGGCTGTCCAGGCGGTCGCCGGAAAACTCGTCTTCCAGGCCGGTGCCGGCCTGGGCGTAGTAGTTGTCTTCCCCAATGGCCAGCAGCAGCAAAATGCCGTTATTGCGCTGGGAGGAGCCGATGCCCCAGGAGGTGAACAGGGAATGGGCGTAATCTTCAATGGCCTCCCCGTCCAGGAAATCGACTGTCACCACCACCAGCTCGGCTCCGGTAGATTGGAAAAGCTCTTTGTTTTGAGAGATGATCTCCTGTTCCGTTTGGCCGGAGAGCACGTTGGCTTCGTCCAGCACATAGTAGTTTTCCGGACGGCTGGGGATTGCCCAGGCAGGAAGGGCGCTGAAAAAGAGGAAGAGCACCGCCAGGAAGGACAGCGATGCCCCTTTGGAAAGGGCTCGGAGCTTTGGTTTCATAGGAGCTTCCTTTCTTTAAAAATAAGAGGTTTCACGGTGCAGGGGGAAAGCTTTGAGGCGGGCTTCCCGGGAACGGGACTGCCTCAATAGAGGGGCATGGGCTCCAAAAAGGCCAGGTGGCGCAGGTAGTTTACCGGGAACCGGTCCAAAGCGTCGTTATAGGCTCCGGCCTTTTCGTTGTAGCCGCTGCGTTCCAGGCCGGTCTGCTGGGCTTGAAGCTCCGCCAAAAGGGAAGTCCGGTAACCGGCGTCCCGCTGGGAAAGCTCTGCGGCGGAGAGGGCTTCGGCCAAAGCGGCGGCCGCGGTGCCCATTTCCCGGTTGGCCCGGGCTTCCGCCGCGTAATCTTCCCAATCGCAGTTTTCCAGCTGCTGAAGCGTGCGCTCCAGCTCCTTTTTGGGGGCGGCCAGCTCCGGCCGGTTTTCGCTGTAGCGCTCCGCCACGGCCAGCAGGTTGCTGACAGTGGCCTTCCGAGCCTCCAGGCCGTCATAAACAGAGCCGGAGTCGTAATAGGATTCCTCCGCCTTCTCCCGGAGCTTTGTGAGGGAACGGTTGGCCCCCAAAGGCAGGGACAGCAGCACAAGGCCCAGCATGATGAGCACAGCGGGAAGGACTTTCTTTTTCTTCATAACAATCACGTTCCTTTCTCCCAAGGGAAGAGGGGGCGGGCTGCTAAAGCTTTTACCTGCTCGGGCGCTTATTTCCGGATATCCAAAAGCTTTTGCTTTAACTCGCCCTCCAGGCGGCCCAATTCCTCTTCGGCAGCCCGGCGCTTGGCCCGGCCCTCGTCCTGGATTTTGACCACCTCATCCAGGGTTTGGATGAGGGATTGGTTGGTGTAACGTAGGGTTTCCATATCCACAACGCCCCGCTCCGACTCCCGGGCGGTTTCGATGGTGCTCATCTTCAGCTTCTCCGCGTTTTTGCGAAGCAGCTCGTTGGTCATGTTGGTGACCTCCCGCTGGGCCTTTACGGCCTGCTCGGAATGGGCCACACCCAGAGCCAGCACCATTTGGCTTTTCCAAAGGGGAATGGTATTCACCAGGGTGGACTGGATTTTTTCTGTCATGATCTTGTCGTTATTCTGCACCAGGCGGATTTGCGGGGACATCTGCACGGAAACCATGCGGGTGAGCTCCAAATCGTGAAGCTTTTTTTCGAAGCCGTCGCATTGCTGGGCAAAGTCGTTGGTGGCCTGGGCGTCTTCGGCAAGGCCGGTTCTTTTGGCCTTCTCCTGGAGCTGCACAAGCCGGGTAGACCGCTCCTCCTGGAGCTTCTTTTTGCCTGCGATAATATACATGGAAAGCTCTTTGTGATAATTGAGGTTCATTTCGTAGAGCTGGTCCAGCATGACAATATCCTTCATGAGCACCACCTGGTGCCGCTCTAAGGCCTCGGCAATTTTGTTGACGTTTACCTCGGCGGAATCGTACTTGGCCTTCATGGCGGTGATCTTGTTGCTGGTGTTTTTGAAAAAGCCGAAGAAGCCCTTCTTCTCTTCCTCTTCCAGGTCAAAGCCCTTAAGCTCTGTTACCAGGTTGGTGATATCTTCCCCCACCGCGCCCAGGTCCTTGGTGCGCACCTTGTTCAAGGCGGTGTCGGAAAAATTGGCGATCTTCTTCTGGGCGGCGGCGCCGTATTGCAGCACCACAGCGCTGTTGGTGAGGTCGATCTTCTGGGCGAATTCATCTACCACCTTCTGCTCCTCGGGGCTCAGGACGGTTTCATCCAGCACCACGGGCTTCACTTCGGGGGCCGCCTCCTGGGGCTGCTCCTCCGGGGTCAGGGTGAGCTGGGGGGGCTGGGCTCCTTCCAGGGTAAGGGAAGGGGCTTGGGGCGCTTCTGATTCCAGGGTCAATTTGATTTCCTCCATGGGGACCGTTCCTTTCTCTTGTTTCCAAGCTCTCTTTTTCTCGTGCTTTTGTGGGCTTTTCCTGTCTGGGCAGGGCAAGGCTCCCTTGCCGGGACGAAGGCTTTCTCCCCTATATAAAAAGCGGAAAACCGCATTACTGCTCTGCTTTTTCCTCTACAAAGCCCTCCTGCTTCAGCAGGGTTTCGAAGACGGTGATATCGGCAGAAATATCCATGGCTTCGTCGTCGAAGAGAGAATCCAACTGCTTTTCAAAGGCATTGGCCACCGTGTGCATCATGCCCGCGATGTTGAACATGGTGGAGGTGATGGTTTCGCCCTTGACGGTTTGGGCGGAAAGGCGCTGGTAGCTGTTTAAAAGCTTCAGGGTGGTGGGAAGGTAATAGCTCATGAACTTGTGAATTTGGGCGGCCTTTTCTGGGTGCTCGCCAATATATTGGAAAATGCCGGCCGAGGCCTTTTCCATGCGGTCAATGTCTTCGGAAAGGGCTTCGTCGGGAATGGCGTCGTTGGCGGCCCGGAGCTTTTTCAGGTAATCCCGGCCTTCGTCGATGATTTTATCCACTTCCGGGTTGCCGGTGGAGGAAGGCTTTTCCTCCGGTTTGGGAGCCTCCTTGGGAGGCGCTTCCTCCTTGGGGGCTTTGGCCTTTTTGGAGGCCTTTTTTTCCTCTATGGGCACATAGACCTTCTTGCCCTTGAAAATGACGGAGGAAAGGAGAAACACCAGGGCCAGCACCAGGGCGAATATGGCGTAATGGGCAGGCTGGTACAGGGGGAACAGCATAGCGTAGGCCAAGGCCGCGGCCCCGGTCAGGTAAAATTTCGCCGTGCTGGGAGCCCGAACCACCTTCATTTGAGGCGGAGGCACCGGGGTGACGTTTTGAGGGCGGCCTGCCGGGGAAACGGGGGGCTGCCCCTGAGGGGAACGAGGCTGGGGAGTCCCGGCGGGAGGCCTGGTTTGGGAGGTGTGGGGAGCCTGGTAGGGTGGGGAAGGCTGGGGCCGGGCGCTGTAGGAGGGCTGCCCCTGGGGGCCGGGAGCGGCGGGCCTGGTCCCGGAGGTCCTGGGAGGCTGGTACCGGTAATAGCCGTTTTGTCCCGGCTGGGACCGGGCGTTTTGCACCTCCGGGCCGGGTATGGGGCCCTTTGGGGTTCCGGTGGGAGAAGGCCCCGGCCCGCCGGGATTTTTTACGCCGGAAACAAAACCGTTCAGTACGCCGTCCAGCCCCTGAGCAGCCTTTCCCAGGCCCTCGGCGATTTTATCGGCCACAATGCTGCCGGAATCGGAAAGGGTTTTATAGACTTGGGAGGAACGGAATTCCTCTTCGAAAGGGTTCTTTTGGTCATTTTTCATAGTAAAAATCCCTTATTTATTTTCAATATCAAGTGTAAGCGGAAAGAGAGGCGAATCGTATTGGCAGGTTCTATTGTACGTTTTCCGGAAGCCCCTGTCAACCGGGGAGGGCCTTATACCGGATAAAGATTTCCCGCCAAGGGGTAAAGGGCCTTTACCTCGTCCCCGGAGGCGATGCCCTGGGTAAAGGCGGTGGCGGAACCGGCGCAGACTCCCCAGCGCAGCGCCCCTTCCAGGGTGCCGTGGAGGGAAAGGCCGTAAAGGAACCCGGCCACCAGGGAATCTCCCGCTCCTACGGTGGAGACGCATTCCCCTTTGGGGGCCCGGCAAAAAAGGCTTTGCCCCCCGCTGCCCACCAGCAGGGCCCCCTTCCCGCCCATGGAGACCACCACGTTTTGAGCCCCCAGGTCCAAAAGCCGCAGGGCATATTCTTTGGCTGCTGCTGCGTGGGAGATTTCCACCCCGAACAGCTCTCCCAGCTCCTCCTGGTTGGGCTTTACCAGGAAGGGCCGAAAGGCCAGGGCCGCCCGCAGGCTTTCGCCGGCAGCATCTACCACGGCCTGCACGCCGGTGGGGGCAAGGGCCTCAAGCATTCGGGCGTAGACGTTTTTTCCCAGGGAGGCCGGGGCGGAGCCTGCCAGCACCAGGAGATCTCCCTCCCGGAGGCCGGAAAGCTCCCGGAGGAGCCTTTGAAGCTCCTCCTCTGTGACAGAGGGGCCTTCGCCGTTGAGATCGGTTTCCAGGCCCTGAGGGGTGCGGGCTTTGAAGTTGATGCGGGAATGGCCCTGGGAAAGCCGCAAAAAGCCGGTTTCGCACCCTGCCTCTTCCAGCAGGCGGACCAGCTCTTCCCCGGTAAACCCGGCGCAAAAGCCCATGGCCCGGTTGCGGACCCCCAGGGAGGTGAGGAGCAGGGAGACGTTGATGCCCTTGCCGCCGGGGGCGTAGCCTCCTTTTTCATAACGGTTTATTTTTCCCAGCTCCAGCTTTTGAGGGGAGACGGAATAATCGATAGAAGGGTTCAAAGTGACCGTATATACCATAAGCTCACAACCTTAAGATTTCTTTAAAGTATTCTAACATTTCAAAAAAATTTTTGCAATCTGCTTTAGAGGGGTATTTTCCCGAAGACAGTGGCAAAGCTAACTAGCGATGTGCCGAAATCCCGGCCATGCCGTAAAATTCCGGCTGCGCCATAACAAAAGAAAGGAATTTCTGTGATGAGAAGAAAAAAATTTGCTCCAATAGCCCTTTGCGCAATTTTATTGGCCGCCCTGTTTACAGGCTGCAGCCAAAAGGCAAGAAATGACGTTTCCAGCACGGTTTCCAGGGTGGAGAGCGGAACCTCCAGCACCGTTTCCCGCCTGGAAAGCGACGCTTCGGGCACGGTTTCCCGTTTGGAAAGCAATGCCGGTTCCGCCCTTTCCAGGGCGGAGGACAACGTGGAATCTTTCTTTGGGGGAGACGATTCTTCGGAAGAAAGAAAGGAAGACGAGACAAAAAAGGATGAAAGCAGCCTTTCCTCGAAAAAGGACTGAGCGAAAGCTCAAAGGGCCCGGTTCCGCGCTTTGCTTCGCGGCCGGGCTTCTTTTGTTTTGCGGGTTTCCGGCCCGGAAACCCGCAGCGGCCGGGGATTTGTGCATTTTATCTTTTAGAAAAAAGGACATTAGAAAAAATGTTATGTAAAAATTCATAAATGTAGGTTTGTCAATGATGAGTTACAAAGAAGAGAAAGACGATAGGAGCTGTTTA